>NZ_JBEOUL010000028.1:0-104872 GCF_040304075.1 Kitasatospora sp. NPDC094015
GGGTCGGCGGTGAGCCGCGCCTGCTCGACGTACTCGGCCCCCAGGCGGGACCAGCCGGCGGCGTCCGCCGGGGAGGTGCGCAGTCGCTGCTGGTCGGCGGCGATGGCCCGGCCGAGCGGGCTGCCGTCCGCCCCCGGGCCGGGGGCGGGGTGGGCGGCCTGCGGGACAGGTGCCGGTCCTTCCCGGCCGAGGGCGCCGAACGCGGCCAGGCAGCCGCACAGGGCGGCGGTGGTGAGCAGCAGGGGTAGACGGCGCATGCCGGTCCTTCGGTCGTCCGGGACGGGGCGGGTCGGAGCGGGATGGAGCAGGTCGGAGCGGGATGGAGCAGGTCGGAGCAGGGTCGAGTGGGGCGGGGCCGCGTGGGGCGGCGGGCGGACCCCGGGGGAGCGCGCCCGCCGCCCCGACGGTCAGTTGGCCTGGTTGACGGCCTTGGCGTACGGCAGCGCGACGTACGGGAAGGTGCCGGAGAACGGCCGGTCGGCCTGGTTGACGCCGTCACCGGCGGCCAGGGCGCCGATCAGGTGGCCGGGGGTGGCGCCCTCCATCACCTGGAGCGCGATGTCGACCACGTCGTCGGTCAGCCGGCGGCCGTTGGGGAAGCCCTGGAAGTCGCCGTTCAGGACGCCGAGCCGGTCCGGGTTCGCGGTGACCGGGGTGGACATGTTGAGCCGCAGCTCCTCGGCGGGGACGAAGCAGTTCGGGTCGATGTCCTGGTTCATCAGCTGGGAGTTGAGGTCGACCTGGAAGGGGCCGCCGGTGGCCTTGGCGATACCGGTCAGGAAGATCTCCTGGAGGTCGGTGCGCGGGGTGGCGGGCGCAGGCAGGCCGTAGATCGCCTGGATGAGCTGCGGCACCTCGGGGTTGAGCACCTTGTTGACCACGGCGGGCTGGTTGTGGTCCTCGGACGGCGGAAGGGCGTTGAACGCGTCCTTGAGGCCGGCGGGCACCACCACCTCGTTGACCAGCGGGTTGCCCAGCCGCGAGACCTGCACGTACTTTCCGACCGGCTCCTCCTTGCCGGGGCTGAGCTTCATGGTCTGCTTCTCGGTGCTCGACCAGACGCCGATGACCGGGTTGCGGCCCGCGTCGCCCTTGAACGCCAGCTCGCTCTTGGGGATCTGGATGGAGAGGGTGTTCACGTTGTACCCGGCCAGGGTGTTCTGGCCGGTCTCCGAGAGGTTGCCGCCGTAGAGCAGGTCGAAGACCCGCAGGTCGAGGAAGAACGGGTCGGCGGCCTGGGTCGCCACGGTCCGCCCGCCGTTCGGCAGCTGGACGGTGGCCTGGTTGCGCAGCTGCCCGTAGTTGGGCATGGAGGCCTTGCCGGTGTCGGACGGCGCGGCGGTGCCGTGCTCGACCAGCGTCCTGGGCTTACAGCCCGGGCGCAGCTCCTGGAGCGTGTAGTACTGGCGGAACAGCAGGGTGGGGTCGGTGAGGTTGTTCACCACGCCGTTGTTGTAGAGGAAGGTGTTGGTGCCGCGCAGGTCCTCGGTGTGGAAGGTCCAGCGGTAGGTGATGTCGGGCTTGCCGGTGCCCTGGGAGTCGATGTTGATGTCGTAGTGGGCGCCGTCGGCCCAGGGGTAGAAGTTCGGTCCGCCGTTGGGCTCCTGGAACGGGAGCCAGTTGGCGACCAGGGTGACGGTGTCCTGGGCGTCGGGGCTGGTGAACGCGTACACGTCGGTGTTGTCGACCTGCGGGTCCGCGGCGATCAGCGGGGCCTCGCGGTGGCTGGACGCCGAGCCGACACCCGCGCCGGGGCCGGCCAGCATGCTGCTCGCCAGGGCCAGGCCCAGCACGCCGAGGGTGGCGGCGGTGCGGAGGGTGGACGTCGGTCGGGGGCGTCCGGGCAAACGGTTCATCGTTCTCGCTTCCGGTGGGGCGGCAGAGCGCCCGGGGAGACGTGACCGGCCCTTGACCGGGCCGGTCACGCGAGGGCGACGGACGCCCTCCTCCGCCGTTCGGCACCGCGGACGGGGTGGACTGCGCGGGTCACCCGCGCGGCCCAGCACCGTCACCCGGTCGGCGGGTCGGCGGGTCGGCGGGGTCGGCGGGGTCGGCGGGGTCGGCGGGGTCGGCGGGGTCGGCGGGGTCGGCCAGGGGTCGGGCGTCCGGATCGCGGGCCGCTCACGGCGATCTCGGATGATCGGATTCCGGTTGCGGGTGGCCAGATGCGGTCATCATCTTTCATCTGATGAGCAGTCAAGAATGGCGCGGATACCGTGAATTGACGGCACTCGGACGAGTGGCGGCTGGCTGTGCATCCGGTTGAGGGGTGGCGTACATGGCACTGATTCCCGACGGCAGGGCAGTTCGGCGAGGTCCCCGGCGAAGGCTGAGACGCGGAACGGCGGTGGCGCTGGCCGGCGTGCTGCTGGGGACGGCGGGGGCGGTGCTGCCGGCCGCCGAGGCGCACGCGGAGTCGGCGGCGGGGCTGGTCTACATCGCCAACCTGCGCGGCAATTCGGTCACCGCCTACGATCCGGCGACCGGGACGGTGGCCGCCACCATCCCGGTCGGCGCCTTCCCGGAGGGCGTCGCGGTCTCGCCCGACGGCACGCAGGCGTACGTCGGCAACAACGGCTCCGACTCCGTCTCGGTGATCGACACCGCGACCGACACCGTCACCGCCACCATCGCGGTCGGCCGGCTCCCGGGGCCGGTGACCTTCGCGCCGGACGGGGCGCACGCCTACGTGGGCCGCTTCATCAGCCCCGGCGTCGGTGGCGTGGACGTGATCGACACCGCCTCCCGCACGGTCACCGCCACCGTGCAGGTCGGCAACCAGCCGACCGGGATCGCGCTGACCCCGGACGGCCGGCGCGCCTACGTCGCCAACTTCGTCGGCAGCTCGGTCTCGGTGATCGACACCGCCACCGACACCGTGACCGCCACCATCGCCCGGGCCGACGCCAGGACCCCGAACGGGATCGCGGTCGCCCCCGACGGCGCGCACGTCTACACCGCGAACTTCAACAGCAACAACGTCTCGGTGATCGACACCGCCACCGACACGATCACCGCCGTCGTCCCGGTCGGCGCCGGCCCGGCGAGCGTCGCGCTGTCGCCGGACGGGCACTTCGCTTACGTCGCCGCCGAGAACGGCAACACGGTGACGATCCTGGACACCGGGACCACCACCGTCGTCGCCACCGTGCCGGTCGGGTCCATCCCGACCGCCGTGCTGGCCGACCCGGACGGCGGCGCCGTGTACGTCGCCAACGGCGGCGCCAACACCCTGTCGGTGCTGGACACCGCCACCAACACCGTGACCGCCACCGTGCCCACCGGCAACGTGCCGTTCGGGCTGGCGATGGCCCCCGCGGCCCCCGCCGTCACCGCGCTCGTCCCCGACCACGGACCCACCGCGGGCGGCACCACCATCACCCTGACCGGCCGTCACCTGGCCGCCACCCGGGCCGTCACCATCGGCGGCACGCCGGCGACGAACGTGACCGTGGTCGACAGCACCACCGTCACCGCGACCGTCCCGCCGCACGCCGCCGGCACCGTGGGCGTGACCGTGACCACCGCGGGCCGTACCGTCGAAGCCGGCAGCTACACCTACCAGGACCCGGCTCCCGCCGTCACCGGCGTCGCCCCCGACCACGGCCCGGCCGCCGGCGGCACCACCGTCACCATCACCGGCACCCACCTGACCGGCGCCACCGCCGTCGCCTTCGGCACCACCCCCGCCACGTCCTTCACCGTCCGCAGCGACACGCAGATCACCGCGACCGCCCCCGCCACCAGCACCGCAGGACCGGTCGACGTCACCGTCACCACCCCGGCCGGCACCAGCGCCGCAGGCGCCGTCGACCGCTACGCCTACACCCGGGACACCACCCGGATCACGGCCGACCCGCTGCTGCTCGCCATCGCCCCCGGCCAGCTGACCGTCAACCTCAGACTGTCGGCGACGCTCACCGACACCACCACCGGCCGACCGGTGCCCGGCGCCACCGTCACCTTCGCCGTCGGCGCCACCCCCGTGTGCACCGCCGTCACCGGCGCGGACGGCACCGCCACCTGCACCGGGGCCTGCCCGGTCCTCACCGTCCTGTTGAACCTGGGCTACACCGCCGGCTACGGCGGCGCCCCGAACCTCGACCCCGCCACCGCCCGGGCGGGCCTGATCCGGATCGGCTGACCCCGGCCGCCACCACGAAGGCCGCCACGCCCCGTGGCGGCCTTCCCGGTCAGCGCCGGGCTCCGGGGCCTATCCGACGGTCGCGCCGGGGTCGACCCGGGTCAGCTCGCGGCTCGCCTCCCACAGCCGCGCCGCGGCGGCGGTGTCGGTCAGGTGCGGCCACACCGGCTCGCGCCGCGGTTCGCCGCGCAGGCCGAGGACGCGCGGTCCCCACAGCTGGCCCCCGCGGACGGTCGGATCGAGCACGGCGCGCACCGCGGGCCACGCGCCGGCGTGCTTGCCCTGGAGCAGCAGGGCCGCAGGTGCAGCGCCCAGCCGCGCGCCGGCCCTCCGCACGTGGACCGGCGCTCGCGAGGGCGTGAGCGAGTCCAGCGCGCCGCCGGGATGCACCACCACGCTGCTCACCGTGCTGCCGACGGCCCGCAACCGGCGGTCGAGCTCGATGCCGAAGGTCATCTGCGCCAGCTTGGAACGCCCGTAGCTGCGCTTGGGCCGGTAGTCGTGGCGGCTCTGCAGATCGGCCAGGTCGAGGCGCTCGGACTTCGCCGCGAAGCTGCCCATGGTCACCACCCGGCCCGCCGGGGCGGCCGACAGCAGCGGCATCAGCCACCGGGTCAACGCGAAGTGCCCGAGGTGGTTGGTGGCGAACATGAGCTCGTGGCCGTCCGCCGTCTCCTGCCGCGGCGGGTCGTCCAGCGCCACCCCGGCGTTGTGGACCACCGCGTCGAGGTGGTCCACCCCCAGCGCCCCCACCGCCGCGTCGAGCGACGGGAGGTCGGCGAGATCCAGCCGGACGCTCCGGACCCGCGCTCCGGCGACCCGGGAGCGGATCGACGCGAGGGCGCCGGCGGCCTTCGCGGGGCTCCGGCAGCCCAGGACCACGGTCGCCCCGGTGGCCGCCAGCTGCTCCGCGACGAAGTACCCGATGCCGGCGTTGCCGCCGGTCACCAGGTAGACGCCGGCGTGGGCACGCGGCAGCCGGTGGACGTTCCAGGGCGGCTGAGCGGGAACGGGCGGCGGAGTGGGAACGGGTGGCTGAGCGGGAACGGGCGGCATCGACGGGGCTCCCTCGCTGGTGCGGACGACCGCCGGCCGGCCGCCTCGCCGTCCACGGTGCCGGTGGCCACCCACACCCCGCCCACAGACCACCGGCAGCGCTGCCGGACCGCTGACATCCGACCGACAGCGGCGGCGCCGCCCGCCCGACCCCGCTCCGGATTCCCCGCAGTCGCGGGCGGCGGCGGTCGGGCGTAGACCGGAGGGATGACGGGGTTCGGTGGTGCGGACGGGCCCGGCGCGGGTGGCGAGCCGGAGCTCTGCGACCGGTGCGGCGCGCTCGTACCCGGCCCGGAGCTGGTGGTCCTGCGGGTGCCGGACTCCTCGGCGGTGGCCGGTGACGTCAGCTTCGACGGCGAACGCCTGCTGCGCGCCTGCGGCGAGGCCCACCTGATCGAGCTGGCCGCCGCCTACCAGCGCCGCCCGTTCGTCACAGAGGAACTGTGGTCCGGGCAGATCACCCGGGCGGTGCGGCGACTGGGTCCGCTGGACGACGAGGAGGAGCTGTACGACCGGGTGGTCGCGACGACCGGTCTGAGCGAGGAGCAGCTGATGCGGGCCGCCGCCTGGCAGGAGAGCCACGGCCGTCCGCTCGGGCCGGGGCTGGTCTGAGCCGCCCGGCCCGGACCGGCCCACCGGGTGGATCAGCGGGCGCTCCAGACGGGGCACCGCGGTTCGTGGCGGCGCACGATGGCGAAGCCGCCGCCGGCCAGGGACCGGCGGGTGCGGGTGACCGCGCAGCAGCCGACCCGCGGGGCGGGGAGCGCCTGCTCCGGTCCGGGCGCGACGGACGTGCGCGGCGGCGGTCCGGGCTTGGGCGGCCCGGCGCAGGGGCGCGGCGCGACCCGGACGGGCGAGCCGACGGTCGTGGTGGGCAGGCTGAGGGCGCGGGCCTGGCTGCGGCGGCGGTTGCGGCGATGCGACATGCGGCTCATCTGCCCCCGTTCCGGCGATTCATGAACACCCCGTCCGCGCGGCGGTCACGCCGGAGCGATGTCCGGTTTCCCGGAGCGCGGCGGGGGCAGCCGACAGCCATGCATCGACCCTGTGCCCCGTGGACCGACAGTTCCCTCCCGCTGCTGGCGCAGGGCTACGCCTGGCTGCCGGACCTGCGCCGCCGCAGGCTCGGGCCGGTGGCGCGAGCCCGGTTGGTGGGACGGCCGGTGGCGGCGCTGCACGGACCGGACGCGGTGCGTTTCTTCTACGACGAGCGGCACGTCCGCCGGGCCGGCGCGCTGCCCGAGCCGGCCCGGAGCACGCTCTTCGGCCACGGCGGCGTGCACTCCCTCGACGGGCAGGTCCACCGCTTGCGCAAGGCGATGTTCCTGGGGATCCTCGCCGACCCGGCTGCCGTCCGCTCGCTGGTCGACCACGTCGAGGCGGCCTGGGACGCGGCCGTGCCCGCCTGGGCCGAGCAGCCCCGGGTCGTCCTGCTGGACGCCGCCGCCGAGGTGATCACCGCGGGCGTCTGCCGCTGGGCCGGTGTCGGCCTCGTGCCGGAGGAGGTCGGCCCGGTCGCCCGCGACCTGACGGCCATGGTGGACGGGTTCGCCACCGCGGGCCCGCGTCACTGGCGCGGCCGGCTGGCCCGCCGCCGGCGGGAGGCCTGGCTCGTCGATTTCGTGGAGCGGGCGCGCGCCGGGCAGCAGGTGTTCGCGTCCGGTTCCGCCGCGGAGACGGTGGCCCTGCACCGCGACGCGGACGGCGACCTGCTGGAGCCGCGGGTGGCGGCGGTCGAGCTGCTGAACATCCTGCGCCCCACCGTCGCCGCCTGCTGGTACCTCACCTTCGCCGCCCATGCCCTGCACCGTCGGCCCGAGCTCGGTGCCCGGCTGGCCGAGGGCGGCGCAGCGTTCGCCACCGCGTTCGCCCAGGAGGTCCGCCGCTTCTACCCGTTCGCGCCGTTCGTCGGTGGCCGGGCGGTCCGTGACCTGACCTACCGGGGCGTTCCGATCGCCGAGGGCACGCTCGTCCTGCTCGACCTCTACGGGCAGAACCACGACCCGGCGCTGTGGGGGGACCCGTACGCCTTTCGGCCGGAACGGTTCCTCGACCGCCCGGCCGATCCCGAGGTGCTGATCCCGCAGGGCGGCGGCTCGGCCACCGGCCACCGCTGCCCCGGCGAAGGGGTCGTCCTCGGGATCCTGGAATCGCTCGCGCAACGCCTGGCCCGCCTCGAGTACACCGTCCCGGACCAGGACCTGACCATCCCGCTCGGCCGGATGATCGCCCGGCCCCGCAGCGGCTTCGTCCTGGAGGGCGTCCGCGCCTGACATTGCCTGGCCCCGTCGAGCGCCGACCGCCGGTGAACGGGGTCGCGGCAATGAGCGCCTGACGAGTCGTCAAGTCTGTTGCTGCTACTGGCTGTTGAACCGGTTGCGGGAGGTCTCGATGTGGCCGAGGTACCGGTGGGTCCAGTCGCACAGTCCGTCGATCGTCACCCGTAGGGCCTGGCCCGGCTCGGTGAGGGTGTACTCCACCCGCGGCGGCACGACCGGGTGCACCGTCCGCTCCACCAAGCCGTTGCGCTCCAGCATGCGCAGGTTCTGGGTGAGCATCTTGTGGCTGATGCCCTCGATCCGGTCCCGCAGCTCACCGAAGCGCACAGTCTGCTCCCCGAGGGCCTCGATGATCAGGAGGGCCCACTTGTTGGCGACGTCCGAGAAGATCTCCCGGGCCAGGGAGTCGGCGCGCCGCACGTCCGCCTCGTCGAGCGGGCCGTCGAGCTGCTTGGTCACCATCTGGTACCCCAGTCACCGAAAAGTGCGTTCTTCCATGTCAGCGACCACTCTCCTACGGTTCCTGAGTAACCACAAGAGAGCGACCGCCTCGCGGGACGCCCTCGATGAACAAGGAGCCGCAGCATGCCCATCACCCTGATGAACCCCGACGGCCTGCCGAAGATCGACGCCTACCGGCAGGTGTCCGTCGCGACCGGATCGAAGCTGGTCTTCGTCGCGGGCCAGGTCGCCTGGGACGAGGACGGCGTCACGGTCGGCGAGGGTGACCTCGCCGCCCAGGTCGAACAGTGCTATCTCAACGTCGGCACCGCCCTGGCCGCGGTCGGGGCCACCTTCGAAGACGTGGCGAAGCTGAACCTCCACGTCGTCGGCTGGACCCCCGACATGATGCCGCTGCTCATGGAGGGGATCACCCGGGCCGCCACCAAGCTGGGCGTGACCGCGACCCCTCCGGCCACCATGCTGGGGGTTGCGGCCCTCGACGTACCCGAGCACCTGGTCGAGCTCGAGGCCGTCGCGGTCCTCGCCTGACCTGACCGGCTCGGCCCCCGACGGCGTGGCGCGGTGCGCCCAGGGCCGTCGGGGGCCGAGCCGGTCGCCGGCAGGGTCCCCGCGGCTGTCGGTGGCCCGGCGTAGTGTCGTGCTCGACCGTGAGACAGCCGACCTACGACGCTTCCGGGTGATCCGATGACCACTGTCCGTGCCGGGGGGATCGCCCTGGGCATCGAGTCGTTCGGCGCGGAGGGCGCGCCGCTGATGCTGCTCGTGGGCGGGACGACGATGCTGTCCTGGCCCGACGCGCTGTGCGAGCGGCTCGCCGCCGGCGGGCGCCGGGTGGTGCGCTACGACCTGCGCGACAGCGGGGAGTCGACGACCGAGGATCCGCTGGCGCCCGCCTACACCCTGCGCGACCTCGCCGCCGACGCGGCGGCCCTCGTCGAGGAGCTCGGCGGAGGGCCGGCGCATCTCGCGGGGATCGGCGTGGGCGGGATGGTCGCCCAGGTGGCCGCGCTCGACCGTCCGGAAGCGTTCTCGGCGCTGACCCTGGTCGGCACCCGCGCGGTGGCCCCCGGCCCGGTCGACGACGACCTCCCCGACCACGACGGGGAGACGATGGGCCGGCTGTTCTCGCGTTCCCTGCCCGACTGGGGCGACCGCGAGGCGGTCGCGGACTTCGCCGCGTCCGGTGCGGAGATCCGCGGCGACGACCCGGTCGCCGCCCGCGCGACCGCCGCGCGGATCTGGGACCGCACGCCCGGCACCGGGCCGGCGGTCCAGATGGCCAATCAGATGGGCCTGGTGTTCTCCCGGCTCGACTGCGCACCCCGCTGGCGCGAGCGCCTGTCCGGGATCGGGATCCCCACCCTGGTCGTGCACGGCCGCCGCGACCGGTTCTTCCCCGTCGGCAACGGCGAGGCGCTCGCGCGCGGGATCCCCGGGGCCCGGTTGCTCGTCCTCGACGAGGCCGCGACCTCGCTCCCCGACGCGGCGGCCGGCGCGGTCGCCGAGGCGATGCTCGCGCTGTGACAGCTGGTTCACGGCCTCATCGGCGCCATGGCCGAGGGCCCGGAGACGAAGGAGATCAGGATGGCGATCCAGCGGATGGACAACGTCGGCATCGTCGTGGACGACATGGACGCCGCCGTCGCGTTCTTCGAGGAACTCGGCCTGGAGCTGGAGGGCCGGGCCGAGGTCGAGGGCCGGTTCGCGGACCAGTGCACCGGCCTTGACGGCGTCCACTGCGAGATCGCGATGATGCGGACCCCGGACGGTCACAGCCGGCTGGAGCTGGCCAAGTACCGCAGCCCCGAGGCGATCGACCCCGGAGCACGCAGGCGCCCGCACAACATCCTGGGCACGCACCGGGTGATGTACGCCGTCGACGACCTCGAGGACACGGTGGCCCGGCTGCGCCCGCACGGCGCCGAACTCGTCGGCGAGATCGCCCGGTTCGAGGACAGCTACCTGCTCTGCTACCTCTACGGCCCGGCCGGGATCATCATCGGACTGGCGGAGGAATTGCACTGAACGCCACCGGACGGGTGGTGTACGTACCTCTTTCGAGTGGCTCGGCGATGACGAGGGCCACGGTGGGGAATCGACGCTGCGCCGGATGTACCGGCCTCCGTTCACCGAAGGAATCGTCATGCGTCTTCGTCACACCCTGGCCGCCGCGGCCGGTGCTCTGCTGATCACTGTGTCGGTGCCGAGCTCCGCCTATGCGGCCGACGGCGAGTTCGACTACACGGGGGGCCTCGGCCGGGCCCGTTCGCTCCTCCACCCGCCGAGCGGCGACTGCATCAACGTGCCGGGGGCCACCGACCTCCTCCCGGCCCACGCGCCGAAGAACTTCACCGACGCCACGGCCACGGTCTTCGTCGACTTCGACTGCGACGGCGACGTCTACTACGTGATGAACCCGGGCAAGGTGCTCGGCAATCAGCTCAAGTTCCGTTCGGTCATCTTCTCCTGACCTGGCCGTCGGCCCCGTCCCTCCTGGGGCGGGGCCTTCCCTGTGCTCGACCTCCGGGCCGGTGCCGGGTGGCGGTACGACTTGTTCACCCGTGCGGGTGCAGTCCGCGTATCGGTCATGACACGAACCATCCCGGCCGCCTATAAAGATGCCCGTCCTGTTGATCAACCGATGGGCTGTCGCCATGTTGCGCACCGTTCTGCGAGTCGCCGCCGCCGTCTCGCTCGCCTCCGCCGTCACCGCCGTCGCCGTGCCCCCGGCCACCGCCGCGCCGGTGGTCCCCGCCACCAGGGCGGCCGACGACGACCTCACCTCACCCTGCGGCCCCGTCCGCGACTACCGGGCCTCGGACTGGTGGCGCACCACGACGTTGCCGCAGATCGCCCAGCCGGTCGCGGCCAAGGCGACGCAGGAGAGCTGGCAGTGGCGCAACGACGTCAACACGCTCTGGCGCGGCGACACCCGGGAGAACGTGGAGGACATCTTCCGTGCGGGCTTCGTCCCGCGCGGCGACCAGGTGACCCCGCTCGCCGAGTACATCGTCCAGGGCGGTGGGCAGAACAGCGCGCACCTGAGCACGAGTTGTGAGATGTGGGTGGCGCAGAAGTTCGCCACCTACGGCACCACCAAGACGGGCTGGGTCTACGAGATCTACGCGCCCGGCGGCATCGACGTCAACGCCACCGCCCGGCTCAACAGCTACCAGTCGCCGTACCTGTGGAACAAGGAGATCGACTTCCCCGGCGGGCTGGAGGGCCGCTACCTCAAGGGCGCCTGCAAGTGGCACCTGACCGGTACCGACCCGGACACGAAGGTCAGCAGCTTCGAGAACCTCGGCTGCAAGTCCAACCCCGGCTTCGCGCCCTACGCGGGCTGAGGCGCAGCGCGCCGAGCGCTCGATCGGCCGGCGACGGGGGAGTAGCCCCCGCCGCCGGCCGTCGCACTCAGAGCCGCGGCGTGCGCGACGGCTCCGTGCGCCGGGTGCCGGTCGCCTCGAAGGCCGCGGCGAGGCCCAGCAGCGCGTTGTCCTCGTACGCGCGGCCCGCGAAGGTCAGGCCGACCGGCATGCCGGTGTCGGTCATGGTGCCCATCGGCACGGTCACCGTCGGGATGCCGAGGTGCCGGGGCACCAGGTTGCCGTTCGCGACCCAGACGCCGTTGCGCCAGCCGAGCTCGGCGGACGCCTCGGAGACGTCCATGTCCGCCGGCCCCACGTCGGCGACGGCCGGGAACACCACCGCGTCCAGGCGCAGTTCGTCCATCCACAGCTCCAGGTCGACCCGGCGGGTCTCCTCCAGGCCGCGCAGCCCCTGCTCCAGGTGCGGCATGTCGGTGAAGGAGGCGTACGGGCGCTCGCGCACGAACCGCGGGTACTCGCCGATGGTGTCGTCGAAACCGGCGTAGCGGTCAGGGAGTTCACCCTGCTGCTTGGGCCAGATCCGGTCGCCGTCGACCTCGGCCAGGGTGCCGAGCGCCGGGTCGCCGTTGGCGCGCAGGAAGTCGTCCCACGCCCAGGCGGACAGGTCCTCGATCTCGACCTTCAGGAAGTCCGGGCCGACCAGGCCGCGGGTGAGCAGCGAGGGTGCGCCGGGGCGGTCGGCTTCGTAGTTCGAGACGACGGGGAAGTCGACCTCGACCACCTCGGCGCCGGCCGCCTCCAGGTCGCGCCGCGCGGCCTCCCACAGCGCGAGCACCGAGGGGCGGGTGTCGATCCGGTGGCCGGTCTGACCGCCGATGCCGCCGTCCGGGTTGGTCCCGGCCCCGGGGTCGGCGTTGATGTACATCCGGGGCACGCCGACGCGCTTGCCGGCGAGCGCGGCGCGGGCCGCGGCGGCGTCGGTGGGGGCGAGCGCCGGGTACGAGGCGGGGCGTACCTGCGAGGCTGCGGGCAGCGCTATCCACGGCTGGGCGCGCCACAGGTCGCCGCGGGTGTGCGGGTCGTCGGCCACCACGACGTCGAGCAGTTCGAGCAGGTCGGCCATGGTGCGGGTGTGCGGGACCACGACGTCCATGGTCGGCACCAGCGGCCAGTTGCCGCGCACCGAGATGACGCCGCGGCTGGGGGTGTAGGCGCACAGCGCGTTGTTGGACGCGGGCGCGCGGCCCGAGGACCAGGTCTCTTCGCCGAGGCCGAACGCGCCGAACGAGGCCGCCGTCGCGGTGCCCGAGCCGTTGGACGAGCCGGAGCCGTACGCGCTGGTCAGCCAGTCGGCGCTGTACGGGCTCTCCGCGCGGCCGTACACGCCGCGCTGCATCCCGCCGTTGGCCATCGGCGGCATGTTGGTCAGGCCGATCAGCACCGCTCCGGCCGCGCGCAGCCGCTCGACGGCGAAGGCGTCCTGCTGGGCGACCAGGTGCTCGAAGGCCGGCGAACCGGCCGCGGCCGTCAGCCCCTTCGCGAGGTAGCTGTCCTTCGCGGTGTACGGGATGCCGTCCAGCGGGCCGAGCGTCTCGCCGCGTGCGCGGCGGGCGTCGGAGGCCTCGGCCTCGGCCCGGGCGTCCGGGTTCATCACGACCATCGCGTTGAGCGCGGTGGCGGTGCCTGGCCGGTCGTACGCCTCGATCCGCGCGAGGTAGGCGTCGAGCAGCTGGACCGCGGTGGCCTCGCCCTTCTCCAGCGCCGCGCGCAGGTCGGCGATACAGGTCTCCACAACGTCGAATCCGCGCGTCATGCGGGTACCTCCAGGATGGTCGGGTCGGACGGGCCGCGGCGCGGGGGTCGACCGGGCCTTGCGTCGCACTGACTAGATTTTCAGTCTAGACTACCGATCTAGCACCCTAGAATCGAGATGAGGCCATGCCGACGCCGGAGTCCGATCCCGAGCCGCCCGCCGCCGTCCTGCCCGCCCCGGCCCCGGCCGACCGCAGGCGCCGGCCCAGCGGCGACGAAGCACGGGGGCGGGCGATGCGCGCCGCCATCGGCGCGATCGCCGAGAAGGGCGCCGCCGCCGTCCGGATGTCGGACATCGCCGCACGGGCCGGCATGAGCACCGGCCACATCCTGTACCACTTCGGCAAGAAGGACCGGCTGCTGCTCGAGGTCCTGGTCTGGAGCGAGACGGACCTCGGCCACCGCTACCAGCAGGCCGCGGACCAGGCGGCCTCCCCGAGCGAGAAGCTGGCACTCTTCGTCCGGTACTACCTGCCCCGCCACCAGGGCGACGAGCGCTACGCCCTGTGGACGCAGGTCCTCGCCCAGCGCCACGACGACGCCGGCCGGCACCTCCTCACCACGCTGTCCGACACCTGGGAGGAGCGGTTGGCGGCCGTCGTGCGCGAGGGCCGGGCGGCGGGGGAGTTCGCCGAGGTGGACACCACCGAGTTCGTCATCAGGTCGGTGGCCATGCTCAACGGGCTGTCCGGGGACATCATGTTCGGCCGCTCGCGCTGGCAGCACGACTCCGCCGACGCCTTCGCCCTGACCGCCCTCGAACGCGAACTCCACCCACCCGCCCGGTGACCGCCGGTGCGCCGAGCACCGGGCCTGCCGAAATCCGTTGGCGCCGCTGCGGGGTCGGTTCCTACGATCGTGGCATCAACAAGCGTTGAGCGCTGGGACGCAAGCGGGGCTGTAACCCCTGCTCCTTCGGGATGGCGAGGTTCGATTCCTCGGCGACGCACTGGTCCGTAGCTCAGTTGGCCGGAGCAGCCGTCTCCAAAGCGGCGTGTCGCAGGTTCGAATCCTGCCGGACCAGCAGAATCCGTGGGGATCCGTACGCCGGTCGCCCACGTCGGTACGCGCCCGCTCAGGCGGCCCGGGTCGACGGTCGTGCCACGGGGGTGAGGGCCGCGTACTCCAGGGGGGCGGAGGGGTCGACGGACAGGTCGGCGGGTGCGGGGCGGGCTCCGGCGCGGGCGAGCAGGTCGCCGATGGCGGCGATCATCGCGCCGTTGTCGGTGCACAGGCGCAGCGCCGGGACGCGCAGCGTGATGCCGGCGGCGGCGCAGCGCTGTTCGGTGAGGGCGCGGATGCGGGAGTTGGCGGCGACGCCGCCGACCACGACGAGGGTGTCGATGCCGTGGTCGGTGCAGGCCCGGACCGCCTTGCGGGTCAGGGTGTCCGCGATCGCCTCCTGGAGGGCGGCGGCCGCGTCCGGGACGTGGGGTTCGGTGCCGGCGGCCCGTTGTGCCTCGACCCAGCGGGCGGCGGCGGTCTTGAGGCCGGAGAAGGAGAACGCGTACGGCGGGTCGTTCGGCCCGCTCAGCGGGCGCGGGAGGCGCACCGCGCGCGGGTCGCCGTCGCGCGCGGCGCGGTCGATCGCGGGTCCGCCGGGGTAGGGCAGGTAGAGGATCCGGGCGACCTTGTCGAAGCACTCGCCGGCGGCGTCGTCCAGGGTGTCGCCGAGGTGGACGATCGGGTCGCGGGCGAGGTCGCGGACCAGCAGCAGCGAGGTGTGGCCGCCGGAGACGATCAGCACCACGCAGGGGTCGGGCAGCGGCCCGCCGTCGAGGGTGGCGGCGGCCACGTGGCCGGCGAGGTGGTGCACCCCGTACAGCGGGACGCCCAGGGCGAACGCGTAGCTCTTGGCTGCGGCGACGCCGACCTGCAGCGCGCCGGACAGGCCGGGTCCGGTCGTCACGGCGAGGGCCCCGACGTCGGCGAGGGTGAGTCCGGCCCGCTCCAGCGCCTCGGAGACCACCGGGGCCACGGCGTGCACGTGCGCGCGGGCCGCGATCTCCGGTACCACGCCGCCGTACCGCGCGTGCTCGTCCATGCTCGACGCCACCGCGTGCCCCAGCAGCACGCCGTCCCGTACCAGGCCGGCGCCCGTCTCGTCGCAGGACGATTCGATCCCCAGCACCACCGGTGATTCCGGCATCCGTAGCCCCTAGTCCGCTCATGATGTGCAACTGCGACCATTGTGCAACAAGCTGGGGGTGGGTGTGGTCGCCCCAGGCGGTCACCGCTCAACGGTGCTTTTCGGTACGGCAGTTGCTCCCGGCTGCCGGAGGCGGGCGCGGTGGTGGGGCGTGCCCCGGGGTGGGAGTGCGTGGGCGCCGTAAAATCGGACCCGGATCGGGAGCGGCGGGACGGGGAGACGGATGGCGCGGGACGGTCGGGATGCCAGGCGCCCGCACGGGGAGCTGGTGGCGGACGTGCTGGCGGTGCTGTGGGCGTCCGGCGAGCCGATGACGGCGCAGCAGGTGAAGAGCGCGCTGCACCAGGACCTGGCCCGGACCACCGTGGCGACGATCCTCACCCGCCTGCACGAGAAGGGGACGGTGGAACGTACCCGGCCGGGCCGGTCGTTCGCCTACGCGCCGGTGGCCGACGCCGCCGGTCTGGCGGCCGGCCGGATGCGCCGCGAGCTGGAGCGGGAGCCGCAGCGGGACCTCGTGCTGAAGCGGTTCGTCTCCTCGCTGTCGGCCGACGACGAGGACGTGCTGCGGCGCCTGCTGCTGGAGGCGGAGGACGGGCCGGCGGCCGACCTCTGACGGTCACCGGCCCGCGCCCGGCGCCGTGAGCACGGCCCCGGTGGGGCCCGCCAGGGCGAGGACGGTGTCGGCGTGGGCCGAGACCAGCGGCAGGTCGTGGCTGACCAGCACGACCGCCAGGCCCCGCTCGTCGCGCAGGCGGCGCAGGAGTTCCATGATGCCGTCGGCGGTGGCCGGGTCGAGGGCGGAGGTGACCTCGTCGCAGAGCAGGACGTCCGGTTCGGCGGCCAGGGCGCGGGCGATGGAGACCCGTTGGCGCTGCCCGCCGGAGAGTTGGTGCGGGTGCCGGTCGGCGTGGTCGGCGGTCAGGCCGACGGCGGTGAGCAGTTCGGCGACGCGCTCGGCGCACCGCTCGGCGGGCAGGGCGAAGTGCAGCTTCAGCGGCCGGGTGAGGGTGGCGCCGACGGTGTGGGCGGGGTTGAGCGCGCCGAGCGGGTCCTGGGGGACGAGCTGGATGCGGCGCCGCTGGTCCGTGCTGCGGCGCCGGTAACCGGTGGCCAGCTGTTCGCCGCCGAGGGCGATGGTGCCGGCGTCGGGCCGGTGGAGGCCGGCGAGGGCGCGCAGCAGGGTGGTCTTGCCGCATCCGGACGGGCCGGTGATCCCGGTCAGTGTGCCGGGCCGCACGGTGAGGCCGAGGCCGGTGAACACCGGCCGGCGGGCCCGGCCGGTGCCGACCCGGGCTTCCAGCGCCGTCACTTCGACGAAGGGCGCTGTGCCGACCGCGGCGCCGACCGGTGGGCGGTACGGGGCCGGTGCGGGCGCGCTCGGTCCGGTGGTGGTGGTGCGGTGGGGCCGCAGGGCGAGGGTGTCGTCGGCGCACCGGGCCACGAAGTCGCCGTCGTGGCTGGTGAGGGCGACGGCGATGGAGTCGCGCTCGGCGAGTTCGCGCAGCAGCGCGGCGATGTCGTCGCGCAGCGCGGGGTCGAGACCGGCGGTGGGTTCGTCGAGCAGCAGGACGGCGGGCCGCCGGGCGAGCGCGCGGGCGAGCGCGACGCGGCGCTGCTGCCCGCCGGAGAGGGCTGCGGCGCGCCGCCGTTCGAGGTGCTCGCCGGTCGGCAGGTGGACGGCGCGCAGCAGGTCCGGTACGGAGGTGCGGCGGCGCTGCGGGGCGGTCTCGGTGATGAGTCGCTCCACGCGCATCCGCGGGTTGAGCCCCGAGCCCGGGTCCTGGCCGACGAAGGCCAGTCGGTGGCGGCGCAGCAGGCGCAGCTGGTCGGTGGGTAGGGCGAGGATGTCGTGGCCGAGGACGGTGAGGCTGCCCGCCGCGACCCGGGCGCCGGGGGGCAGGGCGCCGGCGAGGGCGCGCAGCAGGGTGGTCTTGCCGGCGCCGGAGGGCCCGGTGACGGCGGTGATCCGGCCGGGGGTGAGGGTGAGTTCGGCGTCCGTGAGCAGCGGGGTGCCGTGGAGGGTGACGGACAGTCCGGCGGCGTGGGCGGCGGGAGCGGTGGGAGTGGCGGGGGCGGTGGTGCTCACAGCGGGGTCTCCGGGGTGGGCCGGGCGGGGGCGAGGGCTTCGGCGGCGAGGTTGACACTGATCGCGAGCAGGCCGATGGCCAGGCAGGGGGCGCCGACGGCCCAGGGGTTGAGGGTGATCCCGGCGGCGTTCTCGCGGATCATCAACGCCCAGTCGGCTTCCGGTGGTTGGGGGCCCAGTTGGAGGAAGGCGGCGACCGAGACCAGGTAGACGCCCTCGACGAAGCGCAGGCCGAACAGCGCGAGGACGGTCGAGCGCAGGTTGGGCAGGACCTCGCGCACGGTCAGGTGCCAGAGCCCTTCGCCGCCCGCCGCCGCAGCCTCGACGTAGCCGGTGGCGGCGATCGGGGCGGCTGCGGCGGCGACGATCCGGACCGCGTACGGGATGCCGAGCAGGGTGGCGGCGGTGGCGACGGCGAGGCGTCCGCCGCCGGGCCAGGCCAGCGCGATCAGCATGATGGCGAGGACGGACGGCAGCAGGATGGTCAGGTCGGCGGCGCGTTCGATCCAGCGTCCGAGGGCGGGCCGCAGCACGGCGAGGATGCCGGTGGCGGTGGCGACCGCGGTGACGACCAGGGCGATGGCCAGGGCGGTGGCGATCAGCGGCGCGCCGCCGTTCAGCAGGCGGCTGAGCACGTCCCGGCCGAGCTGGTCGCCGCCGAGCGGCGCGTCGCCGCCCGCCCCGGCGTACGGGAAGGTGACCGGGGTGTCGATCGGGTGCGGTGCGAGCAGTGGTCCGGCCAGCGTGAGCGCGACCAGGACGAGGGCGGGGGCGACCAGGAGGGCGGCCGCGGGTGCCCTCCGACGCCGGGCGGCGGGTGCGGTCGGGGCGGGCACGGTCGGGGCGTCGGGCACGGTCGGGTCGGCGGGTGCGGTCGGGGCGTCGGCGGTCATCGGCGCTCGTCTCCGAGGGTGGTGGCGCGGATCAGGTCGGCGGTGAGCAGCAGCAGGCTGATGGCGGCGCCGGCCGCCGCCACCACCCCGGCGATCAGCGGGGTGTCGCGGTCGGTGATGGCGCCGGCCAGGATCGCCCCGATGCCGGGGTAGTTGAAGAGGGTCTCCACCACGACGGTGCCGCCGAGCAGCATGCCCGCCGAGGTGGCGATGCCGACGGCGACGGCGGGCAGCGCGCCGGGCAGCATGTGGTGGCCGAGCACGCGGCGCCGCGGCAGGCCGTCCAGGATCGCGGCCTGGACGTGCGGCAGGCCGGCCTGGTCGGCGAGCGCGCCGCGCACGATCCGGGTGTTCCAGCCGATCTGGGGGATCGCCAGGGAGAGCAGCGGCAGCACGAGCATGGTCCAGGATTCGGGCCGGCCGTCGGCCCCGGTGAGGGTGACGGCGGGCAGCCAGCCGGTCCACCGGGACAGCAGCAGGAGCAGCGCGACGGAGACCACGAACTCCGGGAGCGCGAACGCGGCGGTGGACAAGGCGTCGACGGCGCGGTCGGTGCGCCCGCCCGGGTGCAGGGCGGCCAGGCCGCCGAGCGCGAGGGCGCCGGCGGTGCTCAGGGCGAGTGCGAGGGTGCCGAGCAGGAGGGTGTTGGGGAAGGGGCCGGCCAGGACGTCGGTGACCTGCTGCCCGCGGGCGGTGGTGCCGAGGTCACCGGTGGGCAGCCCGGTCATCCAGTCCAGGAACCGTTCGGCGACCGGGCGGTCGAGGCCGAGCGCGACCCGGCGGGCGACGAGGTCGGCGGCGGTGACACCGCGGTCGGCGGTGGCGCCGGCGGCGTCGCCGGGCAGCAGTTCGACGGCGGCGAAGACGGCGGCGAGCAGCACGACGAGCAGGAGCAGGCGCCGGCCGGCCTGGTGGGCGGCGCGCCGGGCGACCCGGCCCGCACCGGGGAGGATGCGGGCCGGGAGGCCGTGCGGCGCGCGGGCGCCGGCCGGCTGGCGCGCGGTCAACGCGCCAGCCAGGTCTTCTCGAGCTGGACGCGGCCGTAGCCGGGGAGTTCGGGCAGGTCGCGGACGGCCGCGCCGGCCAGGTCGATGCCGTCGGCCATGCCCCACAGCAGGTAGCCGGAGCCGGCGTACTCGATCTCCTGGAGCCGGTGCAGCAGCTTGCCCCGCTCGGCGGCGTCCGGGGTGCCCATCGCCTTGCGGTAGGTCTCGTCGAAGGTCGGCTCGTTCCAGCCGGACTCGTTCTGGCCGGCGTCGGCGAGCATCGTCTTGGAGGCGAAGAAGACGACCGAGTCGTTGGTGCCCCAGTACGTGGTGTAGAGCGTGCCCTTGAGCCAGGTGGCGTCCCAGAAGGTCTTGGAGTCCTGCTTCACCACGTTGATCCGTACGCCGGCCTCGCGGACCTGGGTGGCGAACAGGGTCGCGGACTCGGCGAGGCCGGCGATGTCCTCGGTGGTGAGCAGGTCGTACGTCTTCGCGGTGTCGAAGCCGGCGTCGGCGAGCAGCTGCCGGGCCTTGGCGAGGTCGCGGGTGCGCTGCGGGACGTCCTTGGCGAAGGCCGGGTCGCCGGTGCCGAGGATGTCGTTGGCGATGCTGCCGTAGCCGGAGAGGCCCTGCTCGACCATGGCGGGGCGGTCGACGGCGAGCTTGAGGGCCTCGCGCACCCGCGGGTCGGCGAACGGGCCGTCGGCGGTGCGCATCACGATCGGCATCGCCATGTCGTTGGGGCGGCGGACGATCCGCACGTCACCCCGGGAGCCGGCGGTGCGGGCGGCGACGGCGCCGACGTTGGAGGCGACGTCGATCTGCCCGGCGAGCAGGGCGGCGGCCATCGCCTGCGGGCTCTCGAACAGGCGCACCTCGATGGCGTCCAGGTAGGGCTTGCCGCCGTACCAGGCGTCGTTGCGCACCAGGCGGGCGTTGCCGTCGCGGTACCAGTCGAGCTTGAACGGGCCGGTGCCGGGGGCGCCGGCGATCGCGTCGTCCTTGGTGTCCTTCTTCAGCACGAAGGTGGTCAGCCGGGTGAGCAGCGGCAGGTCGGCGTTGGGGTAGTCGGAGACGAGGACGACGGTCCTGGCGTCCTCGGCGGTGATGCCCTCGGGCTGGATGCCGGGCAGCCGGCTCTTGCCGGACGGGGTGTTGCGCAGGCGCCGGAGCGACCAGACGACGTCCTCGGCGGTGACCGGGGTGCCGTCGTGGAAGGTGGCGCCGTCGGCGAGGGTGAAGCGCCAGGTCCGCAGGTCGTCCGAGGGCTTCCAGGAGGCGGCCAGGCGGGGGGCGGTGTTGGTGGCCTTCCCGGGTGCCGCGAGCGTGTCGTAGAGCAGGCTGATGATCAGGTAGTCGCTCTCGTTGGCCTGGGTGCCGTGCGGGTCGCGGGTGACGGCGGACGCCTTGCCGAGCGCGCCGACCTTCAAGGTGCCGCCCGGGCGCGGCTGCTGGGAGGCTCCGCCGGAGGCCGCGTCCGCGGCCCCGCCCGTACCGCTGCTGCAGGCGGCGAGCACACCGGCCGCCCCCATGCCGGCTCCGGCCCACAGCAGCTGTCGTCTGGTGACGCCCACGTTCGTTCCTCGTTTCGGGTTGCGCTCGGATTGCTTAGGTTTACCTACCCTAAGTTCGCGACACCTCGCAAGCTCCGGCGTGGGGCGCACCGGCCCTTCGTCGTGCGCTCCTGCTGGTCAAATTCCTTGTGAGGGAGCCGAATTGAGCCGATGCGCCGGGTGCGCCACCGGGGCAACCTGACACTACGTAAATGTAGACACTTGCCAGAGTAAGGCTTGCCTTACTTCAAAGTCGTTGTTACGTTTCCTGTCGTCCGGCCGTTCGATCCCGCCCCGGACCGACCCCCCACGCGCAGCTCCCGTCGCCGACCCGCACCGGCGCGGTGATGCCGCGTGCCCGCGCACCGCTCTCCCGACTCCTGTCCCCGGAAGGTCCCGCCGTGCCCACCTGCCCTGCCCCGGTCCGCCGTCTCGACGCCGAAGCCGTCGCGGAACTCACCACCACCGCAGCCAAGTTGCTGGCCTTCCACGGCTCCGCGACCAGCCCCGCGCTGCTGGCCGACCTGCCCGTGATGTGCGCCCAGCTGGGGGAGCCGCTGCGCCGCCGGCTGCGCCCGGTCGACACCGCCGACGGGCTGTTCGTGCTGCGCGGCCTGACCGTCGACGACGCCGCCCTCGGCCCGACCCCCGGCCACTGGTCGACCGTTGCCGACGCCGGCGCGCTCTGGGACGTGGTGCTGCTGCTGGTGTCCACCCTGATGGGCACCCCGATCGCGTGGGACGGCCAGCAGGACGGCCGCTTCGTGCACAACATCGTGCCGTCGCCCGGCCACGAGGGCGAACAGACCGGCGCCTCCAGCTCGGTGCTGCTCACCCCGCACACCGAGGACGCCTTCCACCCCGGCCGCGCCCACCTGCTGCTGCTCTGCTGCATGCGCAACCACGACGCGATCGCCACCACCGCGGCGAGCGTGCGCCTGACCGACCTCCCGGCCGCCGACGTCGAGCAGCTCACCCGGCCGGTGGCGCCGATCCTGCCCGACGACGCCTACGAGCAGGCGCAGAAGTTCGGCGGCCGCCCCGCGCCGGTGCCCACGCTGTTCGACACGCCCGCCGGCCTGACCATGCGGTACGACCCCGCGTACACCCCGCTGGAGCAGGCCGACCCGGCCTGGCGCGCGGCGTACGCACGGCTCGGCGCCGAACTGGCCCGGGTCTCGGTCGCGGTGAGCCTGGAGCCCGGTGACGTGCTGGTCGTCGACAACGACCTCGTCGTGCACGGCCGGGTGCCGTTCCGGGCCCGTTACGACGGCACCGACCGGTGGCTCAAGCGCGCCTCCGTACGGGTCGAGGGCAGGCCCACCCGCCCGCTCGCCGAACACGACGAGCACGGGTACGGGCAGGCAGCCCTCACCGCCTGGACCGCCTGACCGCCTGGGCCGCCCGACCGCCCGGGCCGCCCCCGCCGACCCTCTTTCCGACGCCGCCCCACCACCCCGAGAGGCACACCATGGACCGGGACGACACCACCCTGCGCGTACTGTCCACCAGCGACCTCGCCGGCCTGGACATCACCCTCGCCGACGTCGTCGACACCGTCGAACAGGCCTACCGAACCCTGGCTGCCGGACAGTCCGACAACCCGCGCAAGCTCACCGTCAAGCCCGCCGACGGGCACTCCGTCTCCTACGCGATGCTCGGCCGCGACGGCGTGCGCAACGTCGTCGCCATCAAGACCTCGTACAAGCACGGGCTCGACCTGGGCCGCGAGGAGCAGCACTACTACACGACGCTCACCCTCTACGACGACACCACCGGGCTGCCGGTGGCGATGATGGACTGCGCCCGGATCGGCTCCCTGCGCACCCCGGCCGTCTCCGCGCTGCTGGCCCGCGAGTGCGCCGCGCCCGGCGCGTCGACCGCGCTGGTGATCGGCACCGGCACCCAGGGGCGCCTGGCCCTGCCGTTCCTGCTCAGCACCCTGCCGGGACTGGACCGGCTGCTGCTCTCCGGCACCCACCCCGACGGCATCGCCGCCGTGCGCGCCGAACTCGCCCGGCACTTCCCCGACCGCCGGATCGAGCTGGTCACCGACCTGCGGGCGGCCGCCCGCGACGCCGACGTCGTGGTCGCCACCGCCGGCGGCCACACCACCGCCGCCGTCGAGGCGGACTGGCTGCGCCGCGGCGCCGTCTCGATCCTCGTCGGACACGGCCTCGCCCCCTCCACCCTGCACCGGGCGGACCGGGTGATCGCCACCAGCGAGGCCCAGATGCGGGTCACCGGCACCGACATGGCCGACCCGGACGGCAAGCTCCCGGCGGTGGACCTGGAACTGCCCGTCGTCCTGTCCGGCGTCTCCCGCGCCCGCACCGCCCCCGACCAGCGGATCTTCGCCTACAACAGCGGACTGGTCGTCACCGACATCGCGCTCGGCCACCGCTTCGCCCAACTCGCCGCCGCCCAGGGCCTCGGCACCGAGGTGCCGCTGTGGCGCTGACCCTGCCCGTCCACCCCGATCCGCTCGCCGACCGGATCCACGCCGGCGGCCTGCTGCCCGAACTCGCGCACGGCCTCGGCGGCCCCTTCCACTACCTGCTGCCGGAGCGGTTCGACGCCAACCTCGCCGCGTTCCACGCCGCCCTGGCCGAGGTCGGGGTGGAGGGCCGCGTCCACTACGCGAAGAAGGCCAACAAGGCGTCGGTGTTCATGGACCGCTGCGCAGCGGCCGGCGCCGGCGTGGACGTCGCCTCGCTCGGCGAACTGCAGGACGCCCTCGGCCACGGCGTTCCCGGCGAGGACCTCGTGGTCACCGGCCCGGCCAAGTCTGAGCCGCTGCTGCGGATCGCCGTCCGGCAGGGCGCGCTGATCGCCGTCGACGCCCCCGACGAGCTCGAACGGCTGCTCCACCTCGGCGGCGCCCGCCCCGCCCGGGTCCTGCTGCGCCGGCACCCGCCGGCCCAGCCGCGCAGCCGCTTCGGCCTGGACGACGCCCAGCTGCAGGCGGCGCTGGAGCGCTGCGCCGAGGCCGGCGACCGAGTACGGATGGAGGGCTTCAGCTTCCACCTCTCCGGCTACGCGATCCGCCCGCGCGCCGAGCTGGCCGTCGAACTCGTCGAACTCTGCCTCAAGGCACGGGTGCTGGGCCTGCGGGCGGACCGGATCAGCATCGGTGGCGGCTTCCCCGTCGACTACGTCGGCGCCGAGGACTGGCAGGCCTTCCTCGCCGCGCAGGGCCCCGAGCACTACCACGGCGGGCGGTCCTTCACCGCGGAGGACTTCTACCCGTACCACTCGCCGGTCGCCGGCGCGGACGCGCTGCGCGCGATCCTGGCCACCCGCCCCCGCGGCAGCGGCGCCACCCTCGCCGAACGGCTGCGGCAGGCCGGCGTACTGCTCCTGCTGGAGCCGGGCCGCGCCCTGCTCGACCGGGCCGGGGCCTCGGTGTTCCGCGTGCAGGGCGTCAAGGACCGCGCCGGGTACGGGATCGTCACCGTGGACGGCACCAGCCTGAGCCTGTCCGAGCAGTGGTTCAACAGCGAGTACCTGCCCGACCCGGTCCTGCTGCCCGATCCGCCGGCACCGACCGGGCCCGACCGGCCGGCACCGACCGGGCCCGACCGGCCGTACGCGGCGTGCGTGGGCGGGGCCAGCTGCCTCGACTCCGACCTGCTGACCTGGCGCAGGATCGCCTTCCCCGCCCGGCCCCGCGCCGGTGACCTGCTCGTCTACCCCAACACCGCCGGCTACCAGATGGACTCCAACGAGTCCCCGTTCCACGAACTCCCGCTGCCGCCGAAGGTCGTCCTGGACCACCCGCCCGGCCGCACCCGCCCGCGCTGGCAGCTCGACCGCTGAACCCCCGCCCCTCTGAAGTCCCGCCCGCCCCCCGCCCCGCCGCCCCCTTCGGAGCCCCACCATGACCGACGCCCTGCACCGCCCGCCTGTGGTGAGCCGCGTGTCCGACCTGATCGGCCGCACCCCGCTGTTCGAACTCGCCCGCGCCGACAACGGCGCGCGCCTGCTGCTCAAGCTGGAGATGTTCAACCCGACCGGCAGCGCCAAGATCCGGATGGCCCGCCAGATGGTGCTGGACGCCGAGGCCCGCGGCGAACTGCGCGAAGGCGGCCACCTCATCGAGTCCACCTCCGGCAACACCGGTCTCGGGCTGGCCGTGGTCGCCGCCGAGCGGGGCTACCGCTTCACCGCCGTCGTCGACCACCACGCCGCCGCCGACAAGCTGCGCAGCATGAAGGCGATGGGCGCCGACCTCGTGTACGTGGACGACGGCACCGACGGTGAGGAGTTGCACACCGCCGCCCGCGAGGAGCTGGCCGAGGAGATGGCCCGCGGGCGGGACAACACCGTCTTCACCGAGCAGCACAACAACCCCAGCAACGCGGTGGGTTACCACGCGGTCGGCCGCGAGATCGCCGAGGCGCTCGACCACCGCGTCGACGTCCTGATCGGCGCGGTCGGCACCGGCGGCGGGCTGTGCGGGACGGCCCGCGAGCTGCGGCGGTCGGTGCCCGGCGTCGCCGTCGTCGGCGTCGAACCGAAGGGCTCGATCGCCTTCGGGCCGCCCGCCCACGACTACTACCAGTCCGGCACCGGCACCCCCGAGGGCGCCACCATCGGGCTGCTCGTCGACTACGACCTCATCGACGAAGGCGTCAAGGTCGGCGACGTGGAGGCCTTCGCCACCGCCCGGGTCGTCGCCCGCCGCACCGGGCTGCTGATCGGCGGCTCGGCCGGCGGCGTCGTCCACGAGGCGCTCGACCGGCTCACCCGGCTGCCGCCCGACGCCGTCATGGTCGCCTTCGTCAACGACGGGGGAGAGAAGTACCTTGACACCGTCTTCGACGACGACTGGATGGCCGCCCGCGACCTCCTCGACCCGGCCGTCGAGGCCGCGGTCGACGAGACCCTCGGCAAGCTCCGCCGGCCCTGAATCCCGGAACCGACCCCGGGAACCCCCGACCGAGAAACGTGACCCCGCCATGCAGCAGCTCGCCACCCTCGCGCGCGACAGCCGCGCCCTCGCCGCCCTCGCCGTCCCGCTCGCGCTGACCCAGCTCGCCCAGGTCGCCCTGACCACCACCGACACCGTCATGATGGGCGCCCTCGGCACCGAGGCACTGGCCTCCGGCGGCCTCGCCCTGGTCATCTTCAACCAGCTGCGGACGATGGGGGTCGGGCTCGTCACCTCGGTCGGCAACCAGGTCGCGGCCGCCGCCGCCCGCGCGGAGCGGGCCGCCGCAGCCGACACCCGGGCCGGGGCCGACACCCGGGCCGAGGCGGACGCCCGGGCCGAGGCCGACACCGGGGCCGGCGAGGAGGTACGGGCGCTGGTGCGCGCCGCGATGGCCGTCGCCACCCTCGCCGGGATCGCCGGCGCCGTCCTGATGGTCCTGATCGGCCAGGCCGCCACCCTGCTCGGCCAGGACGCCGCCGTCGCCCACCGCACCCAGGGCATGCTCGCCGCCCTGGCCCCCGGCCTGATCCCCTGCCTGTGGTTCCAGGCGATCCGCCAGTTCACCGTCGGCATGCGCCGCCCGCAGGCCCTGCTGCGGATCACGCTCGCCTCGGTCGCCGTCAACGCCGCCCTCAACTGGGCCTTCATCCACGGCACCTGGGGCTTCCCCGCGCTGGGCCTGACCGGCATCGGCGTCGCCACCAGCAGCGTGTACCTGCTCACCTTCCTCGCCCTGTACGGCTCCGCCCGCCGGGACCCGCTGCTCGCCCCGCTGCTGCGCCCGGACTTCTGGCGGGCCGACCCGCCCACCGTCCGCAGGCTGCTCGGTCTCGGCACGCCGATCGCCGCCACCTACGGCTCCGAGGCGGGGTTCTTCTCCGTCACCGCGCTGCTGGCCGGCAGCTTCGGCGCCGCCGCCCTCGCCGCGCACACCGCCGTCAACCAGCTGATCTACATCGTCTTCCAGGTCGCCGTCGGCCTCTCGCACGCGGCGTCCCTCAACGTCAGCCGGGAACTCGCCCTCGGCGACCTGGCCGCCGCCCGCCGCATCAGGAACACCGCCCTCGCCTGCGGCGCCGCGGTGACCTCGCTGGTCGGCCTCGCCTACCTGGCCGTGCCCGACCTCGTCCTGCGGCCCTACTTCGACCCGGGCTCGGCGGCCGACCTGCCGGGCCTGCGGATCGCCACCGGCCTGCTCGCGGTGGTCGCCGTCCTCCAACTCTTCGACTGCGCGCAGAACATCGGGGTCGGCCTGCTGCGCGGCCTGGACGACACCAGGAGCGGCTTCCGGATCACCCTGATCGGTTACTGGCTGGTCGGGCTCCCCGCCGCCTGGCTCCTCGCCTACCCGCTCGGCGGCGCGACCCGCGGCCTCTGGCTCGGCCTGCTGATCGGCCTCGCCACCACCGCCGTCCTGCTGCTGCGCCGCTACGGGCGCGCCCTGACCGCCCGACAGGACGCGGCCCCGGCCGCGTCCGCCGTACCGGCCGGCGCCTGACCGCCCGCCGGGTCCGGTCGGCCCCGGGGGGAGGGGAAAAGCCGCGGTCCCGCGCTCCGGGGGAAGCGCGGGACCGCGGGGACAAGGGGGCGGGGGCCGATGGCGTCAGGCGGCGGGCCGCTCCGCGGGATCGGTGGCGGCGGTACCGGGCCGGGTGGCGGCCCCGGGCTTGCGCAGGAAGAGCACCAGCACCGGCACCAGGTAGGCCGCCCAGACGATCACCTGGAGCACGGTCGGGTCGGGCTGGAAGTTGAGCACGCCCTTCAGCAGCGTCCCGTACCAGCTGGTCTTCGGGACGGTCGAGCTGATGTCGAAGGCGAGGCTGTGCAGCCCGGGGATCCGGCCGGCCTCCTGGAGGTCGTGGATGCCGTACGCGAGCACGCCCGCCGCGACGACCACGAGCATGGCGCCCGTCCAGGTGAAGAACCGGGCCAGGTTGATCTTCAGCGCGCCGCGGTAGAACAGCCAGCCCAGCACCACGGAGGTGAGCAGCCCGAGGACGGCCCCGACGAGCGGGTTCCAGCCGTCACCGGTGGCCTGGACGGCGGTCCAGATGAACAACGAGGTCTCCAGGCCCTCGCGCCCGACCGCCATGAACGAGGTGACGACCAGCGCGAAGGAGCCCATCGACAGCGCCGCGTCGAGCCGGCCGTGCAGCTCGGACCTGAGGTGACGGGCCGTGCGGCGCATCCAGAAGACCATCCAGGTGACCAGGCCGCGGACAGCACCGACAGGGTCCCGCCGAGCGTCTCCTGCGCCTCGAAGCTGAGCGTCGAGGAGCCGAACTGGAGCAGCGCGCCGAAGGCCGCGCTGAGCCCGACCGCCGCCGCGATGCCCGACCAGACGGGCGCCAGCCGGTCCCGGCGGCCGGTCTTGACCAGGTAGGCGATCAGGATGCAGACGACCAGGCTGGCTTCCAGGCCTTCGCGCAGGCCGATCAGTTAGTTGCCGAACACGGCGCTCTCCGGGGGTGAGAAGGGGGGCCCGAACGCGCCGGGGCAGGTAAGGGGAACCTTAGTTGCCGCTCCGGCTTTCGTCTACTTCGATGTAGACCGTCAAGGGTGCCCGACCGGTACCCCGGTACTACGACCCCAGCGATGATCGGCCCCGGGTACCGCGGATCACGGGGCGGTCGAACCTAGCGTGGGAGGTATCGGCGGCCGGGACGGCCCGGCCCACGAACGTAAGGGTGAGCGATGATCGAGGCGCACCAGCTGACGAAGCGGTACGGGGAGAAGACCGCCGTCGATCGGCTGGACTTCACGGTCCGGCCGGGTACGGTCACCGGATTCCTCGGGCCCAACGGGGCGGGCAAATCCACCACCATGCGGATGGTCGTCGGACTGGACGCGCCGACCGGCGGCTCGGTCCGTGTCAACGGCCGCCGCTACGCCGAGCACGCCGCGCCGCTCCAGGAGGTCGGCGCGCTGCTGGAGGCCAAGTCGATCCACCCGGGCCGCTCGGCCTTCAACCATCTGATGGCCCAGGCCCACACCCACGGCATCCCGCGCGCCCGCGTCGACGAGGTCATCGAACTGACCGGCCTGCAGTCGGTGGCGAAGAAGCGCGCCGGGGCCTTCTCGCTCGGCATGGGCCAGCGGCTCGGCATCGCGGCGGCCCTGCTCGGCGACCCGGCGACCGTCATGCTGGACGAGCCCGTCAACGGCCTCGACCCCGAGGGCGTCCTGTGGATCCGCAACCTGCTCACCTCGCTCGCCGCCGAGGGCCGCACCGTCTTCGTCTCCTCGCACCTGATGAGCGAGGTCGCCCTGGTCGCGGACCACCTGATCATCGTCGGACGGGGCCGGCTGCTGGCCGACACCACCGTCCAGGATCTGGTCCGCCAGGCCGGCGGCGACACCGTCAAGGTGGCCAGCGCCGACCCGTCCGCGCTGCGCGCCCTGCTGGCCGGCCCCGGCGTGGAGATCACCGGCCGGTCCGGCTCCGAGGAACTCCTCGTCACCGGCCGCACCGCCCGCGAGATCGGCCTGACCGCCGCCGAGCACGGCATCGCCCTGTTCGAGCTCGCCACCCGTACGGTCTCCCTGGAGGAGGCGTTCATGGACCTGACCCGGGACGCCGTCGAGTACCACGGCTCCACCACCCGCACCGAGACCCCGAGGAGCGCGGCATGAGCACCGTCGCACCGAGCCGCGCCGCCGCGCCCGCCGACCCCGGCCCGGCGCGCCCCGTCCACCGGGTCACCGCCGCGCGCGTGCTGCGCTCCGAGTGGGCCAAGCTGTGGTCGCTCCGCTCCACCTGGATCACCCTCGGCCTGGCCCTGCTGTTCCTGGTGGCGTTCGGCCTGATCGCCGCCGCCCAGTTCAAGTCCCGGCTCGACTCCGGCCGGCACATGGACCGGGACTTCGCCGACGCCACCACGCTGAGCCTCTCCCTGTTCGGCACCAACTTCGCCCAGCTCGCGCTCGGCGTCCTCGGCGTGCTGATCACCGCCGGCGAGTACTCGACCGGCATGATCCGCTCCACCCTGGCCGCCGTGCCCCGGCGGCTGCCGGTGCTGTGGTCCAAGGCGGCCGTGTACGGGGTGATCGCCCTGCTGCTCGCCACAGCCGGCGTGTTCGCCGCCTTCCTGATCGACACCGGCATCCTCACCGGCACCCCCGCCGCGATGGACCTCTCCAGCGCCGGCGCCCTGCGCGGCCTGCTCGGCGCGGGCCTGTACCTGGCCCTGGTCGGGGTGATCGGGGTCGCCCTGGGCGCGCTGCTGCGCTCGGTGGCCGGCGGCATCTCGGTCCTGGTGGCCTCGCTGATGCTGGTCCCCGGCCTGGTCTCGCTGCTGCCCACCTCCTGGCAGAACCACATCGGCCCGTACCTGCCGAGCCACGCGGGGGAGGCGATGTTCGCCCTCCACCACGACTCGACCACGCTGTCGCCGACCGCCGGACTGGTGGTGTTCCTGCTGTGGACGGTGCTCGCCCTGGCCGGCGCCGCGGTGCGGCTGGTGCGCACCGACGTCTGAGAGACTCCGGTGCGGCGCCCGGTCCTCCGGGTGCCGCACCGTCCCCGTCCTTCCCCGTCCCCCCTCCGCCCCCGAATGCGCCCCGAACGGCAGGTGACGACCGTGAGCCACCTCGACACCCGGCCCCCGGGCCCGTCCGCGCCACCGCCCGCCACGCCGCCCGCCACGCCGCCGGCCGCGCTGTCGCCCGCAGAGCTGTCGGCCTTCCCCGATCCGCTGCCCGCGCACCCGGCCTTCGCCCGGCTGGCCCGGCTGAGCCAGCGCGTCCGGCACGCCGACCGGGCCCACCCGTGGATCCTGGACGCGGCCGTGGTCGCCGTCGTCGTGCTGCTGTTCTGCCTCCCGGACCTGCTGCACGACGAGGTCGAGGGCCCGCGCGAGCACCGGATCCACTTCACCCAGCTGCAGCCCGCCGCGATGCTCGTCCTGCAGGCCGGGCTGGTGCTGCCGCTGCTGTGGCGCCGGCGGAGCCCGACGGCGGCGTTCGCGGCGGTGATGACCGTCTTCGTCGTCCAGTGGTCGCTGGGCGCGGCGCTGCGGGCCGACGTCGCGCTGCTCGTCGCCCTCTACAGCCTGGCCCTGCACGGCAGCCTGCGGCACCTGGCCTGGGCGTGCGCCGCGATGGCCGCCGCGACCGCCCTGGTCGCCGCCGAGGTGTCCTCCGGGCTGCCGGTCGGGGACGCGCTGTTCTTCCTGTTCAGCGCCGCCACCGCGGCCGTCGCCGTCGGCATCGCGGTACGGATCCGGCGCGCCCAGCTGGCCGGGCTGCGCGAGCGCGCGGCCCGGCTGGAGATCGAACGCGACCAGCGCAGCCGGCTCGCCGCCGTCACCGAGCGCACCCGGGTGGCCCGGGAGATGCACGACATCATCGGCCACAACCTGTCCGTGATCGTCACCCTCGCCGACGGCGGCGCGTACGCGGCCGAGGCCCGGCCCGAGCGCGGGCGCGAGGCGCTGCTGCTGATCGGCGACACCAGCCGCCAGGCGCTGGGCGAGCTGCGGCGGATGCTCGGCGTGCTGCGCGACCAGGCGGACGAGAGCGCCGAGTTCACCCCGCAGCCGGGCATCGCCGACGTGGACGGGCTGTGCGCCCGGATCCGCGCGGCCGGCCCCCAGGTGGAGTACACCGCGGCCGGGGACCTGGAGGGCCTGGACCGCGGCGTCCAGCTGATGGCGTACCGGATCGTCCAGGAGTCGCTGACCAACACCCTCAAGCACGCCGGCCCGGACACCCGGGCCCGGGTCACGCTCACCGCGGAGGCCGCCCGGCTGCGGGTGCACGTACGGGACGCCGGCCCGCCCGAGGGCACCACGGCGCCCGCCCGGCCGGAGCGCGAGGGCCACGGACTCGCCGGGATACGGGAGCGCGCCGCCCTGTACGGCGGCACCGTGACGGCGGGCCCCGGCCCGCACGGAGGCTGGACCGTGGAGGCCGTGCTCGACCTCACCCCCGACCCGACAGGCGGCCCGACGTGACCACCGTCCTCATCGTGGACGACCAGCCGCTCCAGCGGTACGGCTTCCGGATGCTGCTGGAGAGCCAGTCCGACACCGAGGTGGTCGGCGAGGCCGCGCACGGCGCCGAGGCCGTCCGGCTCACCGCCGACCTGCGGCCCGACGTCGTGCTGATGGACATCCGGATGCCCGGCATGGACGGCATCCAGGCGACCCGGCAGATCGTCGCCGGCGGCGGCCGCTCGCGCATCCTCGTCCTCACCACCTTCGACCTCGACGAGTACGCGCACGCCGCGCTGCGGGCCGGCGCCAGCGGCTTCCTGCTCAAGGACGCCCGGCCGGAGGAACTCCTCTCCGGCATCCGCGCGGTGGCCGGCGGCGACGCGGTGGTGGCCCCCGCCATCACCCGGCGCCTGCTCGACGCCTACGTCCACCACCTGCCGGCCCGCCCGGCGGGCGCCGCCCCGCTCGACGACAGCCGGCTGAACGCCCTGACCGAGCGCGAGCGGGAGATCCTCGTCGCCGTCGCCCGCGGCTGGAGCAACAGCGAGATCGCCGGCCGCCTGGTCCTGGCGGAGTCGACCGTCAAGACGCACGTCAGCCGGGTGATGGCCAAGATCGGCGCCCGCGACCGGGTCCAGGCGGTCATCTTCGCCTACGACCGCGGCCTGACCCGCCCCAACCCACCCGCCTGACGCCCCGCCGGGATCCTCCTGGCATCCTGAACCTCCGCCGCCCGGCCCGGACCGTCAGGCCCCGTGAGCTTGGGCAGTCGCCCGGGACAGCCAGCGCAGGTACCAGTCACCGAAGTCGACGCGACCGTGTTCGGCCGTGAGCGGCTCGAGGAGTCGGTCGACTCCCCGAAGATCGGTCCACAGCGTGCCACACTCCGGTCCGGTGACGACGAACCAGGTGAAATAGCCGCATCCTTGGTGATTGAGGCAGATCGCCCCGGCCGTCATCGAAGTCTGCAGGCTCTCCCACTCGTCGTCCCAGACCCGGTACGCGGCCCGGTATGCCGAGTGATCGGGGAAGTCCGACCCGACGGGCTCACGGGCGTCCAGCTCGTCCGCCCGGCGAGCGCGTTCGGCCTCGGACGGGAACGGCTGCGCCAAGAGCGTGTTGACGCCGCGACGCCCGCCGCCCTCGTCCCAGTGCCATCCTTGCGCGTCCCGCCGGAGCGGAAAGATCCCGTAGTGCGGGCCGGCCCCGCCCGCGCCCACCTCCAGGAGGAAGCTGCGATAGGCAGCGGGGAAGGACACACCGAGCTCTTCCTCGGCCTGCGCCACCTCGCCCTCGCTGAGCGGCGGATCGAGTGCGAAGCGATGCCCGAAGCCTTGCCGGCGGGCACCGAAGACCTTCTCGGGCAACGGCGCTTCCCCCAGCGCCAAGACCTGCGCCCGCACGCCCGACCAGTTCAACTCCGACCCCATCACCTACGACGCCGACGTTCTGTCGGGCCTTCGGCGATCGTGCCAGTGCCGGTGGAAAGGATCAACGGGGTTCGCGCGTACCAGGTGGCGGACCCCACCCGTGCGGGCCGTGAACGGCGTGGGGGCGCCCCAGGAGCTCGATCGACCGGGCGCCGATGTCAGGCCGTGGTGAGCCAGCGGCCCCGGGTGCCCGTTCGGGCGCGGGTGACCAGGACGTCCGCCCGGGCGGCGGCCGCTCCGAGGCCGTACCCGGCGGCGGCGCCGACCAGGGCACCGAGCGCCACGTCGTGCGGGTAGTGGACGCCGACCAGGATCCGGGACAGGCCCATCGCGACGGCCAGCAGCAGGGCGAGCGCGCCGATCCGGCGGTCGACCTGCCACAGGACGGCGGCGCCGGCGAACACGATGACGGTGTGGTTGCTGGGCAGTGACCAGTCCCCGGCGCCGGGGCAGGCTTCCAAGGTGCGTCCCGCGGCCAGGACCTGGCAGGGCCTCGGCTCGCGCAGGACCGACTTGAGCAGGGTGTCGGCGACGAACACGACCGTCACCACCAGCGGCGCGGCCAGCGCCCGGGCCATCACCGTGCTGTCGGCCGAGCGGGCCCGCCACCAGGCCCAGAGCATCAGGACCGCGAGCAGCCCCAGCCCGTAGGCGGAGAACGCGGCGATCGCCTCCTGCACCGGCACGGGCAGCTGCTGGGCCCAGTGGTCGGCCCGCAGGTACAGGCCGCCGTCCAGCGGGCGGCCGTCCAGGGCGAGCGGGGCCGCCGCCGGCGCGTTCACCGGGTCCTCGCCTGGCGGCGGCTGCGCAGCAGCTCCAGGACGAGCGGCAGCAGCGAGAGGGCGACCACGGCCGCGACGATCGGCAGCAGGTAGTGGTCGACGTTCGGCACGGACGAGCCGAGCGCGTAGCCGGCCAGCACGAGACCGAAGGTCCACACCAGGCCGCCGACGACCTGCCACACGGTGAAGGTGCGCACGCTCACGCCGAGCGCGCCCGCCAGCGGATTGAGCACCGTGCGCACCACCGGCACGAACCGGGCGAGGACCACGGCCTTGCCGTGCCCGTACCGGGTGAGGAGTTCCTCGGCCCGCAGCGCGCCCTCGTGCAGGCGCTTGTTGCGCGAGCGGGCGAGCAGGCTGCGCCCGCCGCGCCGTCCGATCACGAAGCCGACCTGGGCACCCGCGAGCGCGCCGACGGCGGAGGCCGCCAGCACCTGGGCGAGGTCCAGGTGGGGGCCGCTGTGGGTGCCGGTGGTGCACAGCAGGCCGGCGGTGAACAGCAGCGAGTCGCCGGGCAGGAAGAAGCCGACCAGCAGGCCGGTCTCGGCGAACAGGACCACGGCGATGCCCAGCGCGCCGAACGCGCCGAGCAGGGAGCCCGCGTCCAGGGGGTTGACGGCCAGCAGGGCCGATGAGGAGAGCATCGCGGTAGCACCTTTCCTGGGAGGGGGACGGACGGTGGGGACGGCGCCGGTCAGGTGGCAGGCCGGGGCGGGCGGCCCATGGCGGCCGTCAGCCGGAGCACGGCCGCCAGGATCACCACGCCCAGCACGAGGCTCACCGCCCCGGTGCCGAGGTCGAGGCCGCCGCGCTGGTGGCTCACCCCGGCCCAGTCGGCGAAGCAGGCACCGAGCGGGCGGGTCAGCACGTACGCCCACCAGAAGGCGAGGACGGCCGGCAGCCGCAGCAGGCGGTGGCCGAGCGCCGGTACGGCGATCAGGGCGGCGAACAGCAGCCCGGAGGTCAGGTAGCCCCAGCCGAGGGTGGCCGCGGTCAGGTCGCCGACGGCGGTGCCGAGCGCGAAGGTGGCCAGCACCGCCGACCAGTAGAAGATCTCGCGGCGGCCCCCGGAGACGGTCTCGACCGCCAGGGTGCCCTCGCTGCGCCGCCAGAGCAGGAACACCGCCGCCAGCGCGAGGGCGAACACGAGCGCGGACGCGGCGTACGGGACGCCGAGCGCCACGTGCGCGACATCGGCGGCCATGGTGCCGAACACGCTCACCATGACCACCGCCGCCCAGTACACGGCGGGCACGTACCGGCGGGCGCGGGACTGCGCGTACAGCGCCGCCGCGAGCAGCAGGCCGGCCGAGGCGACGGCCGGGACCGGGCCCAGCACCCGGGCCAGGTAGTCGGAGGTGGTCTCGCCCATCCCGGTGGTGAGGATCTTGACCGCCCAGAACGCGGCCGTCACCTGCGGGACCGTGCTCGGCCCGGTGCCGGGACCGCCGGAGCGGCTCGTCCTCGTTCTCGTCGTCGTGGTGTCCACGGTGGCGCTGCTCCCTTCCCCGGGCGCGGCTCGCGCCGCGCCCACCCGATGTCTCAGCCGCCCAGGACCGTGTTGCCGGTGATCGTGTCGCTCGCGCCGTCCACGGTCACCAGGTGGCGGATCCCGTCCGGGCCGACCACCACCGCCTGCCAGGCCCGGCCGCCGCCCTGCTCGCCGACCGGCCGCAGCGACTCGACCTTGCCGCCGGGGACCCCGGAGGAGGCCTTGACCACGGCGTCCGCCGCGTCGGTGGCCGGCAGCGGTGCCGGGGCGGGCACCGGCCCGCGGCCGTCCTCGCCCACCTCCCGGCCGTCCCGGCCCTGGCGGCCGTCCTGGGCGTCGGGGCCCCGGTAGCCGTCCTCGGCCACCGCCTTGCGGTCGTGGCCCTCGCCCTCGTGGTGCGCCGCGACGGCGGCCGCACCCGCGCCCGCCACCAGCACGGCGGCCGCGCCGGCCACCAGCCAGCGCGCCCGGCGGCCACCCGGCAGACCCACCCGCCGCTTCACCGGACCGGTGCCGCCGGTCTCCTGCTGCGGACCACCTATGGACTCGCTCACTGCGCCCACCCCGATCGTGTGGCACGGTCCGGGCGCGGTACCCGGACGATATGGCCAGCATGGCGAGACGATGCTGAAGATCCGCTGAAGACCTGAAGGCACCTTCAGCTTCCCGGCCACGCGACCTGCCACTCTGGGGGCATGCGTGTACTCGTGGTGGAGGACGAACGCCGGCTCGCCCAGGCCCTGCAGCTCGGGCTGACCGCGGAGGGGTTCACCGTCGACCTGGCCCACGACGGCCTCTCCGGCCTCGCCCGGGCCACCGACCACGCCTACGACGTGATCGTGCTGGACATCATGCTGCCCGGCCTGAACGGCTACCGGGTGTGCTCGCGGCTGCGGGCCGCCGGCAGCGACGCCGGGATCCTGATGCTGACCGCCAAGGACGGCGAGTGGGACGAGGCCGAGGCGCTGGACACCGGCGCCGACGACTTCCTGTCCAAGCCGTTCTCGTTCGTCGTGCTGGTCGCCCGGCTGAACGCCCTGGCCCGGCGGATCGGCAGCCGGGCGCCCCGGCGTACCGTCCTCGGCGACCTGGTGGTCGACTCCGCCGCCCGTACCTGCACCCGGGCCGGTACTCCCGTCGCGCTGACCCCGCGCGAGTTCGCGCTCCTCGACCACCTGGCCCGGCGGGCCGGCGAGGCCGTCTCCAAGCGGCAGATCCTCGAGGAGGTCTGGGACAGCGGGCCCAACAGCGACCCCAACACGGTCGAGGTCCACATCAGCGCCCTGCGGCGCAAGATCGACACCCCGTTCGGCCGCGCGGCCGTCCAGACCGTCCGCGGCGCGGGCTACCGGCTGGCGGCCGACGGTGGCTGAGACCGTGGCCGACCAGGACCGCGACGGCAGCCCGGGGGGCGGTCGGCGGCGGGCGGGCGCCGCGCTGCGCCGCCTCACCCGGCACCCTCGGATCGTGCCCCTGCTGGCACGGCTGACACCGCGTTCGGTACGGGCCCGCACCACCCTGGCGGCCTGCGCGAGCCTCGCGATCGTGCTGTTCGTCGCCTCCGCCGGGGTGCTCCTGCTGCTGCGCGTCAACCTCGGCCGTACGGTCGAGGCCGGCGCCCGCGAACAGGCCCAGGCCGTCGCCCGGCTCGCCACCGACGGCCACCTGCCGGCGCAGCTCGCCCTGGACCACGGCACCGACTTCATCCAGGTCACCGACGGCACCGGCCGGGTCGTCGCCGCCAGCCAGAACCTCGCCGGCCACCCGCCCCTCACCGCCGGGCGGGACAACGACGGTCACGACACCTACGATCTCGGCATCCTCGGCGACGAACACCATCAGCATGTCACCACGGTCACCGCCGACACCCCCACCGGCCCCGTCACCATCCGGGTCGGTGCCTCCCTGCACACCGCGGACACCGCCGAGGACCTCACCACCGCCGCGCTCGCCGTCCTCGGGGCGCTGCTGCTGCCCACCGTCGGCCTGCTGACCTGGCGGGCCACCGGCAGGGCGCTGCGGCCCGTCGAGGCGATCCGCGCCGAGGTCGCCGCCATCGGTGACCGCGACCTGGACCGCCGGGTGCCCGAACCGCCGAGCGACGACGAGATCGCCCGGCTCGCCCACACCATGAACGCCATGCTCGACCGGCTGGAGGCGGCCGGCACCAGGCAGCGCCGCTTCATCGCCGACGCCTCGCACGAGCTGCGCAGCCCGCTCACCGTGCTGCGCACCCAGCTGGAGATCGCCGGCACCCATCCCGACCCGGCGGTGCGCGCCGAGCTCGTCGCCGGAGCGCTCCAGGACACCGAACGCCTCCAGACGCTCGCCGGCGACCTGCTGCTGCTCGCCCGGCTCGACACCACCGGCCACGACCGGCCCGACCAGCCGGTCGACCTGACCGGGCTCGTCCGTACGGCCGCGGGGGCCGGCCCGGCGCCCGGGCCCACGGTGGAGCTGCACGCGTCCGAGGGCGTCACCGTCACCGGCAACCCGCTCTGGCTCGGACGGCTGCTCACCAACCTGCTCGACAACGCCCGCCGGCACGCCCGCAGCCGGGTCACCGTCCGGCTGAGCACCGACGCCGCGACCGGCGACGCCGTCCTCGACGTCACCAACGACGGCCCCCGGATCGACCCCGCCGACCGGGAGCGGATCTTCGAACGCTTCACCCGGCTCGACGACGCCCGCAGCCGCGACGACGGCGGCACCGGCCTCGGCCTCCCCATCGCCCGCGACATCGCCGCCCTCCACGGCGGCACCCTCACCGTCGAGGACACCCCGCCCGGCACCACCTTCCGCACCCGCCTACCCACGGCCCCGCCCGCCGGATGAGGGGCCCACCCGCCCGCGACCACGCTGTCGCTCCCGCCGTGATCCACTCAGTACCTGTACCTGCGGTACCGGCACGGCGAGGGGACGGTCGAGCAGCATCCGAGCGAGGACGTCGACACCTGGGACGGCGAGGAGTCGAAGCTCTGGACCAGCTGGGACGACGGAACCAAGGGCGGTCGGATCGAACTCGCCGCGTTCCTCGCCATGGCCGGTCTGCGGCTGGCCCGGGAGGCCGATGTCCACACCGAACCGCCGATCGACCTGAAGGCCTGAGAAGCTGACGACGCCTGGTACCTGGACGCGCGGGCCGGCGGTGTGCTTGGGGAGGCCGCCCCTCCCGGCCACCTCACCGGCCGGTCAGCGGGTCAGGTCGTCGGTGGTCCGGGCTGCTACGCGTTGTCGAGGAGGAAGTCGTAGTAGTCGGTCGGGCCGGTGAGGGCTGCCTGGAAGTACAGGGGTTCGCCGTCGGTGTCGAGGGGCACCTCGTGGCCGGCGGTTCGGGTGAGGCCGAGGGAGAGCCTGGGGACGGTCCAGGAGCTCGGCTCGTCGTGGAGAACGGTCAGGCCGGTCTCCTCCAGCTGCCGCACCAGTTGGAGGGCGGGGGTGCGGAACACGTCGATGCCGCGGTACCGGACCGTGATCTCCTCCGGGCCGGGCCGGGGGATCCACACCTCGGCGGCGCGCAGCGTCCTGGCCTTCTCCAGGTGGAAGACGATCTCGAACTGCGGGTGCAGGGCGGTGACCCGCATCGGGCGGAAGGTGCTGGTGGAGCCCTCGTTGGACACCTTGACCCGGCCGAGGCGGGCGGCGGCGGTCCTGACGTCCTCGGCGGGCATGCCGAGGGGGAAGCCGGTGATTCCGTTCGGCGGATCGAGTTCGATGTCCATGGCGGTCACTTTAGGAGGCAGGTGCGGATCTCCAGCCGTTGTCGGAGAGGTACTTCTGGAAGGACTTGGTGTGGGGCAGCGAGTCGACCATGTCCTTGATGGCGGCGTCGTACTTCGTGCCGTGGATCTTGCGGATCCATCCGGATCGCGGGCCGGGACGTGGTTGCGTTCGCAACTGTTGTTGTCGCTGCCGTCCGTCCAGTTGCTGGGGCGGAGGCTGTAGTGGGATCCGCCCCAGCCGACGGGCTGACGACGCGGGGCCAGGCCCAGTGGGTCGACGAAGAACAGCGGGTTGGGTACGTAGGCGTGCGGGTTGGGGCCACCGTCGAGGCCGAGCGGGTCGCTGCTCAGGTAGCGGCCGGTCGACGGGTCGTAGTACCGGAAGGAGTTGTACTCCATCCCTGACTCGGCGTCGTGGTACTGGCCGGCCCGGCCGAGCGGGCAGGTCACCGCCGGGTCGGGGCCGTCCGGTCGGTGTCCCAGCACCCTCATGGTTCCGGAATCCGAACCTCGTTGGCCCTGTCAGCGACGTAGCGGGCCAGATCGGCCCAGGTGCTCCGCAAAGGTGGTGGAGCGGAGCTGTCCACGCCGGCGGGGCGCCGAACCTCGTTGTCGCCGTCGGCGAGGTCAGTCGGCGCCCAGGCGCTGGACGTGTCCGGGTGACTGTTGGTGGGCGGGCCATCCGGTGGTGCCGGTTTCGGCGAAGCGGATCCACGTCCGGTGGATCGTGCGGGCCAGGTCGGCGGGGGGTGGGGTGGTGCCGAGGAGGGCGTGGGGGCCGTGCAGGGAGGCCAGTGTCAGGCGGTCGAACACGAAGGGCAGTTCCATGACGTGGCTCGCGCCGAGCTGTCCGTCGAGGGCGTCGGAGCGCCACGCGAATTCGTAGCGGTAGGTCCGCCCGGATGCGGCGTCGGCGTGTGCGGTGGCCAGCCGCCGGGTGCCGGCCGTGAACAGGCCGTCGCCGAGGATGAGGGTGCGCAGTTCCGCGGGGCCGGCGTTCGGGTGCCGCACCCGGTAGGCGCGCACGGTGTCGGCCGGGCCGGGGCCGGGGCCGGACCGGAACAGGGCTGCGGTGGTGAGGAGGTCGGCCTCGGTGGTGGCGTCCAGGAGGCCGAGCGGGGCGAGGTAGAGGCTGCCCTCGTCGCGGTTGGAGCCGATCAGGAGGTCGATGCCGGTGTCCAGGGCGGCGAGCGTGTCGGCGGGTTGTCGGCTGGCGACCAGGCTGAACGGGGTGAGGCCGCCCAGCGGGTGGTGGTGGGTGGGGGTTCGCAGATCCAGCCCCGTCAGGCGGGGCAGCAGGTCGACGAGGCGGGCGTCCGGAACGTCCGCCAGGGCCTCGGCCGTGCACCCGGTGCCCAGCTCGTCGCCGACCCGCGTGGTGACGATCCGGGCCTGGTCGGGGGTCAGGGCGCCGGTGCCGGTGCCGCTCTGGACGATGGCCCGCCGCACCAGGCCGGGTGCTGCCGGATCGGAGAGGATCCCGCCGACGATGATGGCGCCGGCGGACTGACCGAAGAGGGTGAGGTTGGCGGGGTCGCCGCCGAACCGCTCGATGTTGTCGCGGATCCAGTGCAGGGCGGCGAGCACGTCGAGCATGCCGCGGTTGTCGGGCGCGTCCGGCAGGTGGAGGAAACCGGGAATTCCGAGCCGGTAGTTGACGGTGACCAGGACCACGCCGTCGCGGGCGAAGGCGGTGCCGTCGTGGAGTGGTGCACGGTTGGAGCCGGCGACGAAGCCTCCGCCGTGGACGAACACCATCACCGAGCGCAGCCCCGGTGCGCCGGGCCTGGGGGTCCAGATGTTGACGGTGAGGTAGTCCTCGCCGCGTTGCCAGCCGGGGCCGAAGTAGGGCGACATGTCCAGCGTGCCGAAGACGTCCCGGGCGGGCTGGGGCGCGGTCGGCCCCGGCCGCGTCGCGTCCCGTACCTCCGTCCAGCCGAGGTGCGGGCGCGGCCCCGCGAAACGCTCACGGCCCAGGGGCGGCGCGGCGTAGGGGATGTCGAAGTAGACGGTTCCGTGGTCCTGGCGGCGGCCGCGGACCGGGCCGTGGGTGGTGGTGATCGGGCTCAGGTCGGCGAGGGTCACCGGGCTTCTCCTTGCTGCCGGTCGTTCCGGCCGGACCGCCGCCCCGGTGGCTCCCGGGGCGGCGGTCCTCCTTCGTGGGGACGGGTACGGAAGCCGGTGTCAGTACCGGGTGAAGGGCGCCCAGCCCTTGATGGCGAATCCGCCCGCGGTGTCCCGGACCTCGAACGCGCTGTGGCCGCTCAGGTGGGCCGGCAGGACGAGCGCCCGGGTGTCGGCGGCCCAGCCGAGCAGCTCGCGGCGGGTGGCGCGGGAGCGCACCGGGTCCTGGCAGAAGCAGCTGTTGTGATCGGGGTGGATCACCTGGAGCGGGGTGTGCACCAGGTCACCGGCGAAGAGGGCCCGCTCGCCGCCGGAGGCCAGCTTGACGACGGACGACCCGGGCGTGTGGCCGGGGGCCTCCTCCAGGCGCAGGTGCGCGTCGATGGTGTGGGACCCTTCCCACAGCTGGACCTGGCCGGCGGCGTGCACCGGGGCGACGCTGTCCTCGAACACGTTCTCGTTGACGCCGCCCGTGATGTCGGGGTTGGCGTCCGGGTCGAAGAACTCGAAGTCGGCCTTGGGCATCAGGTAGGTGGCGTTCGGGAAGGTGGGCACCCAGGCGCCGTCGACCAGGCGGGTGTTCCAGCCGACGTGGTCGACGTGCAGATGGGTGTTGACCACCAGATCGACGTCCTCGGGCCGTACGCCGGCGAGGGCGAGCGTGCCGAGGTAGTCCAGGTCGAGGTGGTCCCACGTGGCGACGGCGGGGCGGGCCTTGTCGTTGCCGACCCCGGTGTCGATCAGGATGGTCCGGCCGCCGCTGCGCAGCAGCCAGGTCTGCATGGCGACGTGGACCATGGTGTCGTCGGCGCCCAGGTGGTCGGGCACCAGCATGGCGCGATGGTCCTGCCACGCCTGTGCGGGCAGGTCGGGGAAGAACTGGTCCGCGGGCATGATCGGACCGTGCATCTCCTCGATGCGGGTGACGGTGACGTCGCCCAGAACGATCTCGTGGGTGTCCTGCATGATGTTTCTCCTACGGTCTACGGGGCGGCGGTGAGGCGGGCGGCGGGGCGGCCCTACTTGGTCAGGTGGGCGATCAGCAGGTTGGGGTCCTTGGCGGTGAGGTACGCGGCGCTCAGCACGTAGACGCTGGTGCCGTGCACGGCGACGGAGGTGGGGTTCTGCAGGCCGTCGGCCCCGCTCAGTACGGTGCGGTGGCTGCCGTCGGACTCGACGAGCGCGACCTGGCCGGAGCCGTTGAGGGCGGCCAGCAGTTGCTCGCCGCGGCCGGTGAAGGCGAAGTCGTCGATCCCCGCCAGCCCGGTGGCCTCGGTCCGGACCCGCCCGGCACGACCGTCGCGCTGGACGGGGATGCGCAGGACGGTGCCCCGGTCGAGGTTGGTGGCCCACACCTCACCGTTGCGGAACTTCAGGCCGTTGGCGCCGAGGAAGCCGGCCGGAGCCAGTTCGGGCGCGGTGGACCAGGCGACGGGCACGCCGCCCCTGGTCGGCACCCGCCAGATCGTGCCCAGCACGGAGTCGGTGATGTACAGGGTGCGGGTGCGCTCGTCGAGGGCGAGGCCGTTGGGCAGGCCGTTCGCCGGGAGCGCGGCGATGCGCTCGGGCCCGCCACCCGGCCGCAGGCGCCACACACCGGTCAGGTCGGACGTGCCGGTCGCGTACAGGAAGTACAGGGTGCCGTCCTGGGCCCGGACGATGCCGGTGGTGAGCGCGAAGCCGAGGACCGGGGTGTGGACGCCGCCGTCCGCGGGAGCGGGCAGGGTGGCCAGGACCCTGGTGCCGCCGCCCGGGGTGACCTTGGCGACCTGCCGGCCGGCCGCGAAGGTGACGTACGCGTCACCTCCGGGTGCCAGGGCGATGTTCTCCGGGGTCCGGCCCTGGGCGAGGTCGAAGTGCACGGAGATCGACGCGCCGCCGAGCGGCGGAGCGTAGGCCGACGCCTGGGCCGGGCCGAGTGCGACACCCGCCACGGTGGCCAGGGCGGCCATCAGGACGGTGGATCGGGCGAGATTCTTCTTGACCATGGTTCCTTCGGTCGTTTTCGGGCGTGCGGAAGCGACATGCCGACGCACACGGGGAAATGGGGGTCCGGCCGGGGCCGACGGGCACACGGCCGCTCCCGGCGGCGGCCGGTCGTCGGCCGCGCCGCGGAGGAGTGGGTGAGATGGGGAGTAACGGGCGGGTGGAGAGGGCTGGTTGCGGCGGCGGCCCGCGAGGTCAGCCGGAGAGCGCAGCGGGGCCGGCCCGGCCCGGGTCCTCCGGTCGCCCGTCCCGCGCGGCGGCCCTGCTCGTGGCCGCGGTGGATCGCCGCGCGGGACGCGATCCGGTGCCGAGGGCCGTGGTGCGGGCGGTGCGGGGGGTGCGGGCGACGGCCTGCGCCAGCAGGGTCACCGCGGCACGGGAGGCCGAGCCTTCCTCCGTGGTGGCCACGACGACGTTGGGCCCCGGGCCGTGGCTCAGGGTCTGCTGGATGACGGTCAGCGTGCCGACCAGCGGGTGCTGCATCTCGTAGGGCGCGACGGTGCACGCCCGGACCCGGTGGTCGGCCCACATCGTGGCGAACTCCGTACTGCGGGAGCTGAGTTCGCCCACCAGGGCGTGCAGCATCGCGTCCTCGGGGTGGCGGCCGGCCACCAGCCGCAGGTTGCCGACCACCGCGGCGGCCTTGCCCGGCCAGTCCGCGTACAGCGCACGGGTGTGGCTGTCGAGGAACACCAGGCGGGCCATGTTGGGAGGCTGCGCAGCACGCTGCGGGGCGTCGAAGTCCAGGTGTCCCGCGAACAGGGCGTGTCCCAGCCGGTTCCACGCCAGCACGTCACTGCGCAGACCGAGCACGATCGCCGGTACGTCCGTGAGGACGTCCAGCAATTGACGTGCCGCCTCGCCCACGCGCTCCGGTGCGGGCCGCCGGGCCCGGCGGCGGGGCCGGTCCCGGTCGACCGCGGCCAGATCGTGCAGGTGGAGGCGCTCCGACTCGTCGAGCCGCAGCGCCCGGGCGATCGCGTCCAGCACCTCCGGTGAGGCGCTCTGCGACTGCCCCTGCTCCAGCCGCGTGTAGTAGGAGGCGCTCACCCCCGCCAGCAGGGCCAGCTCCTCGCGCCGGAGCCCCGGCACCCGCCGGCGCTCGTTGTAGGTGGGCAGGTGGAGGTCCTCGGGACGCAGCTGGGAACGCCGCGCCTGCAAGAACTCCCCGAGCTGCGATGTCCGGTTCATGGTTCCGAGTATCAACCGCCCGCGGCCGGCCAGCCTGCCCCGGCCGGGGATAGGCACGAGCGGGTCTGGTCCGCCGCGCGGCACGGGCGGTCCCATGGACCCGGCCGATCCGGCCGCCCCGTGCACCAGGAGGACACCATGAGCTCTGCCGTCGGCCGACCCGCCCCGTACGCCGTGCCCGAGAGCCTCGACCCGGCGGCCTACACCTTCACCAGACGGGCCTGGGTCGACGCCCCGCCGGCCCGGGTGTACGAACTGGTCGCCGACGTGTCCGCGATCAGCCGCTGGAGCCCCAACGCGACCCGCGCCGACTACGACCCCGGCGCCGGTCCTCGTCCTGGCGCCTGGTTCAGCGGCCACAACCGCAAGGACGGCAGGCAGTGGACCTCCCGCTCCCAAGTCGTACGTGCCGAGCCGGCGAACGCGTTCGGCTTCGTCGTCGGCGGCGCCGAGGACGGCATCGTCGAATGGGACTGGACCTTCCGGCCGCGCGGACGCGGCACGATCGTCCAGCAGTCCTGGCGACTGCTGCGCCTCGACCCGGTCCTCGGCACCACCCACGCCGACCTGGACGCCCTGCGCACCTACATGGCCGACAGCGCGGAGACCACCCTGGCCGCGCTCGCCCAGTGGATAGCCGAGCATCGCGGGCCGGACACGGTGGTACCCGACAGCGACGCGTGACGCGTCGCGGATGTCGACGGCGTCGTCGAGCAGCGCCGCCCGCCCACAGCAACCCTGTGGGCGGGCCGGGGCCGTCGGGCTCCGATCCGGCGGGCACGGGGCGGCCGGCTTCGACCGACCCCATCAGCCGGACGACCTCCCTCGAAACGGCCGGTTTCGCGTGGCCTGTTGCCTGACCTACGGCTTGCGGGCGATGCCGCCGGCGATGGAGCGTTGGGCCGCGTTCAGCTCCTCGAGCTGCGGGCCGTCCGGCCGCCAGTCGGGGCACTGCACCAGGCCTGGGTCGACCATCTCCAGGCCGTTGAAGAGTTCCTGGATCTCGGCCCGGGTGGAGAAGGTGCCGCTGCCCATCATGCTGTGCAGGAACATGTCCTCCATCTTCCGGGCGGCGCCGCTGTATTCGTCCTCCGGGTCCATGAAATGGCTGATCGCCACGTAGGAACCCGACGGCAGTGCGTCGATGTAGGCGCGCATGATGTCCTTGCGGGTACGCGCGTCCTCGGCGGTGTGGTGGTGGAGTGTGCCCATCTGGAGCAGGGCGATCGGCTCGTTCCAGTCGAGGAGGGACTGCACGACTTCGTTGCGCAGCAGCTTCTCCGGCTCGAAGATGTCCTCGGCGAGGAGCGCGGTGTTCTCGTTCTCCTCCAGCAGGGCCCGGCCGTGGGCCAGCACCGTCGGGTCGTTGTCCACGTAGACGACCCGCGAGTCCGGGTTGATCCGCTGCACCATGTGGTGGGTGTTCTCCGCGGTCGGCAGCCCTGAGCCGCAGTCCAGGAACTGGGTGACGCCGGCCTGTTGGGCCAGGAACCGGCAGGCCCGGATCAGGAACCTGCGGTTCTCGACCGCCAGGTCGCGGGCCTCCGGCGCCACCTTCAGCACTCCCTGCATCACCTCGCGGTCCGCCTCGAAGTTGTCCGTGCCGCCCAGGAAGGCGTCGTACACCCTGGCGATGCTCGGCTTCGCCGGGTCGGTGGACGGGGGAGCGGGCTGACCGGGCGTTGCACTGGGCATGGGCACCTCACGAGGGTCCGGACGTACGGGCGGTCCTCGCGCAGAGGGCTGTCCCACTGCGCGGCGAACGGGATCGGTTCGCCTGGACTCTAAGGCGGCGAGAGCGCGCAAGGCCTCGCGGTCACCCGCAAGTGCCGGAAACCCACCCGTTCGTGCGACCTGCAACGGGATCACCACGTCGTCTCGAACGAACTCCTGCGATCGACCGGCGCGTTCACCCGCGCACTTCGGTCGACGGCGGGAAAGGAGGTCACCGAGTGGCACCCGCCGGCCGAGGACCACCGCCGCTGCACCCACCTGGCGGACCGGACGGCGGTGAGGACCCGCCGCGGCCCGGCCACCCGAATCGAGCTCGGCATCCACCTCGCAGGCGCGGACGCGGGTGCTGATCTTCTCGGAGGACACCTTGTCGCGCTCGATGCCGTGCTTGGCGAGTGCGTCGAGCTGGGACCGGAGTTCCTGGGTCAGCGTCGAGCACCGCGCGTACCCGATGCGGATGTCCGCGCTCGGGGTGGCCGTGGCGAGAGCGAGCGGAACCGGGGTGCCGGGGCGCCACGGGTGGCCGGGCCCGCGGTCGACGGGGGTGGGCACGCGCAGGAGCTTGGCGAGCCGGGGCACCTTGGTGAAGCGGCCGGTGTGGTCGGTGCCGACGGCTACGGCGCCGCGCCCGGCTCCGGGGCGGTGCTTCGGGATCGCCGTTGCCGGTCGAGTTCGGTGTAGCGCGCCCGCATCGCCCCGCCTGCCGCCGGCCCGGCGCTGAACACGTACACGTCGCTGTCGTCGAGGCTCTTGCCGGTGCGGGCGTCGACCACGACCGGCTCCGCTTCCTGTCCGGTCTCGGCATCGATGAGGATCATGGACCTCTCCTGCGGGGCCAGGTGCCGGTTTCCCCAGGCGGCCAGGGCGACGATCACGGGGCGCAGGGAGTGCCCGCGCTCGGTGAGGACGTATTCGTGGCGTACCGGGTTGGCCTGGTAGGGGCGCCGTTCCAGCAGGCCGTCTTCGACCAGGGTCTTCAGCCGTGCCGTGAGCATGCTGGTGGAGATGCCCAGGCTCTGCTGGAACTGGTCGAAGCGCGTGTAGCCGTCGAAGGCGTCGTGGAGGATCAGCAGTGTCCACCACTCGCCGACGTGCTGGACCGTCGTCGACAGCGGACACTCGCGGTCCTCCAGCCGGATCCTGCTCGGCATGGAACCCTCCATAGTTACTGCTAAAGTGAAAGTTACTTGCTTCTATTTTAGCAGCTGCCGGAGGTGTGCCCTTCGTGCGGCGGCACGGAACAGCGCCGGACCTTACATCCGGCACCGCGCCGCCGGGCGCCCGGCCTGCCGGCATCCAGCGCACTCTGTGAGGCAGACATGACCGAACGCACCGACCCCGTCCACATCGCCGACCTGCCCGAGGTCGTCACCCGCTACCTGGGGGCCCACGACGCGAAGGACGTCGCCACCGCGGTGGCCTCGCTCGCACCCGAGGCCACCGTCACCGACGACGGCCGCACCTACCGCGACCCGGCCGCCATCCGCAGCTGGCTGGAGCAGACCAGCACCGAGTACACCTACACCACCACTCTCATCGGCGCCGAACGCGACGGTCCCGACCAATACACGGTCGTCCAGCACCTCGAAGGCGACTTCCCCGGCGGCCAGGTCGACCTGCGCTACCGCTTCGCCCTCGACCGGCACCAACGGATCACCCGGCTCGCCATCGCCCCCTGACGGCCCCGGCCCGTCACGAAGTTCGCCGAGCCGCCCACCCCTGGATCCATGAGGAAGAAATGAAGACCTGGTTCATCACCGGCGGCACCCCCGGCGGATTCGGCCCGGCCTACGCCGACATCGCGCTGGAACGAGGCGACAACGTCGCCCTCACAGCCCGCCGCCCGCACCTGCTCGACGACTGGGCCGCCCCGCACGGCGACCGCGTGCTCGTTCTGCCGCTTGACGTCACCGACACACGGCAGATCCATGATGCCGTCCACGCGGCCGAGGAACGCTTCGGAGCAATCGACATCCTGGTCAACAACGCCGGCCGCGGCTGGTACGGCTCCGTCGAGGGCACACCCGACACCGACGTCAGACGGTCCTTCGAACTGAACTTCTTCTCCGTCACCGAGCTCCTGCGCGCAGTCCTCCCGGGCATGCGCGCCCGCGGCACCGGATGGATCATCAACATGTCCTCGGTCGCCGGCCTGCGCAGCGTGCCCGGCTTCGGCTACTACAGCGCCGCGAAGTTCGCCATCGAAGGCCTCACCGAGGCACTGCGGCACGAAGTGGCCCCCTTCGGAATCAACGTCCTGGCCGTCGAACCCGGAGCCTTCCGCACCCGCGCGTACTCCGCCTTCGCCGACGAACCCGTCGCCGAGACCGTCGACGCCTACCTCCCATTCATCGAGTCCGTCCGCACCTCCATGGTCAACCAGGACGGCCGACAGCCCGGCGACCCCCACCGAGGAGTGCGGGCCGTCGTGAACGCGATGGAACAGGACACACCTCCCCGCCGTCTGGTGCTGGGCGCATCCGGCCACGACACCGTCCACGGCCAGCTGGCAGACATGCTCGAAGAACTGCGCACCCACGAGACCGCCTCGCGCGGCGCGGACTTCCCTGCCCTTCCGTAGCCGCGGCAGGGCAGGCCGTACGCCGGCGCATGGCCGGATGTGCTCCGCTCACGTGCCGGCATTCGGTCGTCGTGCTCGAAGTCCTCGACGGCGTCCGGGTCCCGGAAGGGGCGCAGGCTCTGGCCTGGGCCTCGACTCGCCCAGCAGGGACAGGAACGGGCGCACGGTGTTGTAGCGCAGACCGAGCTTCTCGCGCATCGCGGCCTCGGCCGACCCGTCGTCCGTGGGCACCAGGGCCGCCACCGTCGCGACGGTCCCGGCCACCGCCGTGCGCCGCCTCGATCTCCTTCCAATCGACAGCGTCCCCGCAGGTCGGTCCGATGCACGACAGAAGGCGCGACAGCTCGCCGGCGGCGCTTGCTCCTCCGGCTTCGTCGCCGACCCGACGCCTGTCCTGACAACGCGCTCACCCATGCTGTCTTGTTCAAGGCCGCACCCCAAGTGCCGCCCACGACAAGCCGGGCCCTCGTCCGGGGTCTGGCGCAGTGCAGATTTCAATCGTGCTCCGAGCTGCGAGGACTCGACTTGGAGTCCGCCTCAGGATCGGTGACCACCCGAGAGCGGGGGTCTCCTCTCATCGCGACGGGGGGCAGGGCCTGCCCCGAAACCTGGGCCGTGTGCTGAGCGGCACCACACGCAGGCTCCCGTTGGGATCCACAAGATCCGCCGGAACGGCAAACGCTCGGAACCGTTGCCGCGTCCCGGGCACCGCAGCCGGAGCTCGAAGCCCCTGGCGGAGCGACCGCCGGTCCGACCCCACCGTCCAGCCGCCGGGCTGCAGCCGAGCCGGGCCGGCGGGCGGACGTCCCGCCTGCAGCGGACCCGGGCGGGGCGGTGCGGATCCGACCGGACCTCGGTCAGTCGGTGCCTTCGACGATGCGGAAGTCGCGCTCGACGGCGTCGGCGAGGACGACCAGCGCCTCCTGGTAGGCCGCACCCTCGCGCACCGCGACGGCCTGCTCGAAGCTGTCGAACTCGATCAGGATGGTGCGCCCGGCGATCCCGGCGTCGTACGCCGCGACCCGGCCGTCACGGACGAGGACCCGGCCGCCCCCGGCCCTGACGGCCGAAGCGGCCAGCCTGTCGTAGGCAGCCAGCCTCTCGGGGTCCGAAATGGTGCGGTAGACGCTGACCCAGTAGCCCTTGGGCATGGAACCTCCAGTGTTGGGGTGTGCATCCGACTTACGGGTTGGTCCCGGACGAGCGTCGGCGGGCGAGAGCGAGGCTGGTCAGCGCCGTGATCGCCATGGCGCCGACGCCGACCAGCGCCGCGGTGGTGTAGGCATTGTCGTCGGGGAAGAGGCGGCCGGGGCCGGTGCCCGCGGTGAGGATCAGGCCGCCGACGGCGCTGCCCAGGGAGTAACCGATGCTGCGGACCACGTAGTTGAAGCTCATCACGCTCGACGTCTCGCTCTTGGGGGTGACCGCCAGGATGACGCCGGGCATCGCGGCCGAGAAGCCGCCGACGCCGAAGCCGAGCACGCCCATCGCCACGAACAGGTCGACCAGGTCCGACCGGGCCGCCGCGAACAGCGCGAACCCACCGCCGACCACGACGGCGCTGCCGGCCAGCAGCAGCGGGTCCGCGATCCGCGGCCGTACCCGCGGTGTGAGCTTGCCGGCGACGAACCCCAGCACCGAGAACGGGATGAGGACCAGCCCGGCGACGAAGGTCGTCAGCCCGAAGCCGTACCCGGCGCCGTGCGGCGTCTGCGCGTACCGGGTGATGAGCGTGAGCAGGAGGTACATGCCGATCCCGCCGACGAACATGGCGAGGTTCGCCCCGGCGACCGCCGGGTGCCGCACCGCACGCACGTCGACCAGGGGTGTCGTGCTGCGCAGCTCTACGACGATCCAGACGCAGAGCAGCACCACCGCGACGACGGCGAGGCCCGCCGCCACGGCGAGGTGTCGGCTCCACAGATTCCGTTCGCCGGCGAGGAACAGCACCAGGAGCAGTGCCGCGGCCAGGACGACCGCGCCTGCCACGTCCAGGTGGGCGGAACGGCCTTCGGGGGCTTCGGGCATGGCGCGCCAGGCTGTCACGAGGGCGGCGGCGGTGACGACCAGACCCAGGCCGTAGGCGGCCCGTACGCCGCCGAGTTCGGCGAGCAGTGCGGCCAGCGGGTAGCCGACACCGGCCCCGATGATCGAGACGACCGAGATCAGCGCGATCACGGGCGCGCTGCGCTCCTCGGGGAGGTGGTCCCGGGCCACGCCCATCATCAGCGCCGTCAGCCCGAGCCCGACGCCCTGGGCCGCCCGGCCGGCCAGCAGCCACCCGAACGGCAGCGGCAGCACGGTGAGCGCGCTGCCGGCGACGACGACCGCCAGCGTGACGAGGATCGTGGCCCGCCGGTGCGGGCCGGCTCCGAGCCGGCCGAGGACCGGTGTGGCGACGGCACCGCTGAGCAACGCGATGGTCAGCGTCCACTGCGCGCTGCCGAGCGGGACGTGGAACGAGGTCGCCACGCTGGTGATGAGCGGCGTGCCTAGGCTGGCGACCGCCGCCACGACCAGGGCGATGAACATGAGGGCGGGGACCAGCGGCCGCGTCTCGGAACGCGCCTCCGGGACCGCCTTCACCGCGATCCCGTCGACGGGCTGCCCGGTCACTGCTTCGGCCCTTCGCGGTCCTGGCGTTCGAGCTCGGTCAGGTGCTTCAGCGCCGGAAGGGCCGCCACCAGCGCCTCGACCTCCTCGCCGGTCAGCTCGCCGATCAGCCGCTCGAACGCGTGGACGCCCGCCTGGCGCCGCGTCCCGACGTAGGCGGCGCCGGCCTCGGTCAGGCACACCAGCGTGACCCGCTTGTCGGACGCGTCGCCCCGCCGCTCGACCAGCCCGGACTCCTCCATCACCCGGACCAGGGCGGTCATCGCGGGCTGGGTGACGCCCTCGACCGCAGCCAGATCGGTGATCCGCCGCGGACCGGTCCGGTCCAGCGTGGCCAGGGTGGCGGCGGACGTCAGGCTCATGTCCCGGGGTATACGTCTCGCGGCCCGGGTGGCCAGGCCGTAGAGGGCGGCCCCGATGGCGGCGGAGGCGCCGGGAGTGGTGTCGTGACGACTCATGTTCGAAGCATAGCAAGTTTATATTTATCGCCTATGTAAATGGGGTCCGGGCTGTACGGGCTGCGGTCGGCCACGCGGTCCGCCACGGCGAACCCGGTCGGCGGTCCGGTCGGGCCGTTCGGGAGTCGTCGTCCGGATGAGCACTACTGGTCCGTCGTTGGTCCGTCGTTGGGCCGCCGCTCGTCTTCGGGTCCTAGGGTGGCGCTCTCCCGGCGTGGGTCGGGGACGGGACGGACCGGGGGCGGCGCGGGTGCGGAGCAGGATTCTGACGGCCGGGGCCGCGCTGGCGGCGGCGTTGCTGGCGAGCGGCTGCACGGCGTCCGGGACGGGCGTCACGGCCGAGGCGCCCGCGAGCCCCACGACGGGTGCACCGGCCGCCGCGCCGCCGTCCGGCGAACCCGCCACGCTGCCGCCGACCGTGTCACTCGCCCCGGCCGTCAGCGCGCCGCCGCCCGGTGCACCGGCGTCGACCCGCAGGTCCGCACCGGCGCCGAGCACCCCGCCGCCGCCCTTCGCCGCGCCGCACGTCTCGGCGATCCGGGTCGACGGGCCCTGCGGGCTGAACGGCCACACCTACGAGGCCGACTTCGTCATCACCCTGGAAGGCGGCCAGGGGTGGCAGATCAAGCCGCAGTCCGGCCAGCGGGTGCGCCCGGACGGGAAGTCGATGGTCTACCGCTACGGCCTGATGCTGATGGACTGGCCGCCCGCACCCGAGACGCTGATCGACGGCAAGGTCCGGGTGGGCTACCCGCTCGGCGACGACGGCATGCAGGTGACCGCCCTCGCGGACGGCTCGGTGCACGCCGTCGTCGTCCCCGCCGAGCTCCGGGCCACCATCGACTGCACGCCGTAGCGGCAGCCGGGGTCGCCGCGGCAGCCTGTCGGTGCGTCAGACCCGTCAGGACCGGGCCAGGTCGGGCTCAGGGCCGGCCGCGTCCTCCGGGTCGACGGACAGCCGCCGGGCCGGGCGCTTCTCAGGACACCTTGATGACGACCTTGCCCGAGGCGTGACCGTTCTCGACGGCGGCGAGGGCGGCCGGGGCGTCGGAGAGCGGATGGACCGCGGTGATCACGGGTGCGAAGACTCCGTCGAGGGCCAGCCGGGCGGACCGCTCCAGGTTCTCGCGGTCGACGCGACGCTCGACGAATCGCCCACCGAGATCGGGCACGGACATGTCTCCCACCGCGATGACGTTGCGGGGATCCCGGGCCAGCGGGGCGACCGCCCGCAGAGAGGCGCCGCCGACCAGGTCGACGATCCCGTCGAAGCCGCCCGGAACCAGCTCGCGTGCCGCCGCGGCGACGTCCCCGGCGGTGTAGTCGATGAACCGCACCCCGACGGCCTCGGCGTGCTCGCGCTTGGCGGTGCTGCCGGTGCCGAATACCCGCAGCTCGGACCCGACGGCCAGCTGGGCGACGGCGAGGCCCACCCCGCCCCCGACCCCGTTCACCAGGACCGTGGCACCGGCCGGCAGACCGAGCTGGTCGAGCACATCCACCGCGGTGGTCCCGGCCACCGGCAGCGTTGCCGCCACGGTCGTGGACAGGCCCGCCGGGATGCGTGCGGTGTTCGGTGCGGACAGCACCGTCATCTCGGCGTAGGTCCCGCCACCGGTGAGCGCGAAGCCGAAGACCGCGTCGCCCACCTCGAGCCCGCTCACGTCCTCGCCACGGGCGAGGACGGTTCCGGCCGCCTCCATGCCCAGCACCCGGGGAAACGGACGCCCGCCGTCGAACCCGTCGACCAGACCTGAGCGCAGAACGTGGTCGAGGGGATTCACGCCGGCGACGTCGACCCGGATCAGCACCTCACCGCGCCCGGGGACGGGATCGGGACGATCGAAGAACTCCTGCACCTCGGGCCCGCCGTACCTGTGGAAACCCCATGCCTGTCCCATCGTCCTCCGCCTTTCGTACGACCGTCCCGGTGAGTTCCGGGCGCTGTCGCCACCCTCCCCTCTGACATTGATGTGAGGGGCAAGCGGATGAGACGCGGATCACAGCATCAGGACGACCGTGCCACCGCTGCCGGGCCCGGGGACAGTTCCGCCCGGTGCCGGCTGTTGGCCCTGATCACCACGTCGAGTGCATCCCGGGTCCCGATCAGGTGCGCGATCTCGGCGTCGATCCGGTCGCGCTCGCGCATCATCGCCGCGAACGTCTCCTCGGCGATGCCCAGGTCGCCCGGAATGTCCACACACGGCAGCAGGGTCGCGATCACCCGGCTGGACATACCCGCGCCGAACAGCTGCTTGATGAGCGAAACACGCTGGACCGCAGCATCGGAATAGTGCCGCTGCCCCGCCCCGGAGCGTGAGCTGGCCAGCAGGCCCTGCTCCTCGTAGTACCGAAGTGAGCGTGGACTCACGCCCGTGTGCTTGGACAACTCGCCTATCCGCATCCCACGGAGCCTACGCCCGCAGCCTCCCGATTCGGAGCGCAGCAACGGACGGTCGCAGCAACCCCATCAGGCCGGGGTCAGGGCCCGGTCAGTGCGTCAAGGCATGCTGATGGCACGTCGAGGAGCCGCGGTGGGCGGCCCTCGCTCAGGAGAGGTGCCCGGAGCGGTTCATCGGGTGCCTGGCCAGCGATGGCCGAGCAGGGTCCTTCGGGGCCCGCGCAGGTTCGAATCCTGCCCTCTCCGCCTGTGATCCCACGTGGGGCGACGCCCGCCCACCGGAGGGACGCGCCGGTCTCTCTTCCTGACAGTGGTGGTGGCCTCATTCGGACCGGTGCTCAACCGGTCCGGCACGGCACACCGACGTGCGGGTTGCTCCCGTTGACGAGCACGAGGAGCGCGCTCACCACCACGATCCCTGCCAGCATGGCGAGCGTCATCAGCCCGAAGCGCTTCATCGGAGGCTGGTGCCCGGTGGAACGGTGCATCCAGATCGCGCACGCCGAGCCCACGGCCAGCAGGAGAATGGGCGAGCCGAGCAGCAGGAACTGCAGCGTCATCGCATCGCCCATGGCGTGGAAGCCTCCGGTGCAACGTGCCCATCGGCGGCTGATGACGGCAACGGAAGTCCCGGCGCCGAGCAGCGCCAGCAGTACCCCGAGGCACCCGGTGCCGAGGGCGGATCTGTCCTGGCGTTCGTCACTGTTCACGAGTCCTTGCCTCCTGCTCGCCGGGTCCGGATGCTTGGACGCGGGTAGCCGCCGACCGGTTGCTGAGGGAAGGCTTGTGCACCTGCGATCGCCCGTTGGGCTGCTGCCCATGGGCCTGACGGTCGGCCGGCTGTCGGACCCGGGTCGGTGCGGGCTCCGCGCTGTTCATGCAGGGCCCTCACCCAGGACCACCCCAACCTGGCGACCGCGTACTCGCTGCTGCCGGGTGATCTGCCAGGTGGGGCGCTACGGCTGGAGGTCGAGCTGGTACCAGGTGCCCGACTTTCCGCCGAGATCGGTCGGGGCGGCCGGGCCGATCGGGACGAATCCGGCCTTGGTCAAGACTTTTTGGGACGCGGCGTTGCCGTGGGAGGTGGCCGCCCGCAGGGTGTGCAGGCCGTGCCGCTCGGTCGCCGTCCGGCACAACTCCCGGACGGTCGCGGTCGCCAGGCCGCGACCGGTGGCCTGCTCCGCCATCCGGTAGCCGAGGTTGGCGGTGCCGTCCGCCAGGTCGTACAGGTTGAACCTGCCGAGTACCGAGCCGTCCTCGGCGACGAGCACGTAGAAGGCGCAGCTGCCGGCCTCCTGCTCGGCCAGCAAGGCGGTGTACCGGTCGGTGAACCGGTCGAAGAAGTCGTCGCCGCGGTCGGGGACCGACGTGGCGAAGTAGGTGCGGTTCGCCAGCTCGAAGTCCAGGACCGCCGGGGCGTGGCCGGCAGCCAGCCGCTTCAACTCGGGCATGGCCCGACTCTACCGAGTTCGGGCTCCAGGGCCATCCGAGTTTCTGCCGGCGGCAGACAGCCCCGAAGTCGGAGCACACAACGATCTACGGCGGGAGCACTCATCGGTCGAACGGTGCGACGAGCCCGCTGTCCAGCTGTCCCGTCCCCGCCGATCGGCGGGGACGGTCCCACCCACCTGGCAGCCGGCTCCGGGCGTCGCAACGGGGCCCCGACCCCGGGGCGGTTCCGGTCAGGGGCTGAAAGTGACGGCCCGCCGGATCTCGCTCGTGACCGCCCGGGAATTCCGACCGGTGTTCTCGCGGGGAATTCGTAGGGTGCACGTGCCCAGGTCATCGAGGCACTCGTAGCTGGGCGGGTAGCGCTGCGTCAGCAGGTCGGCGTGCTCGGTCAACGGCCGGTCCTGAGGACGCCGTTACTGCGGACCGTGCCAGGCGGTGGTGACGGCGATGATGCTTCGGGCCAAGGCCACCGGCTGCTCCCGGGCGATGAGGTGCCCGGCGCCGTGGACGGGCAGGACCGTGGTGTGCGGGGCCAGCCGCAGCAACTGGTCGATGTCCTCGGCACCGACCGACGATCCGGTGTCGCCGTGGACGAGCAGGACGGGCAGCTCGAGTTCCGCGGTGACCTGCCGTAGCAGCGGCACTTGGGCAAGGATGTCCTCGACGAGTTCCGTGTAGGCGCCGGCCAGGCCGCCGGCGGCGAGGAAGCCGCGGACCCGGGAGGGGACGAGGCACGGTACGACGTCGACCAGCACCAGCCCTGCCACTCGCGCTCGCACAGCCGGATCGGCGAGGGCGGCGACACCGGCGAGTCCGCCCAGCGAGGCGCCGACGACCACGGACCCGGCCGGCTCACCGCACAGCATGGCGGCGACATCGTCCGCGCACGCCGACAGCGTCCGGGCCTGGCCGCCGCTGTCACCGTGGCCCCGCTGGTCGAAGGCCACACAGCGGAGTCCGGCGCCGACGAGGACCTCGCTGACCGGCGCCCACACCTGCCGCCGTTCACCACCGGCGTGCAGCAGGAGGCAGGTTGGTCCGGCGCCGACCTCCTCCCCGCGCAGCACGGCGTCAGGGCGGACGATTCGCCGTGCTCGCGGGACGATCGGGCCCGTCATGAGACCGCCACCTTCATCTCTCTCACCGCGATGTCTCACACCCCCGAAGGGCGTTCCGGGCACTCGGAACGCTACACGGGCCTTCGGGCGCGCCGAAGGCGTGCCGCTACCTCCGGTCCCGGCACCCTGCTACCGCGCGGCCGCCGCCGGGCCCGGGGAGCGTGGCAGGTTCAGTTCGGCCCAGATCCCGTCCAGGGCCGCGACGAACTGCCGTACCTCGTCCGCGCTGTGGACCGCGCCGGGGGCGATCCGGAGGATCTCCTCGCCGGCCCGGACGCTGGGCGCGTTGATCGCCTGCACGTAGCAGCCGTGGCGGTCCAGCAGCAGGTCCGAGGCGCGCTTGCACACCTGCTCCTCGCCGACCAGCACCGAGACGATGTGCGAGCGGTCGGACAGGAACGGGATCCTGCACCCGGTCAGCAGCCGGTGCATCAGCTGTGCGTTCTCCCGCAGCCGGTTGCGCTCCAGGTCCGAGCCGCGCAGGTGGCGGACGGCCGCCAGGCCGCCGGCGACCACCGCCGGCGGGAGTGCGGTGGTGAAGATGAACGGCCGGGACAGGCTGCGCACCACGTCGACCACCGCGCTCGGCCCGGCGATGTAGCCGCCGACCGTGCCGAAACCCTTGGCCAGCGTCCCCATGATCACGGTGAACTCGTCGGCCAGCCCCAGGCCGGCGGCGATGCCCGCGCCCTGCGGCCCGTACATCCCGACCGCGTGCACCTCGTCGAGGAAGGTCATCGCGCCGTAGCGCTTGGCGATGTCCGCGATCTCCGGCAGCGGCGCCAGGTCGCCCGCCATCGAGTACACCGACTCCGTGACGATCAGCTTGGGCCGCTCGGGCGGCGCCGCCGCGATCAGCTCCTCCAGGTGGGTGGTGTCGTTGTGGCGGAAGATCCGTTTCTCGGCCCCGCTGTGCCGCAGCCCGTCGATGATCGAGGCGTGGTTGAGCTGGTCCGAGAAGACCACGCAGTCGGTGAGGTGCGCCGGCAGCACGGACAGGGCGCCGTCGTTCGCCGTGTAGCCGGAGGTGAACAGCAGCGCGTCCTCCTTGCCGTGCAGGTCGGCGAGTTCCTGCTCCAGCAGCACGTGGTAGCTGTTGGTCCCGGCGATGTTGCGCGACCCGCCCGCCCCGGCCCCGAACTCGTCCAGGGCCTCGCGCATCGCGGCCAGCACCGACGGGTGCTCGCCCATCCCCAGGTAGTCGTTGCTGCACCACACCCGGATGTCGCTCTCGACGCCGTTCCGCGCGTTCCGGGCCGCCGGGAAACTCCCGGCCCGCCGCCCGATCTCCAGGAATTCCCGGTGCCCCGCGGTGTGCGCGGATTCCCGGTCCCGGGGCGGGAAGAATGTGCGGTAATGCGTCATGGCGTCAACTCGCTCTCAGGAATCCGGCACGGTACGGGGCCTCGGCCGCACGGGCCGGCGGCCCACCCGGAATTCCCGGCGGCGCGCGGGGCGAAGGCCGGTGCTGTGCCCGGTCACCGCATGTGCGCTGCACACGGCCGGCCCGCTCCGGGCCGTCGACGGGCCCGGATGCTCGACGTGCCGACATCATGTCAGGGCGCCATATCATTTCGATAGCGCGGTCCGTGACATTCCGTCCAGGGACGAACTTGCGGAATTCCGCCCGCATTCCTGACCGCCGCTGATATGCTCGCCGTAATCCAGCAGTCTGCCGATGGGAATCGCCATGCCCACGAACGACACGTACGTCGGCCGGATCCTCCAGGTGCTCGCCGACGACCCGGCCCGCACCGTCCTCACCTGGCAGCACGGCAGCCTCACCGCCGGCGCCTTCACCACCGCCGTGCGCACCGCCGCCGGCGTGCTGCACCGGCACAGCGGCGACCGGGCGCCGGTGGTGGCCATCCTCACCACCACCAACTCCCCGGCGACCCTGCTCCTGCGGTACGCCGCCAACCTGATCGGCGCCACCGCCGTCCACCTGCACACCACCAACGCGGTCGACCCCGAGGACCGGCTGACCAGCGACGCCGAACTCGCCCTGCTGGCCGAGACCGGGGCCACCGTCCTCGCCGTCGACGCCGAACACCTGGCGGCGGCACGCGAGTTGACCGCCCACCTGGCGCAGCCGCCGATCCTGGCGGCGCTCGGCGACCTCGGCCCCGGCGTCCTCGACCTGAGCGCCGGCGCCGACACCGACCCGCCCGAGGTCCCGATCCCGCCCGACCGGGCCGCCGTGATCAGCTGCACCAGCGGCACCACCGGCCGGCCGAAGGGGATCGCGGTCGACTTCCGGACCCGCAACGGCTTCATCACCGCCGGCCTCCAGATGGCCTGGCGCGCGGTCTACCTGGCCACCCTGCCGATGAGCCACTCCAGCGGCGCCACCGCCGACGACTCGCTCGCCTCCGGCGGCTCGGTCGTGCTGCACCAGGGCTTCGACGCGGGCGAGGTGCTGCGCGCCGTGGCCGAGCACCGGATCACCCGGCTGCTGATCTCGCCGCCGCAGCTCTACCGGCTGATGGACCACCCGGAGGCGGCCTCCGCCGATCTGTCCAGCATCTCGATGCTCTGCTACACCGGCGCCCCCGCCTCGCCCGCCCGGCTCGCCGAGGCCGTCGAGCGCTTCGGCGACGTGCTCATCCAGATCTACGGCACCAGCGAGGCCGGGGCGATCGGCATGCTCACCCCGGCCGAGCACCGGGACCCGGACCTGCGCGCCACCGTCGGCCGGGTGCTGGCCGGCGAGGTCCGGATCCGCGACCCGCACGACCACCGCGACCTGCCGACCGGCGAGGCGGGCGAGATCTGCGTCCGCTCCCCGTTCGCGATGCGCGAGTACCTCGGCGACCCCGAGCTGACCGCCCGTACCGTCCGGGACGGCTGGGTGCACACCGGCGACCTCGGCCGGCTCGACGAACGCGGCTACATCCACCTCAGCGGCCGGCTGGCGGACGTGGTGAAGACCAACGGCATCAAGATCCACCCGACCACCGTGGAGCACGCCCTGACCGCCCACCCGGGGGTGCTGCAGGCCGCCGCCTTCGGCGTGCCGGACGCCGATCTGGTCGAGCAGCTGCACGCCGCCGTGGTGCTGCGCGACGGCGCCGCCGCGGCCACCGTCCCCGCCCTGCGCGAGCACCTCGCCGCCGCGCTCTCCCCGCAGCACGTCCCGGCCGTGATCGACGTCCACCCCGAGCTGCCGCTCACCGCGACCGGCAAACCGGACCGGGCCCGGCTGGCCGCGGACGCCCGGAGGTAGCCGCCGATGGCGCTCTCCCTGGCCACCGTGCTCGCCGACTCCGCGCTGCGCCGGCCCGACCACCCGGCGCTCGTCCTCGGCGACGAACGGACCAGCTACCGTGACCTGTGGGCCGGCGCCCGGCGGTACGCGGCCGTGCTGCGCGAGCACGGCATCGGCCCCGGCGACCGGGTCGCCCTGCTGATCCCCAACTCCCGGCACTTCCCGCTCGCCTACTTCGGCGTGCTGGCCCTCGGCGCGGTCGTCGTCCCCGTCGACGCGCTGCTCCGGGCCGAGGAGGTCGCCCACGTGCTGCGCGACGCGCAGCCCGCGGCCCTGATCTGCGCCGCCGCCCTGCTGGCCGAGGGCGGGCCGGCCGCCGGGGAGGTCGGCACCCCCGTCCTGACGGTGGACCAGGAACGCGACGCGGGCCACCCCCGCCTGGACGCCCTCGCGGCCGGGGCCGACCCGATCGCCGGGGCGGTCCCGCGCGAGCCCGGCGACCTCGCGGTGGTGCTGTACACCTCCGGCACCACCGGCCGGTCCAAGGGCGCCATGCTCACCCACCTCAACCTGGTGATGAACACGGCGACCACCATGCTCTCCCCGTTCGACCTGCGCCCGGACGACGTCCTGCTCGGCTGCCTGCCGCTGTTCCACAGCTTCGGCCAGATCTGCGGCATGGCCACCTGCTTCCGGGCCGGCGCCACCCTGGTGCTGATGCCCCGCTTCGACGGGCCGCGCGCGCTGGACCTGATGGTCCGCGAGCGCTGCACGCTGGTGATGGGCGTGCCGACGATGTACCTCGCGCTGCTCGCCGCCGCCCGCAGCGATCCGCGCCGGCCGCCGCTGGACCGGGCGTTCTGCGGCGGCTCGGCCCTGCCGGTGGCGGTGCTGGAGGAGTTCCGGGACACCTTCGGCTGCCCGGTCCACGAAGGCTACGGGCTGACCGAGGCCTCCCCGGTGGTCGCCTACAACCAGCGCGCGTGGCCGCTGCGGCCGGGCACGGTGGGCCGGCCGATCTGGGGGGTCGAGGTCGCCGTCGCCGCACCGGCGGTGGAGGACCGGATCGAGCCGCTGCCGACCGGCGAGGTCGGCGAGGTGGTGGTGCGCGGGCACAACGTGATGGCCGGCTACCTGAACCGGCCGCGGGCGAGCGCCGAGGCGATCGTCGACGGCTGGCTGCGCACCGGCGACCTCGGGGTGCTGGACGCCGAGGGGTACCTGACCATCGTCGACCGGAAGAAGGACGTGGTGCTCCGCGGCGGCTACAACGTCTACCCGCGCGAGGTCGAGGAGGTGCTGACCCGTCACCCGGCCGTCGCCCAGGTCGCGGTGGTCGGCCTCCCGGACGAGGTGCACGGCCAGGAGGTGTGCGCAGTGGTGCTGCCGCAGCCGGGGATCAGTCCGGACCGTGAGCTCGCCGCGGAGATCACCGCCTGGAGCCGGGAGCGGATGGGTGCCTACAAGTACCCGCGCCGGGTCGAGTTCACCGAGGAGTTCCCGCTCGGCCCCGGCGGCAAGGTGCTCAAACGGGAGCTGGTCGCCCGGCTCACCGGCTGAACCCGCCGAGGACCCCGCGTGCACCGGTGCCCCGGCCCTCCGCGACGGAGGCCGGGGCACCGGCGGGTCCGGTCCGGGTCAGCCGGCCCGGTGGGAGTGGAAGCCGCGACCGCTCTTGCGCCCCAGCAGCCCGGCCTCGACCATCCGGGACAGCAGCGGCGGGGGAGCGTAGAGCGGCTCCTTGTACTCCTCGTACATCGACTCGGCGATCGCCTGCACGGTGTCCAGGCCGATCAGGTCGGCCAGCCGGAGCGGGCCCATCGGGTGGGCGCAGCCGTGCACCATGCCGTCGTCGATGTCGGCGGCGGTGGCGTGGCCGGCCTCGGCCATCCGGATCGCCGCCAGCAGGTACGGGATCAGCAGCGCGTTGACCACGAAGCCGGCCCGGTCCCGGGAGCGGATCACGTGCTTGCCGAGCGCCTCCTCGGCGAAGCCCGCCACCCGGTTCAGCACCGTCGGGTCGGTGTGCAGCGAGGAGACCACCTCGACCAGCGGCATGACCGGCGCGGGGTTGAAGAAGTGCAGCCCGAGCACGTGCGAGGCGCGCGAGGTGGCGATGCCCAGCCGGGTGACCGGGATGGCCGAGGTGTTGGTGGCGAGCACGGCCCCGTCGTCCACCAGCACCTTGTCCAGGGTGGCGAGCACCTCGGTCTTCACCCGCTCGTCCTCCACCACCGCCTCGACCACCAGCTGACGGTCGGCCAGCACCTCCAGGTCGTCGGCGAACAGCAGGTGCGCCCACGCGTCCTCGCGTTCGGCGGGGCTCAGCCGGCCGCGGTCGACCGCCCGGTGCAGCGAGCGGTCGATCCGGGCCCGGGCGGCGCGCAGCGCCTCCGGCCCGTGCTCGCAGACCACGGTGTCCAGCCCGGCGCGGGCGAACACCTCGGCGATGCCGGAGCCCATCTGCCCGGCGCCGACCACGGCCACCCTGCGGATCTCGTTCATGGCGCTGTCTCCCTTGCTGGGGTCGGATCAGGCCGCGGTGCGGATGCGGACCAGGTGGCGGGCGTAGGCCTCGGTGGTGAGGAAGGCGGGCAGCTCGGCGCCGAGCGCGGTCTCGGCGAGGACCCGCACCGCGTCGTCGACCAGGCCCGGGTCGGCGCCCTCGGCGAGCAGCGCGGCCCGCTCGGTGTCGATCAGCCGCCGCACCAGGTCCGGGGTGACCAGCGAGCCGCCGGTCAGCCGCGAGCAGTGGTGCTGCCACTGCCACAGCTGGCAGCGGGCGATCTCGGCGGTGGCGACGTCCTCCATCAGGCCGAAGACGGCGACCGCCCCGGCGCCGCCGAGCCAGGCGGTCAGGTAGCGCAGCGCCACCGCCACGTTGGCGCGCACGCCCTCGCCGGTCGGCAGGCCGACCGACATCCGGTGCACGGCGAGCAGGTCGGCGGCGGTCACCTCGACGTCCTCGCGGCCCTGGTCGAGCTGGTTCGGCCGCTCGCCCAGCACCCGGTCGAAGACCTCCCGGCAGGTGCCGACCAGACCGGGGTGGGCCACCCAGGAGCCGTCGAAGCCGTCCCCGGCCTCGCGCTCCTTGTCGAGCCGGACCTTGGCGAGCGCGGCCTCGTTGGCCGCCGGGTCCCGGCTCGGGATGGCGGCGGCCATGCCGCCGATGGCGTGCGCACCGCGCCGGTGGCAGGTGCGCACCAGCAGATCGGTGTAGGCGCGCAGGAACGGCTGCGTCATGGTGACGGTGGCCCGGTCGGGCAGCACGAACCGGGCGCCGTGGCCGGCGAAGTTCTTGATCAGGCTGAACAGGTAGTCCCAGCGGCCCGCGTTCAGCCCCGCCGCGTGCTCGCGCAGCTCGTACAGGATCTCGTCCATCTCGAAGGCCGCGGTGATGGTCTCGATCAGCACGGTCGCCCGGACGGTGCCGTGCGGGATGCCGAGTTCGGCCTGCGCGAAGGTGAAGATCTCGTTCCAGAGCCGGGCCTCGAGGTGGTTCTCCAGCTTGGGGAGGTAGAAGTACGGGCCGCTGCCGCGGTCGATCTGCCGCTGCCCGCAGTGGAACAGGTACAGGCCGAAGTCGACCAGCGCGCCCGCCGCCGGGCGCCCGTCGATCAGCAGGTGGGCCTCGTCCAGGTGCCAGCCGCGCGGACGGACCACGATGGTGGCGGGGGTGTCGCCGATCCGGTAGCGCTTGCCTCCCGGGGTGGTGTCGTCGATCCGGCGCTCGATCGCGTCCAGCAGGTTGAGCTGGCCGGAGATCAGGTTGTGCCAGGTGGGGGCGGTGGCGTCCTCGAAGTCCGCCAGCCACACCTTGGCGCCGGAGTTGAGCGCGTTGACGGCCATCCGGCGCTCCGGCGGGCCGGTGATCTCCACCCGGCGGTCGGCCAGGCCGGGCGCGGTCGGCGCGACCCGCCAGTCGAGGTCCTCCCGGACGGCCCGGGTCTCCGGGCGGAAGTCCAGGGTGCCGGACGCGGCCAGCTCGGCGGCCCGCCGCGCCCGCTCCGCGAGCAGCTCGACGCGCCGCCCGGCGAACGCGTCGTGCAGGCGGACCAGGAAGGTCAGTGCCTCGGGGGTGAGGATCTCCGCGAACCGCGGCTCGGGCTCGCCGAGGATCTCGGTACGGCTGGTCAGGGTCATCCGGCTCTCCAGGGGGATGGGCCCGGGGCCGCGTCTCCCAACGCGGCCCCGGGCGGGACGGCCACCGGGTCCCGTCCCTCAACGGGACCCCCGGCGCAGGTCACGGGCGGACGGCCGGCCGTGGGGGAACCGGCCGTCCGGGCGGGCTCAGTGGAACTGCTCGGCCTCGGTGGAGCCGGTCAGGGCGAGCGTCTCGGCGTTCGGGTTCAGCGCGGTGGAGACCTGGTCGAAGTAGCCGGTGCCGACCTCGCGCTGGTGCTTGACGGCGGTGTACCCGTCCGGGACGGCCGCGAACTCGGCCTCCTGGAGGTCGACGTAGGCCGTCATGCCGCTCTCCGCGTAGCCGCGTGCCAGCTGGTACATCGAGTGGTTGAGCGCGTGGAAACCGGCCAGCGTGATGAACTGGAAGCGGTAGCCCATCGCGCCCAGCTCGCGCTGGAACTTGGCGATCTGGTCGTCGTCCAGCGCCGCCTTCCAGTTGAACGACGGCGAGCAGTTGTAGGCCAGCATCTTGTCCGGGTACTCGGCCTTGACCGCCTCGGCGAACTCCCGGGCCTGCGCCAGGTCCGGGGTGCCGGTCTCCACCCAGAGCAGATCGGCGTACGGGGCGAAGGCCAGCCCGCGGGAGATCACCGGGGCCATCCCCGGCTCCACCCGGTAGAAGCCCTCGGCGGTGCGCTCGCCGGTGCAGAACCGGGCGTCCCGCTCGTCCACGTCGGTGGTCAGCAGGTTGGCGGCCAGCGCGTCGGTCCGGGCCACGATCAGGGTCGGCACGTCGGCGATGTCCGCCGCCAGCCGGGCCGCGTTCAGCGTGCGCACGTGCTGGGCGGTCGGCACCAGCACCTTGCCGCCGAGGTGGCCGCACTTCTTCTCGGACGCGAGCTGGTCCTCGTAGTGGATGCCCGCGGCGCCGGCCGCGATCATGCCCTTGGTGAGCTCGAAGGCGTTCAGCGGCCCGCCGAACCCGGCCTCCGCGTCGGCGACGATCGGCACCAGCCAGTCCGGCCCGGCGTTGCCCTCGGCCGCGTCGATCTCGTCCGCCCGTAGCAGCGCGTTGTTGATCCGGCGCACCACCTGGGGCACCGAGTTGGCCGGGTACAGGCTCTGGTCCGGGTAGGTCTGCCCGGCCTGGTTGGCGTCCGCGGCCACCTGCCAGCCGGACAGGTAGATCGCCTGGAGCCCGGCCTTCACCATCTGCACGGCCTGGCCGCCGGTCAGCGCGCCGAGCGCGTGGATGTAGTCCTGCTCGTGCAGCTGCCGCCAGAGCCGCTCGGCGCCGCGCCGGGCCAGGGTGTGCTCCTCGCGCACCGTGCCGGACAGCCGCACCACGTCCGCGGCCGAGTAGCTGCGCTCGATGCCCGCCCACCGCGGGTCGGACGCCCACCGGGCGGCCAGCTGCGCCGCCTGCTGCTCCTGCTGCTGCCGAACCGACTGCGTCATGATCTGCTCCCGAAAGATGCTCGTTGCGAAGGATGTGAGGCTGATCACTTCGCCGGGTGGAAGTGCGGCCGCAGGGCGCCGGGCCGGCAGCGGCGCTGCCGAGACGTTGTCGCCCACGGCCCCACCGCCCTGGGGTGAAAACCCCTGGTGGAGTGGGCCGTTCGTGGTGCGCCCTGCTGGCCGCAGCGCCGACTCTGGCAGCCTCGGCGGCCGCCGTCACCGGTGGACCGCTGCCAACTTCTGCGAAGCCGATCCTGCGAATCTGCGAAGCCTGCGAAGGTCCGTGCCCGCCCGGCCCGGCTATGCTGCGGCGCACCCGAACGGTCGGCGAGGAACGTCGGCGAGGAACGTCGGTGAGGAACGGAGGCGGCTCGATGGGACGGACCTTCGCGGGCGCACGCCTGCGCCGGCTGCGCGAGGACCGCGGGCTCAGCCAGGCGGCCCTGGCCCGGCTGCTCGAACTCTCGCCCAGCTACCTCAACCAGCTGGAGCACGACGCCCGCCCGCTCACCGTCCCGGTCCTGCTGCGGCTCACCGAGGCCTTCGGCGTCGACGCCGGCTACTTCGCCCCGCCCGACACCGCCCGGCTCGCCGCCGAACTGCGCGACTCGCTCGGCGAGGAGCTCGCCGCCGGCCGGCTCACCCCCGGAGACCTGGACGACCTCGCCACCCGGCTGCCCGCGGTGGCCCGGGTGCTGATGGACCTGGGCCGCAGCCGCCGGGCCGTTGCCGAACAGCTCGCCGTCCTGGCCGGCGACCGTGGCCCGGCGCTCGACACCGCCCGCACCCCGCACGAGCAGGTCCGCGAGTTCTTCTACCGGCGCCGCAACTACGTCGACGAACTCGACCTGGCAGCCGAGGAGTTGGCGGCCGCCATCGGACTGCGGCGGGGCGAGGTCAGGACGGTGCTGGCCGAGCGACTGGCCTCCGCGCACGGGGTCCGGCTGGCCGGCGGGGGAGAGCGGCTGCACGCGTACGATCCGGGCGCCCGGGTGCTGCGGCTGTCGGACCGGCTGCGGCCGGGCCAGCAGGCGTTCCGGATGGCCACCCAGCTCGCCTACCTGGAGCACGACGCGCTGCTCGGCGAACTCGCCGCCCAGGACAGCCCGGTGGGGAGCACCGCCTGGTCGCTCACCCGGATCGGCCTGGCCAACTACTTCGCCGCCGCGCTGGTCCTGCCGTACCGGTCCTTCCACGCCGAGGCGGAGACCGCCCGCTACGACATCGAGCACCTCGCCGACCACTTCGGGGTCGGCTACGAGACCGTCTGCCACCGCCTGAGCACCCTCCAGCGGCCCCGGCTGCGCGGCGTCCCGTTCTCCTTCGTCCGGGTCGACCGGGCGGGCAACGTCTCCAAGCGCCAGTCCGCCACCGACTTCCACTTCTCCCGCACCGGCGGCACCTGCCCGCTCTGGAACGTCTACGAGGCCTTCGCCGCCCCCGGCCGGGTGCACGTCCAGGTCGCCGCGATGCCCGACGGGCGCCGCTACCTGTGGACCGCCCGCGCGGTCACCCGCTCACCCGGCGGTTGGGGACGGCCCGGCAAGACCTTCGCCATCGGCCTCGGCTGCGAACTGCGGCACGCCGCACGGCTGGTGTACTCCGCCGGCCTCGACCTCGCGGACGAAGCCGCCGCCACCCCGATCGGCCTCGGCTGCAAGGTCTGCGAACGTCCCGCCTGCCCCCAGCGCGCCGCCCCGGCCCTCGGCCACCCCCTGGCGGTCGACGAGCACACCAGCACGTTCATCCCCTACCCGATCCGGCCCGGGACCGGCGCCGACCGCGACTGAACCGGGCGCGCGGCGGGGGCGGGCGGCATGTGCGGTGTTCAGCTTCCCTTCAGGTCCGTCGTGCGAGCCTCGCGCCATGACAACCGCCACCCATCGGCCTGCGGCGACGTCCGACGGCCGCCGCATGCTGAACAAGGTCCCCGAGATCACCGCCTGGTTCTGGGTGATCAAGATCCTGTGCACGACGGTCGGCGAGAGCTTCGCCGACTGGATCAACCTGACGCTCGGCGTCGGCCTGGTCGCCACCGCCCTGATCTTCACCGCCGTCCTGGGCGGCGTCCTGGCCTGGCAGCTCAGCCGGACGCGCTACATCCCGTTCGTCTACTGGCTCACCGTCGTGGTGCTGAGCGTGACCGGCACCCTCTACACCGACCTCCTCACCGACAGCCAGGGCGTTCCGCTCGCTGTGAGCAGCGGCGTGTTCGCCGTCGCCCTCGCCGTCGTCTTCGGGGTCTGGTACGCCCGCGAGCGGACCCTGTCGATCCACAGCATCGTCACCCGCCCCCGCGAACTCTTCTACTGGCTCGCCATCCTGGTCACCTTCGCCCTCGGCACCGCGACCGGCGACTGGACCCTGGAGCTGACCGGCTGGACCCCGGACGTCTCGGTGCTGCTGCCGCTCGGGTTGATCGCGGCGATCGTCCTCGGGTGGCGTCTGGGAGCCGACGCGGTGCTCTCCTTCTGGCTGGCCTACATCCTCACCCGCCCGCTCGGTGCCAACCTCGGGGACTGGCTCGGCTCGCCCGCCGACGAGGGCGGCCTCGGCCTCGGTACCGCGGTGACCAGTGTCGTCTTCCTGGCCGCCATCCTCGGCACGGTGGTGTACCTGGCGCGCACCCGGTGTGACGTCATCGAGGGCCACGACCCGGCCGCCGCCCCGGGCGCCGGGAACGCCGTACGCGCGCGGATCATGCTCGGGTACTTCGTCCTGGTGGCGGCCGTGACCGCGGCGATCCTGGTCCGGGCGCACCAGCAACCGCACGCTGCTGCGGCCGCCGAGCCGGACGCTCCCGCACCCGCGACCGCCTCGCTCAGCCCGCAGCAGGCGACCTCGCCGTTCCCGGCCGCCGACATCGCCAGGTTCCGCACCATCACGGCCGACACCCTCGCGAAGCTCGACGCGGGCGACCAGGCGGCCGCCACCGCCCGGGTGACCGACCTCGAAACGGCGTGGGACGACGCCCAGCCGACCCTCGAACCGAAGGACCGGAAGGCCTGGACCTTCCTGGACGGGAAGATCGACCACGTCCTGACGGCCCTGCGCGCCAAGCACCCGGACCGGACCGCGGAGGTCGAGGCGCTCAACACCCTCCTCGCCTCGCTCGGTTGAGCACCGGCCCCGCCGTCCGTGGTGGTCGTCCTCGACGACGAGCACGCGGTAATGGGTCACCGAGGGACGAACAGCGCGGCGGACGCCCACGGGGCCGGTGATCCGGCCGAGGACGAGCACGGGCAGGCGCACCGCAGCGGCTGTCGCGTCCAGGTGGCCGCCGCTGCGGGCGCCGTGCGGTGCCGCGTCGCGGCCGTCGGGGCGGGGAGCGGCCCCGTGCCGCGAGCCGCCCGCCCGGCGGGCCCGGCGGCCCGTCGGGTTTCGATGCCGGTCGGAACCGGGCAGGTGGAAACGTCCATGTCGCCCTCCGGATGCCGTCGACGACCGTGGTGCCGGTCGAGGGATCGGACGGCCGCAGGCACCGGACCCCGGGCAACCCACCGCCGTCGTGTCCTCCACGCTAGCCGCGGCGCAGGCGCGGACCGTGGTACCGGGGGAGCAACCTGCGCGACCGCCCGGCACCACGGTCTTACGCCGAACGGAGCGACCGGGACAGGAGGCGCCCGGCCCGGTGACCGCGTCCGCCCGGGGGCGCTACCCCTTGGCGGGGGGCGGTCGGCGGCGGGGCGGCAGGAGGCGGTCCATGAGGGCGAGGAGCTCCGGCGGGGGTGGGGTGGCCGGGCGGGGTGGGGGGTCGGGGAGCAGGCGGGCCACTCCGTTCAGGAGTACCTCGGGGTGGTGGGATCCGGACCTCGGCTCGGCCGCCCGGTGTGCGGGGAGTCCGGTGAGGCCGGCCAGGTGGGTGTCCGCTCCCGGTGGGTGGGTGCCGGTCAGCAGGAGGCCGCCGGCCCGCGCCTGCCGTACCGCTTCTGACGGCGCGTCGCGCAGTACCCGCGCCACCAGGTCCGCCACCTGCCGGTAGGCGGGGGCCAGCACGGCGTGCAGCTCGGCCGCCCCCAGCGTGACCGTGCCCGATGGCAGGGGCCCGGTCCTGCCCTCGACGATCGGTGAGCCGTGGACGGCCCCGCGGCGGGGTGCCGGCGGCGCGAACGCGCCGTCGTGGACGACGGCGGCCCACGCCTCGTGGAGGCCGGTGTCGAGCCGGTGCTCCGCCCGCAGGTGTTCGATCACCCGGTCGGCCAGTCCCCGCGCGCCACCGGCCACGAAGTCCCCGGCGACCGCCGCACGTGCGGCGACGAGACCGACCGAGGTCCGGACCGCGTCCTGGTGCACCACCACGCACGCGGCCGGCTCCGGGTCCGGCGCGGCCCCGAGCAGGGCGGCCACCGTCTCGTCCAGCACCGTGAGCGTCGCCGCCGGCCACTGCTCCCGTACCGTGTCCGCCACCGGCCCGACCGCCGGGTGGTCCGTGCCACCGGGAGCCACCAGGACCACCGACCCGATCGGTGCCGACAGCCACGGCCGGTTCGCCAGGCCGACCGTCAGCAGCTCCACGGCCAGGGTCGCGTCCGTCGCCGTGCCCGGGTTCCGGGCCAGCTCCAGCACCAGCCGTGAGTACCGGGCGTCGCGCCCGATCACCTTCAGCCGGATCTCGTCCAGCGCCCACCAGAGCACGTCCGCCACCCCGCCCCGTCGTCGTGTCCGGCGATCGTAGCGGCAGGGTGGCGGACGGCTGAGCCGCGAGCCGCGGGGCCCGAGGGGTCAGGCGGTGGCGATCTTGGCCCGGAACTGCGAGTAGTCGATCACGTTGTCGGCCGGCGGGGCCTGGACGGTGATGGGCTTGTCGAAGTCGCTGAAGCTCATCTCGCCCGGGTCGGTGCCCTCGTGGGTGACCTTCACCAGGTACGGCTTGCCCTCGGTCGCCACGTGGGCGGTGGTCCGGGAGCCGTCGTCGTCGGTGCTGATCACGGTGAACGTCCTGACCTCGCCGACGGTGGCGGCGGCCCCCTTGATGGCGCCGTCGTCGGTGTCGTCGTTCTCGGTCATCGACTTGATCATGTCGCACATGTCCGACAGCTCCGCGAGCTCCGGGTCGTCCTTGGCGCCGGTCAGGTAGCGGCCCTTGAACAGCTCGGCCGCCGCCGCCCCGGCCTTCGCGTCTCCCTTCTGCCCGACGATGGCCTTCCAGAACGCGGCGTCGGGCTTGAGGTAGCTGGAGCCGCCGGTGTGGATGATCTCGATCAGGCCCATGCCCGCCACGCCGATCGTGCCTTGGCAGTTGCCCTTGGTGTCGGTCGCCAGGTCGAGGGTCATCTTCTGACCCTCCACCATCAGGTTGCCGCTCACCTTCACCGAGGAGAGCGAGGCCATCGCGGCCTGCGCCTGCTTCTCGATCTCGGCGGCGGTCAGCTTGTCGGTGTCCAGGTGCGGGCCCTTGGAAGCCGAGACGGACGCCGAGGCCGAAACGGAGACGGACGGCGCCGCGGCCTCCGCGGAGCCGGCCGGTGCCTTGGCCGGGCCGCACCCGCTCGCCCCCGCCGCCAGGGCGCAGCAGACGACGACGGTGGCGGCAAGACGCTTCGACAGCATGGAATTCCTTCTTCATCGAGCAGATCGAACAGATCGAGCAGGACAGCAGCGGCCAGTATGGGGCCGGACGGGCGAGGCGTGCCGAGAGTTTTCCGGCGGCCGGGGCAGGGGGCTCAGAGCACCAGGTCGTCGTGTTCGTCGAAGATCCAGCCGTCCCCGCACAACACCTCGAAGAGATGGCCGTCGGGGTCGGTGAAGTACCCGGTGTGGCCCCAGGCGTTCGGGCCGGCCGGGCGGGTGACGGTGGCGCCCAGCTCGGCGGCCTCGGCCATGACCCGGTACACCTCGTCGGCGCTGCGGGCCACGTACGCCAGCGCGAAGCCGGCGAAGCCGCCGGGCCCCCGGTCGGGCAGCCCGGCGTCGGCCGCGAAGGCGGCCCGGGACTGGAACGCGACCGCCACCCCGCCCAGTTCGAACAGGGCGAACTCCTCGGACCCCGCGGTGGAGCGCCGCCACCCCAGCGCCTGGTAGAAGGCCACCGAGGCGGCGACGTCGCGCACCCCGAGCAGGATCAGATTGAGTCGTTGCCGCATGTCAGCCTCCTGGAACCGGTGCCCGGCGGGTCATCCTGTCACCGCCCACCGACACCGCCGGTGGCCTGCTGAGCGCCCGCCCGGGTGCCGGTACTCACGGGCGGGTGAGTACCCGGGCTCTGCCCCGGGTGGGTGCGGCGCGGGACGGTGGGGGCATGTCTCGGAAATCGCTCGACCTCGTCCCCACCGTGTTCCTGGTCCTCGCCCCGGTCGTGGCGTGGGCGGCCTGGCTGGGCTGGGACCAGCATCAGGACGTGCACGCCGACGGTTCGGTGAGCGGCCCGTACGAAGCCTGGCAGGTGGTCGGGCTGGTGCTGACCCTGCTGGTCCCGGTCTGCTGGGCCGCCTCCCGGGGCCGGGCCACCGCGGCCGTGCTGGGGACCACCGCGGGCCTGACCGTCGCCGCCGGCTACGACTGGTCCGACGACGCCAGCGGGCTGTACCTGGTCGGCGCCGCCCTGGTGGCGGTGGCCGCCCTGCTGTCGACCCTCGCCGTCTGCGCGGTGGTCTCGGCCGTGCGCGGGCGGCCGCGCCCGGGCGCTTGAGGCCCACCCCCGGCGTTGGGTCTTCGGTAATCCTCAGTTTGCGTGCGGCTTCTCCCAGGTCCGGCTCATCCGGGCGTGCGAGGCTCGGTCGGTCCGCGGCCGTGCCGCGGTGGCCGCCCGTCGACTCGTCCCCCGGAGTCCCGTTCCGTGTCCGTTCGCCACGCCGTGCCCCCCGTTCTCCGGCGACCGCTCGCCGCCCTGCTGGGCCGGTGGTCCGGCGGGCGGCGGGCCGGGCCGGCCGTCGCGGTCGTGCCGGTGGCGCCGCCGGATCCGCTGTGGGTCCGCGAGGAGCAGCTGCGCGCGCGGCTGCCCGGCATCGTCCGGTACGGGGAGCGGCTGGCCGCGCAGCGCGGCGACCTCCTCCCGGGCGGGTGCCGGGACGAGAACCTGGCCGAGGTCGCGGACGTGCTCGGGGCGGCGGGGATCGGCCACGGGATCGTGCCCGACGGTCGGGCGCGGCACCGGCTGGCGATCGCGCCCGGCGACCGCGCGGCCGTGCTGGCGGCGCTGGCCGGTGCGCTGCGCGGCCAGGTGGTGTACGCGGAGCTGCTGGAGCACGGCCGGGGCCTGGGCACCGTACTGGCCGAGCAGCTGGTCGCGGCGGTGGCCGCGGTCGAGGCGGCGCCGGAGGGACCGGAACCCGAACCCGCGGAGGTGCCGGACCGGGTGAAGGGCGTCCGGGTGTACCGGCCCGGCCTGGTCGGGACGGTGCTGCACGGGCCCGAGTACGGCTGCGACGTGGAGTTCTGGGACTCGGCCGCGCCCTCCCCGGGCGCGATCGCGGCGATCGACAGCACCCCGTACGGCTGGTGGGTGCCCTCGCTGGAGGCCACCGCCACCACCCGGATCGCCGGCCGCAGCTACCCCGTGGTGGAGGCCTTCACGGGTGCCTTCCCGGACGACGTGGACTTCCCGGTGGACGCGGTGATCACCTGGGTCGACGACACCGACCCGCACTGGCGCCGGCGCCGCGCCGAGGCGTGCGAGCAACTGGCCGGCGGGGCCGCGCTGGTGGACACCGGCGACCAGCGCTACCGCAACCGCGACGAGCTGCGCTACCTGCTGCGCTCGATCGCCGCCCACACCCCCTGGATCCGCCACGTCCACCTGGTCACCGACGACCAGGTGCCGCACTGGCTGGACACCGACCGCCCGGGCCTGACGGTCGTGCCGCACCGCGAGCTGTTCGCCGGCACCGGCGCGCCGCCGGTCTTCAACTCGCACGCCATCGAGACCAGGCTGCACCGCATCCCGGGCCTGGCGGAGCACTTCCTCTACCTGAACGACGACATGCTGATCGGCCGCCCGCTCGCCCCGCAGGCCTTCTTCCTGGGCAACGGCCTGCCCCGGTTCTTCCCCGGCAGCCGGGTCATCCCGCCCGGTGACCGGCTGCCCGGCGGCGCCGATCCCGCGGAGTCCGTCTACGTCGCCGCGCAGATCAACACCCGTGCCACGCTGGCCGCCGCGGTCGGCCGGACCTACCCCGGCACGCTCAAGCACGCCCCCTACCCGCTGCGTCGCAGCGTGCTGGCCAAGGCCTGCGAGCGGTTCGCCGCCGAGCTCGCCGCGACCACCCGATCCCCGTTCCGTGCGGCGACCGACCTCGCGCCGATCACGCTGGCCACCCACTTCGCGCACGCCACCGGCCGCGCGGTCGAAGGGCAGCTGGTGGACGGCTACTTCGTCACCGACAGCGCGGAGGACCTGGCCCGGCTGCCGGACCTGCACCGGGCCCGGTGGGCCGACGTGTTCTGCCTCGCCGACGGCGGCCGGGAGGACGTCCCGGCCGCCGACCAGCAGCACGCCATCGCCGCGTTCCTGCGGGAGTACTTCCCGGTGCCCTCCCCGTTCGAGCGCCGCCCGGCCTGACCGCCGGCCGTACCGGAGTTACGCCCCGGCCGGGACCGGGCGCTGACCCGGCCCGTCGTACGAGGCGAGCGGGCGGATCAGGGCGTTGTGGGCGAGCTGTTCGGTGATGTGGGCGGTCCAGCCGGTGATCCGGCTCAGCACGAAGATGGGTGTGAACACGGGGGTGTCGAAGCCCATCAGGTGGTACGCCAGCCCGGCCGGGTAGTCGAGATTCGGGTGGATGCCCTTGCGCTCCAGCATCGCCTCGCGCAACGCCGCGTGCAGGGCGGCCAGCCGGGCGGTCCGCGGGTCGCGGCTCGCGGCGACCAGGCCGTCGAGGGCCTCCTGCATGATCGGGACCCGGGAGTCGCCGTGCTTGTAGACGCGGTGCCCGAACCCCATGATCTTCCGTTTCGAGGCGAGCGCCTCGTCGAGCCAGTCGGCGGCGCGGGCCGGGTCGCCGATCTCCTCCAGCATGTGCATCACGGCCTCGTTGGCGCCACCGTGCAGCGGGCCCTTGAGCGCACCGATCGCCGCGGTGACGGCGCTGTAGAGGTCGGAGAGCGTGGAGGTGACGACGCGGGCGGTGAAGGTCGAGGCGTTGAAGCTGTGTTCGGCGTACAGCACCAGGGAGATCTCGAAGCAGCGCACCACCTCGGGGGCCGGCACGGCGCCGAAGCGCAGGTGGAAGAAGTTCTCCGCGTAGCCGAGGTCCGGATCCGGTGCGACGGGGGCGAGGCCACGCCGGCGGCGCTGGTCGGCCGCGACCACGGTGGGCAGCCTGGCCAGCAGGGTGAGCGACTTGACGAGGGTGGGCGCGGTGCGGCCGTCGTCCTCGGTCGGATCCTCGGCGCCGATGAAGCTGACGGCGGTGCGCAGCACGTCCATCGGGTGGCAGGTCTCGGGGAGCTTGGCGAGCAGCTCGGCGGTGGTGCGGTCGAGCGGGCGCAGGGCGCGCTCACGGGCCCGGAACTCGCGCAGCTGCGCCCGGTCGGGGAGTTCGCCGTGCCACAGCAGGTGGGCGACCTCCTCGAAGGAGCGGTGGGCGGCCAGGTCCTGCACGGGGTAGCCGCGGTAGGTCAGGGAGTTGGTCTCCTGGATCACGGTGGAGATCTCCGTGGTGTCGACGACGACACCGGCGAGTCCGCGGTGGATCTCGGTCATGGTGGTGGGCCTCCGGTGGGTCAGTTCCCGGGTGGGAGGGTGAAGTCGAAGACGGCCGAGTCGAAGGCCGCGTAGTCCTGGTAGCCGAGCAGTTCGTACAGCCGGGAGCGGGTCTGCATGCGGGGCAGCAGGGCTGCCTGGGTGCCCTCCGCGGCGATGGTGCGCAGGCCGTCCTCGACCGCGCCCATGGCCAGGCGCAGCAGGGTGACGGGGTAGAGCGCGATGTCGTAGCCGAGGTCCTGGAGGGTGCGGGCGTCCAGCAGCGGGGTCTTGCCGAACTCGGTCATGTTGGCGAGCAGCGGGACGTCGACCGCCTTCCGGAAGGCCTCGAACTCGGCCTCGCCGTCGAGGGCTTCGGGGAAGACGGCGTCGGCGCCGGCATCGACGTAGGCCTTGGCCCGGTCGATCGCGGCGGCGAGACCTTCGACCGCGCGGGCGTCGGTGCGGGCCATCAGCAGGAAGTCGGGGTCGCGCCGGGCGTCGACGGCGGCCCGCAGCCGGCGGGCCATCTCCTCGCGGGGGACCACCGCCTTGCCGTCCAGGTGGCCGCAGCGCTTGGGGTTGACCTGGTCCTCCAGGTGCAGGCCGGCCAGGCCCGCGTCCTCCATCAGCTGGACGGTGCGGGCGGCGTTCATCGGCTCGCCGAAGCCGGTGTCCGCGTCGATCAGGACCGGCAGGTCGGTGGCGCGGGTGGTCTGCTGGGCGCGGGCGGCGACCTCGGTCGCGGTGGTGAGGCCGATGTCGGGCAGGCCGAGGTCGGCGGCGAGCACGGCGCCGGACAGGTACGCGGCCTCGAAGCCGGTGTCCTGGATGAGCCGGGCGGTGAGCGGATTGAGGGCTCCCGGCATCGTCAACAGCCGTCCGGTGGCCAGCCGTTCGCGCAGGGCGCGGCGGCGCTGTGCGGGGGTGGTGCGGGTGTGCAGCATCAGAACAGTCCCTTCGGCAGCGTCTCGTCGTACGCCCGGACGGCCTCGGTGTCGACCGCGGGGAAGAGCCCGTCCAGGTCGGTGGTCCGCAGCTCGGCGAGGCCGGCGGCAGCCACAAGGAAGCGGTCCTGCGCGGTAGCGGTGACGATGCCCTCGGCGAGGGTGCGGAACTTGCCCTCGTAGGCGGCCCGGTCGAAGGGACGGGCGCCCGCCGGATGCGCGTCGGCGACGCCGAGTTCGTCCTCGACCACCGAGCCGTCGTCCAGGGTGATGACCACGCGGCCGCCGAAGGCGCGGTGCTCCGGGTCGGGGTCGTGGTACCGGCGGGTCCACTCCGGGTCCTCGACCGTGGTGATCTTCCGCCAGAGCGCGACGGTCTCCGGGCGCCGGGCCCGCTCGGGGGCGTAGGAGCGTTCGTGGTGCCAGCCGCCGTCCTCCAGGGCGACGGCGAGGATGTAGGGGATCGAGTGGTCGAGGGTCTCCCGGCTGGCGGCGGGGTCGTACTTCTGCGGGTCGCCCGCGCCGGAACCGATGACGTGGTGGGTGTGGTGGCTGGTGTGCAGCACCACCGAGCGCACCCGGTCGAGCGGGCCGGCCTTCTCGCGCAGGCGCCGGGCCAGGTCGATGATCGCCTGGGCCTGGTACTCGGCGGAGTGCTCCTTGGTGTAGGTGTCCAGGATCGCCCGACGCGGCTCGCCGGCCTCCGGCAGCAGCACGGTGTAGTCGGACCGCGGGCCGTCGAGCATCCACGCGAGGAAGCCGTCCTCGCCCTCGTAGATCGGCGACGGGGACGTCTCGCCGCGCATCGCCCGGTCCACCGCCTCGATCGCGACCTTCCCGGCGAACGCGGGCGCGTACGCCTTCCAGCTGGAGATCTCCCCCTTGCGGGACTGCCGGGTCGCGGTGGTGGTGTGCACGGCCTGCTGGACGGCCTGGTAGATCGTCTCCGTCGGCAGCCGCAGCAGCGCGCCGAGCCCGCACGCGGTGGCCGCGCTCAGGTGCGCGACGTGGTCGATCCGGTGGGCGTGCAGGCAGATGCCCTTCACCAGGGCGACGTGCACCTCGTACGCGGCGACGATGCCGCGCAGCAGGTCGGCGCCGGTGCGCCCGGTGTGCTGGGCGACGGCCAGCAGCGGCGGGACGTTGTCCCCGGGGTGGGAGTAGTCGGCGGCCAGGAAGGCGTCGTGGAAGTCGAGTTCGCGCACCGCCGTACCGTTCGCCCAGGCCGCCCACTCGGGGGAGACCCGCAGCTGCGGCGCGGCGCCGAACACCGAGGCGCCGGGGGAACCGGCGTGCGCCAGCGCCTGCGCGCGGGCCACCGCCACCGGGCGCCGCCGCAGCGAGGCGACCGCGACGGCGGCGTTGTCGATCACCCGGTTGGCCGCCATCACGGCGACCTCCGGCTCGGGCCGTCCGGTGCCGGATGCCACGGTGGCCAGCTTCCACGCCAGCTGCTCCTCGCGGGGCAGTGCCTGCGCGCTCGGACTGACCCGTACCTGATGCTCGATCACCGGACTCCTCGACGGCTCGGCCCCACCGGGCCACCGGGCTCGACCCGGGCCCCGGACGGGGGTTCGCAGCTCAGCATTCCCCCGCCCGGGGCCCGCGTCGAGCACGCCAAGCTGCGAAATCCGTCCAGGTCAGAGCTGTGGAACTGCGGATTCTGCGAAATCTGCGGATGCTAACTTTGCAGCGCCGCGCACCGCCGACGACGAGGAGGACCGTGCCCACCACCCCCGGGCAGAAGCTCTACGCCCACGCCCGACTGCGCCGGCTGCGGCGCGAGCACGGCCTCAGCCAGGTGGAGCTGGCCCGCCGGCTCGGCATCTCCACCAGCTACCTCAACCAGCTGGAGCACAGCCAGCGCCCGCTGACCGCCCCCGTGCTGCTGCGCATCTCCGAAGTGCTCGGCGCCGAACCGGAGTTCTTCTCCGGCACCGGCGAGGGCCGGCTCACCGCCGACCTGCGGGCCGCCCTCGCGGACGAGGCCGGCGGCGAGCACCTGCCCGCCGAGGAACTCGCCGACGTGGTCCGCGACCACCCGGCGGTGGCCCGCGCGCTGGTCGCCGTGCACCGCCGCTACCGCGACGCGGTCGAGCGCGCCGTCACCCTCGCCGGGCCGGGGGAGTCCGCCGGCCTGCCCGCCGAACCCCACGACGAGGTCCGGGACTTCTTCTACGAGCACCACAACCACATCGCCGAACTCGACGCCGCCGCCGAACGCGACGCCGCCGAACTCGGTCACCCGCCGGGCAGATCGGCCGACGCCCTGGAGCGGCTGCTCGCCGACCGGTACGGCGTCCGGGTGCTCACCGCCGAGCCGCCCGGCCACAGCACCGGGGACGTCCGCCGCTACGACCCGGCGGCCCGGCTGCTGCACCTGTCGCCCTGGCTGACCGACGGCCGCCGCGCCTTCCAACTCGCCACCCAGCTGGCCGTCCTCGCCCACGGCCCGCTGCTGGACCGGCTCGCCGCCGCCCCCTCGCTCGGCTCCCCGGCCGCCGCCGCGCTGGCCAGGATCGGGCTCGCCCACTACTACGCCGGCGCGCTGCTGATGCCGTACGCCGCCTTCCACGCCGCCGCCGAGGAGCTGCGCTACGACGTCGAGCTGCTCCAGGCCCGGTTCGGCGTCGGCTTCGAGACGGTCTGCCACCGGCTGAGCACCCTCCAGCGGCCCGGACTGCGCGGGGTCCCGTTCTCCTTCCTCCGGGTGGACCGGGCCGGCAACATCTCCAAACGCCAGTCCGCCACCGACTTTCACTTCTCCCGCCTCGGCGGCACCTGCCCGCTCTGGACGGTCTACGAGGCCTTCGCCGCACCCGGCCGGATCCTCACCCAGGTCGCCGAAATGCCGGACGGCAAAAGGTACTTCTGGGCCGCCACCACGGTCACCCGGGGCGGGCGCGGGCACCGAGCCCCGCGCACCACCTTCGCCGTCGCGCTCGGCTGCGAACTGCGCCACGCCCACCGGCTGGTCTACTCCGAGGGGATCGCCCTCGACGACCCGCACGCCGCCACCCCGATCGGCCTCGGCTGCCGGATCTGCGAACGCCAGGACTGCGTCCAGCGCGCCCGCCCACCCGCCGGCGGCCCGCTGCTGATCGACGAGAACCGGCGCACCACCGTGCCCTACCCCGTGCTGCGGCAGCCGCGCTGAGCGCCCCACAGGGGCCCGAGGGTCGGTCGTCGACGACCGACCCGCGGCCCGCGGGATGTGACGTACGCGCCATTGACCCGGCCTTTCGCCCGTCGCCATGATGAGCCGTCATGCAGTGACTCCGCAGCTGGGGGAAGTCCGGTCCGAATCCGGCGCTGACCCGCAACGGTAGGCCTGCCGACGGCAGTCGGCGGCGAGCCCGAACACCCGGCGGCGGAGGTGTGTCCCCTCCTCCCGTCGTGGTCTGCGGGCCGGAGCTCCGAGGGCTGCCCGGCCGCGCGCCGGCACCCCGCGGCGCCCGCGCGTCCAGGCCCGGAAAGGCCTCCCATGCCAGCGCTCCGCCGCTCCCTCGGCCTGCTCGCGATACCCGCCGTCGCCCTCGCGACCGTGCTCCCCGCGGCCACCGCCGCCCAGGCCGCCCCTGCAGCCTCCACCACCGTCCGCCCCGACGCCGCCGCGGCCGGCTGGCTGGCGCGCCAACTGGTGGACGGCGACCACTTCGAGAGCGTCTTCGACGGCACCGCCTACCCCGACCAGGGTCTCACCGTCGACGCCGTGCTGGCCTTCGCCGCCTCGCACAGCTCCGACCAGGCCGCCGCCCGCGCCACCACCTGGCTGGCGAAGCCCGAGATCATCAGCGGCTACCTCGGCGACGGCACCACCGAGGCCTACGCCGGCGCCACCGCCAAGCTGCTGCTCGCCGCCGAGGTCCGCGGCGAGAACCCGGCCACCTTCGGCGGCGTCGACCTCCCCGCCCGGCTCCGCTCGCTCCAGGCACCGAACGGCCGGTTCTCCGACCGCTCGCAGTGGGGCGACTACAGCAACGCCTTCGGCCAGTCGCTCGCCCTCATCGCGCTCCAGCGCACCCACGCCGGCGCCCCGGCCGCCGCGGTCGACTTCCTGGTCTCCGCCCAGTGCGCCGACGGCGGCTTCCCGATCTCCTTCGGCCAGCCCACCTGCACCGGCGACCCGGACGCCACCGCACTCGCCGTCCAGGCGCTCACCGCCACCGGACGCCCGGCCAAGGCCGCCGCCGGCCTCGGCTGGCTGACCGCCCACCAGAACGCCGACGGCGGCTTCGCGGCCGCCCGCGCCACCGGCTCCAACGCCAACAGCACCGGCCTGGCCACCGAGGCGCTGCTCTCCTCCGGGCGGCTCGGCGCGGGCCTCAAGGGCTGGAGCCGGCTGGTCAAGTTCCAGCAGGGCTGCGCCACCGACCCGGCCGTCCGCGGCGCGATCGCCTACGACGCCACCGGCTTCAACACCGGCAACGGCGCCCGCGCCACCGCCCAGGCCGTCCTGGGCCTGGCCGGCACCCCGCTGGCCGCTCTCTCCGCGCACGGCGCCCGGCCCGCCGCGCCCGTGCTCGCCTGCGCAGCGACCACCCGCTGAACATCCTGAACCCGCAAGGAGCTCCCCGATGACCGACACCCTCGCCCCCGCCCGCCCGGCCCGCCGGACCTTCGGCTCGATCGCCGCCGCGGCCGCGCTCACCGCCGGCCTGCTCGGCTTCTCCGCCGCCCAGGCCCCGCAGGCGCACGCCGCCGCCTGCACCGGCACCACCGGCGTCACCGTGGTGGTCGACTTCACCGCCGTCGGCGGCGGCATCCAGACCGGCTGCGCCCCGGGCGACCCGGCCACCGGCCTGGCCGCGCTCACCGGCGCCGGCTTCTCCTGGGCCTTCCACCCGCGCTTCCCCGGTTTCGTCTGCAAGATCAACTCGCTGCCGACCACCTGCACCAACCCGACCGGCAGCGCCTACTGGTCGTACTGGCACGCCCAGCACGGCGGCGCCTGGTCCTACAGCAGCCTCGGCGCCGGCAGCTACAACCCGGCCCCCGGCGACGTCGAGGGCTGGGCCTTCGGCGCCGGCACCCAGCCGGGCATCACGGCCCCCTGACACCGGGCGGACGGCCGGGGGTGAACGGGCCTCCGGCCGTGCGGCGTCGCTGTCGCGTGTGGCCCCGACGAGTGGTCCGCCGGGGGCGCGGTTGCGTGCCCCGATGAGCGGTCCTCCGGGGGTGCCCCGACGAGCGGCACTTCAGGGGCGCGGGGAACTGCGCGGTCCGGGAGGTACGGCGGGGTGTTTCCCGGTTCGCGCAGTTCCCCGCGCCCCTGGTGGGGTGGAGTTGACCGTCAGCGTTCGGCTGCGGGCCGGTGTCTCCCGGTTCGCGCAGTTCCCCGCGCCCCTGGGGGTGGGGTGGGGGTGGTCGTCGGGGTTCGGGTGCGGCGGGGTGGGCTTCCGGTTCGTGCAGTTCCTCGCGCCCCTGGGGGTGTGCCGCCTGTGGAAGGGGGCGTCAGGTTGTCACGTAGCAGCCTGCGATCCATCGGAACCTGTTCATCGGAATATTGTCCCCCTCGGTGCGATGCAGGGGCGGAACAGCGCCGCCCCTTGTGGGCATGATCCGCCGTCGGCCCGGCGCTCGGTAGGGTCGGGTGGGCCCGATCCCTGGGCGGTCCGAGTCGAAGGTGGAGCGTTTCGTGGAACTGATGCGGCGGGCCGCGTGCTGATCGAGCGGGCGTGCCGCCCCGAGGACGGGGCCTGCCGGCACCTGCTGGTGTGGCGGGCCGGTCCGGGCTGGCGGATGGTCAGCAGTGCGGTGCTCGGCGGTGGGCTGGGCGACCGGGAGTGGGTGGTCAACGCGCAGGTCAGGGCCGGGTACGGCCGGATGGATCCGGATCGCCACCTGGCCGAGCTGGCCGCCGCGCAGGGGCTGGCCGGGCCGGGGGCGGGCCTGATGACCGCCGCCGAGGTGGACCGGATGACCTGGGCGTGCGACGGCGGCGCCGCCGCCGTGGTGACCGCCGGCGTCGGGGTGCCCGCCTGGGCCGCCGCGCCGGAACCCGGGAGCGAGCCGACGAAGGCGCCCCCGCAGCGGCCCGCCTTCGTCCCGGGCACCGTGAACATCCTGGTCGCCGTACCCGCCGCGTTGTCCGACGCCGGCCTGGTGAACCTGCTGGCCACCGCCACCGAGGCGAAGGTGCAGGCGCTGCTGGACGCCGGCTACGACTGCTCGGGGACGCCGTCGGACGCGGTCTGCGTCGCCGTCCGGCAGGCCCGCCCGGGCGAGGACGCGGAACCGTTCGGCGGTCCGCGCTCGCCCTGGGGTGCGCGGGTCGCCCGCGCCGTGCACGCCGCGGTGCGCGCCGGAGCGGAGGCGGACCGCGCGCGCCGGGCCCGGGGTCCGGTGCCCGACCATGCGCGGTCCCGGCCGGAGTGCTGCCGCACCGACCTGCTGCCGCTCGGTCAGCTGCCGTAGCGCAGCGAGACGGTGTCGCCGACGTTGACCACGGTGGCCCGGGTCGCGGCGGTGGCGGCGGCGTTGTCCAGGCTCGCCTTCCAGGTGGAACCGCCGCTGTTGGCGGTGCCGTTGAGCGCCGTGACGGTGCCGCCGCCGGTGGACGGGGTGACCGAGGTGACGCAGCCGCTCGGGGTCGCGGTGGCGGCGGCGTCGAGGACGGCGCCCAGCGTGGTGGTGCCACCGGTCGGGGTGAGGGTGACGGCGCAGACCTTCAGCCCGGCGGTGCCGGTGCCGTTGTCGACGACCAGGGCGACCCGGGTCGCGGTGCCCGCCGTGAAGGCGGTGGTGGCGACCCAGGTGGGCGCACCGGCGGTGGTGGGGGCGGGCGGGGCGGCGGTGAAGCCGGCGCCCGTGACGGCGCGCAGCCCGTCGACCGAGGCGTAGGGGGAGGGGGAGGTGTCGGTGGGCAGGTACTTGAAGCCACCGGCGGGCTTGAACTGCTGGGCGATCAGGAAGTCGATCGGCGTCCTGCCGCTGCCGCTGGTGAAGTCGGCGCCCTGCGGGTTGATCCCGCAGGCGTTCAGCCCGGAGACCGCCCAGCCGTTGGAGTCGGTGTTGGCGCCGAACATGGAGTTGAAGGCGCCGGAGGAGATCAGCTTGCCCTTGAGGAAGTTCTTGGCGGCGACGATCGCGGCGTCGGTGCCGGGGACGCCGCTGCTGCACAGCGAGGCCATCGCGGCGCCGGTCATGTCGATGTCGCTGCCCTGGGCGAGCGCGGTCGGGTTCCCGGCGGCCTTGCCGTAGTTCCAGCCGCCGTCGTTGTGCTGGTTGGCCCGGACGGCCGTCACGGTGGCGTCGATCAGTGCCTGCGGGACGCGCTGGGTGCCGCCCTGGGTACGGGCCCCGCCGAGGGCGAGCAAGCCGAAGACGGTGCCGTTGAAGTTGGCGGACGGGCCGTAGTAGCCGGGCTCGGCGGTCTGCCAGTACGCGGCGAGGTCGGCGATCAGGTTGCGGCCGGGGCCGACCCGGGCCGGGTCGATGCCGGCGGCGTAGGCGTTGAGGGTGGCGCGCTCGTAGTCGGTGACCACGGGGGAGGCGCTCGGCCAGGTGGTGGCGGCGAGCTGGTTGCGGTACACGGTACGGGCGTTCTTGCTGGTGTCGCCGCCGGGGGCGACGTCGACCGCGGCGGTGCCGGCCGCGGCCAGCGCGCTGAACGCCCACTCGTTCGAGAGGCCGCCTCCGGTGACGTAGCTGCCGTCGGCGGCCTGCAGCGACTTCAGGTAGGTCACGCCGGTGCTCTTGGAGGTGGCGATCTGCGCGGGGGAGGCGGTGGCGCCGGCGGGCACGGCGGACAGCAGCAGGGCGCCGGCCGCCAGCGCGACGACGGTGGCGGAGGAGTGGCGGAGGGGCACGGTCGGGCTCCTTGGGTGGTGGGCGCCGACCGGTCCCGCGCGGGCGGTCCGATCGAGGGCCGCGCGCCGCCGGGGGCCGCCGCCCGGGTCGCGTGGGCTGGCTTTCGCTCGTGGTGCGCGCCGGGTGGGCATTCGGGCTCGGAGCGTCGATCCGCCCCACACCGCTGCGCGTCAGCCCTGGATTCGCACCAGGTTCCCCCACTCGGCCACCCGGGACGCTATCGCAGGTCGGGCCCGCTCACGAGGTGTCGAAGGCGACATGACGCCTCGTTGACGCCCCGCTGCGCCGCGTGGTCTGATGAACCGGTTTTCACCCTTGGCAGTCAGGGGAAGCCGGTCCAAGTCCGGCGCTGACCCGCAACCGTGGACCCGCAACTCGTGGCGGGTGAGCCGGAATGCCTGCGCCGAGGAGCAAGTCAGCAACACGTGCGTCGTCGCGGACTACGGCGCGGTCTGACCCGGGCGCCCTCCCCTGATGCCCGGTCGGCTGCGCCGTCGTGCTCCGCCTCGACCGACCAGGGAGTCGCCGGTGAGGGTCAGCAGCAGTCGTACGAGTCCGGGCAGCAGAGGGCGCACGCTGGCGTCCGTGCTGCTCGCCAGTGCCATCGCGGTCAGCGCGGGCGGCACGGTGCTGCTCGGCCACCCCAGCAGGGCCGCCGCCGACCCGATCGAGGAGTGCACCGCCACCACCGGCGCCGTGGTCGCCGTCGACTTCGGCCACTGGGGCGGCAGCGTGGTCCGCGGCTGCGACGCCCACCCCACCACCGGGATGAACCTGCTGCACAACGCCGGGTTCACCACCACCGGCACCGAGCACGACGGCCCCGCCTTCATCTGCCGCCTCGGCAGCAGCACCTTCGGCAACGGAACCCAGTACCCGACCGCCGCCGAGGAGCCCTGCGTCAACACCCCGCAGGCGACGGCGTACTGGTCGTACTGGATCGCCGAGCCAGGCCAGGACACCTGGTCCTACAGCCAGTTCGGCGCCGGCACGCAGAAGCCGAAGCCGGGCGAGGTCGAGGCCTGGGTGTACGGCGGCACCGACGTCGGCGGCAGCAGCGGCGCGCCCGCGTTCACCCCGGACTCGGTCCGGGCGAAGAACCCGGCCAGCCCCTCACCGTCCACCTCCACCTCCGCCTCCGCGTCGACCTCCGCGTCGGCGTCGGCCTCCACGAGCCCGACCGTCGCGCCGCCCGCCACCGGTGACCCCGCCGCCGCGGCGGCCTGGCTGGCCGGCCGGCTGGTCGACGGCGACCACATGGAGAACTGGGCCTTCGAGGGCCCCGACCTGCCCCGGACCTCGCTGACCGCGATCGCGCTCGCCGCGGCCGGCACCCAGGACCCGGCCCTGCGCAAGGTCGTCGCCTTCCTGGAGGCGCACACCGACGCCTTCCTGCTCCCCGACGGACCGGCCGGCAAGCCGGACGCCCGGGCGGCCGCGCTGCTCGGGCTGGTCGCCGAGAGCACCGGCCGCAACCCGCGCGCGTTCGGCGGCCGCGACCTGCTCGCCGCGCTCACCGACCACGTGTGCACCGCTGCCGGGGAGGACGGGAAGTGCACCGCCGCCGGCGACTTCCTCGGCGCCGCCTCGCCCTGGGTCCAGGCCCTTGGCGTGATCGCCCTGCTGCGCGGCGAGGTCACCCCGCCCGCCGCCACCCTCGCCCGCTTCGAGGCGCTGCGGTGCGCCGACGGCGGGATCGCCGGCGCGATGATCGTGCCCGGCGAGAACTGCGAGTCGGACCCGTCCACCACCGCGCTCACCGTCCTGGCCCTGCGCAAGGCCGGCAGCGCCGACCCGACCGCGCAGAACGCGGCCGACCAGCTCGCCGCGAGCCAGCAGGCCGACGGCTCGTACCTGCCGTACATCGGCGCCTCGGGCGGCGACACCGCCGGCACCGCCGGTGCGGCCCAGGGCCTGAAGGCCGCGGGCCGGGCCACCGAGCAGGCGGCGGCCAAGGCCTGGCTGGCGGCCCGGCAGAACAAGGACGGCGGCTTCGGGCCGGACCGGTGGACCACCGACTCGGACCCGGCCGCCACCGAGCAGGCGATCCTCGCCCTCACCGGCACCGATCCGGTCAGCGTCACCCGTGACCTCGGCGGCACCACCCCGCAGCCGAGCCGCACCCCCGACCTGGCCAAGGGCAGCAGCTACCTGACCGCCCCGGCCAACCTGATCGACGGTCACTACTACGAGGCCTTCCCGACCTTCGCCGACTTCGGCCTCACCATCGACGGCGCCTTCGCGCTCGCCGCCGCCGGCACGGACGACGCCGCCCTGCGCAAGATCGTCGACTTCCTCGACCAGCAGGGCAAGGACGCCAACGACCGTACGGTCAACGACTGGACCGGCGTCGGCACCGAGTACGCCGGCGGCGGCTCGATCGGCAAGGAGGCGCTGCTCGCCGAGGTGGTCGGCCGCGACCCGCACGCCTTCGGCGGCCACGACCTGATCGCGGCGCTGGCCCAGGCCGTCTGCGCGCACGCCGACCTCGACAACGGCTGCGCGGAGGCGGGGAACTACCTCTGGGCGACCTCGGTGTTCTCGCAGTCCCTCGGGGTGATGGCGCAGCTGCGCGCGGGCGACGCCGAGCACGCCGCCGCGCCGATCGCCTTCCTGAAGAGCCTTCAGACGGCGAACGGTTCCTGGCCGAGCCTCATCCCGGCCGCCGGCGACTCCGACGTGGACAGCACCGCGATGGCCGTGATGGCCCTCTCGCTCGTCCCCGGCGACGAGGCGGCCGCGGCGGTCGACAAGGGCCTCGCCTGGCTCGCCGCCCAGCAGGTGGCCGACGGCGGCTTCCCCGGTGCGGCCGGCGACTCGGTCAACTCGGCCGCGCTGGCGATCCAGGGCATGTCCCTGCGGTCGAGCACCTACGCCGGGCAGATCGCCAAGGCGGTCGAGTTCCTGGCCGGCCAGCAGAACGCCGATGGCGGCTTCAACGTCGCGTCCAGCGGTCAGCAGGGTTCCGACGTCCGCGCCTCCACCCAGGCGCTCGGCGGGGTCACCGGTGTCTCGTTCGGGACGCTGCGGCGCGACCTCGGCACCGGCACGCCGGACCCGACCGGATCCCCGTCCGCGTCCGCTTCGTCGTCCCCGTCCACCTCCGCCTCGCCGTCGCCGTCCGCGTCGGCCTCCGCCTCTGCCTCGGCCTCCGTGAGCCCGAGCGGCAGCGGTACGGGCTCCGCCTCGCCGGCCCCGGCCTCCTCCTCCGCGACCGCCGGCCAGGGCACCGGCCCCGGGACGGGCGCGGCCCCCGAGCCGTCCGACACCCGCACCCTGAGCGGTACCGGCGACTCGGCCGGCGAGACGGCGGACGGCCTGGCCTGGACCGGTACCGACGCGCTCGGCCTGGTGATCCCCGCGCTGCTGCTGACCGCGGCCGGTGGTGGGGTCCTGATCGCCACCCGCCGCCGGACGGCGTCCGCCGCCGGGCGGCACCGGTGAGCCGCCGCCCGCGCCGACCGGGCCCCGCGGGCCGCCTGGCCCGCGGGCTCGCCGCCGCCGGGGTGACCCTGGTGTCGGCCCTCGGCGGCATCGGTACGGCGGCGGCTGCCCCGCTGCCGATCGAGCAGTGCACCACCACCTCCGGCGTCGTGCTGGCCGTCGACCTCGGCCACTGGGGCGGCCCGCTGCTGCGCTCCTGCGGCACCACGCCCACCACCGGGTACGCCCTGCTCAACCAGGGCGGTTGGAAGACCACCGGCACCGGGCACGACGGTCCGGCGTTCATCTGCCGGATCGGCTACAGCGGGTACCAGGGCGGCAAGCAGTACCCGACGCCCGATCAGGAGAAGTGCGTGCTGACCCCGCCGGCCACGTCGTACTGGTCGTACTGGCACGCCGATCCGGGCCAGAACACCTGGTCCTACAGCCAGCTCGGCGCGATGAGCTACCAGCCCAAGCCCGGCAGCGTCGACCTGTGGATCTTCGGCGGTACCAACATCGAGGGCACCGAGGGCAAGCCGACCTTCTCGCCCGACACCGTCCGCGCGCACAACACGGCGCCCGGCGGCGGCTCCGGCCAGAGCACCCCGCCCAAGCCGCCCACCACGCCCCCGCCCCCGGGCGGCGGCTCCGGCGGTGCCAACGGAGGCACCACCAACGGCAGCACCAGCGGCGGTACCGCCGCCGGCACGAACGGCGGCGCCAAGCCGCCGGCCGCCGGCACCGCCCCCCAGCCGGGCACCTCCGCGGGCGGTACCACCCCGACCGACCCCACCGCGAACGGGAGCGCCCCCGCGTCACCCGAGGCCACCGGCTCGCCGTCCGCCGCCCCCTCCGCAGACCCTTCCGCCGCGCCGTCCCCGACCGACCCGTCGGCCGCACCGGGCGGCGGGACGAAGGTGGTGGACGCGGCCCCGGCCGCCGACGCGCCGCAGTCGACCGGCTCCGTCGTGCCCGTCGTGGTCGGCGCCGCCATCGTGGTGGCCCTCGGCGCCGCCACCGCGGTCGCCGCCGTGCGTCGCCGCCGACAGGCCGAGTGATCCGGTGACCAGGCTCGACACGTACACCCCGGCCGCCCCCGGGGCGCGCCGGGGCGGCCGGCGGGTGCCGCGCGACCTGCACCCGTTCGCCTGGTGGATCTGGGCGCTGGCCCTGGCCACCGCGGCCAGCCGGACCACCAATCCGCTGCTGCTGTTCCTGGTGCTGGCGGTGCTCGGCCACGTGGTGACCACCCGCCGCACCGAGGCGCCGTGGGCCCGCGGCTTCAAGTACTACCTGTGGCTCGCGCTGACCGTGGTGGCGATCCGGGTGGCCTTCCGGTGCGTTTTCGCGACCGGCATCACCCCGCACGACCACCTGATCTTCTCGCTGCCGCACATCCCGACCCCGGCCTGGTACGCGGGGATCCGGATCGGCGGGCCGGTCTCGCTGGAGGCCACCCTGTCGGCGGCCACCGACGGCCTGCGGCTGGCCTGCCTGCTGTGCTGCATCGGCGCGGCCAACACCCTCGCCAACCCCAAGCGCGCCCTGCGGGTGCTGCCCGGCGCGCTGTACGAACTCGGCGTCGCCGTCACGGTCTCCGTCAGCGTCGCGCCGCAACTGGTGCAGAGCGTCCAGCGGGTGGTGCGGGCCCGGCGGCTGCGGGCGGGCCGGAGCAAGGGCATCCGGGCGCTGCGCAGCATCGTCGTCCCGGTCCTGGAGGACGCGCTGGAGCGCTCGCTGCACCTGGCCGCCGCGATGGATTCGCGCGGCTACGGCCGTTCCGGCGCCGCCACCCGCGGCTCCCGCCGGGCCACCGGCGCGCTGATGCTGCTCGGCATGGGCGGCCTGTGCGCCGGCGTGTACGGGCTGCTCGACGGCACCGCGCCGGCCGCGCTCGGCCTGCCCGCGCTGGTGGCCGGCTCGGCGCTGTGCGCCGGTGGGCTGGCGCTCGGCGGGCGCCGGGTGCGGCGCACCACCTATCGGCCGGACCCGTGGCGGGCCGCCGAGTGGGGGGTGGCGGGCTGCGGGGTGGCCGTGGCGGTACTGCTCTCGGTCAGCGTGGGGTACTCCGCGACCGACCTCAACCCGTCCCTCTACCCGCTGAGTTGGCCGGCCCTGCCGGTCGTGCCGGTGCTGGCCGTGCTGCTGGCCGGCGCCGCCGGGGTGATCTCCCCACCGCCCGGCCGCGCCCCGGCGCCCGCCGGGGCCGCCCGCACAGCCACCGGCGCAAGCAAGAGCACCGGCACCGGCAAGAGAACCAGCACCAGCCCCCGCACCGAGGTGACCGAGTGATCCGCTTCGACCAGGTCAGCGTGGTGTACGACGGCGACGACGCCCCCGTGCTGCGCGACGTCGACCTCCACATCCCCGAGGGTGAACTCTGCCTGGTGGTCGGTCGGACCGGCGCCGGCAAGTCCACCCTGCTGGGCGCGGTCAACGGCCTGGTGCCGCACTTCACCGGTGGCACCCTGCACGGCCGGGTGACGGTCGACGGGCGCGACACCGCCGACCACCCGCCGCGCGAACTGGCCGACGTGGTGGGCGTGGTGGGCCAGGATCCGCTGGCCGGCTTCGTCACCGACACGGTGGAGGAGGAACTCGCCTACGCGATGGAGCAGTTGGCCGTCCCGCCGGAGGTGATGCGCAAGCGGGTGGAGGAGACCCTCGACCTGCTCGGCCTCGCCGACCTGCGCCACCGCGCCCTGCACGAGCTCTCCGGCGGCCAGCAGCAGCGGGTGGCGATCGGCTCGGTGCTCACCGCGCACCCCAGGATCCTGGTCCTGGACGAGCCCACCTCCGCGCTCGACCCGACCGCGGCCGAGGAGGTGCTGGCGGCCGTCACCCGCCTGGTGCACGACCTCGGCGTCACCGTGCTGCTCGCCGAGCACCGGCTGGAGCGGGTCGTCCAGTACGCCGACCGGGTCGCCCACCTGCCCGGCGACGGCACGGTCCGGTACGGGCCGCCCGCCGAGATCTTCGCCGACACCGCGATCGCCCCGCCCGTGGTCGACCTCGGCCGGCTGGCCGGATGGCGCCCGCTCCCGCTCTCGGTCCGCGACGCCCGCCGGGCCGCCGCCCCGCTGCGCGAGCGGCTGGCCGGGCACCCCGTCCCGCCGCCGCGCCGCGAGCAGCCGGACGGCGCGCCGGTGCTGTCCGCGCAGCGGGTCGTGGTCCGCCACGGCCAGGTGGTCGCCGTCCGGGAGGTGGACCTCGAGCTGCGGGCCGGCCAGGTCACCGCGCTGATGGGGCGCAACGGCTCCGGCAAGTCCTCGCTGCTCTGGGCGCTGCAGGGTTCGGGCCCGCGGCAGGGCGGCACCGTCAAGGTCGCGTGGGCGGACGGCCGGGCGGCGACCGACCCGAAGCGGGTGCCCGCGGCCGAGGCCCGCCGGCTGGTCGGCCTGGTCCCGCAGACCCCGACCGACCTGCTGTACCTGGAGTCGGTCGCCGAGGAGCTGGCCCAGGCCGACCTGGACGCGGGCCCGCAGGAGAAGGCGGGCGCCCGTCGCACGGCCCGGGAGGTGCTGGACCGGCTCGCCCCCGGCATCGCCGGCGACAGCCACCCCCGGGACCTCTCCGAGGGGCAGAAGCTCGCCCTGGTGCTGGCGATCCAGCTGGCCGCCGCCCCGCAGGTGGTGCTGCTGGACGAGCCCACCCGCGGACTGGACTACCCCGGGAAGGAGGCCCTGATCGCGATCGTCGACCAGCTGGCCGCCGAGGGCCGCACGGTGGTCGTCTGCACCCACGACGTGGAGTTCGCCGCCGCGGCGGCCGACCGGGTGGTGGTGATGGCCGAGGGGGAGGTGGTCGCCGACGGGCCGACCGCCGAGGTGATCGTCGCCTCGCCGACCTTCGCCCCGCAGACCGCCAAGATCCTCGCCCCGCTGCCGTACCTGACGGTCGGCCAGGTGGGACGGGCGCTCGCGACCGTGGAGGCGGCCCGGTGAGCGCCGCCCGGGTCGCCGTCCGGATCCCGCTGCGGGCCCGGCTGATGGTGGCGCTCGCCGCCTTCATCGGCCTGACCGCGTTCACCTGGCCGTTCGTGGTGGCGCCGGGGAGGTTCGGCTCCAACTACGCCCCGCCGCTGATCTTCGGGGCGCTGCTGGTGCTGGTGCTTGCCGTGGTGATCGCCGAGATCTCGGCCGGCGGCATCGACGCCAAGGCGCTGGCCATGCTCGGGGTGCTCTCCGCCGTCAACGCGGGCCTGCGCCCGCTCGGCGCCGGCACGGCTGGGGTGGAGACCGTTTTCTTCATCCTGGTGCTGGCCGGGCGGGTGTTCGGTCCCGGCTTCGGGTTCACCCTGGGCTGCACCTCGCTGTTCGCCTCCGCGATCATCACCGGCGGGGTCGGCCCCTGGATGCCGTACCAGATGTTCGGCTGCGCCTTCGTGGGCCTCCTCGCCGGACTGCTGCCGCGGCTGCGCGGGCGGGCCGAGGTGGTGATGCTCGCCGGGTACGGCGCGGTGTCCGGGTACCTCTTCGGTTTCCTGCTCAACCTCTCGTTCTGGCCGTTCTCGATCGACCCGAACAGCTCGATCGCCTACCTGCCCGGCCTGCCCTTCACCGAGCAGTGGCACCGCTACCTGCTGTTCGACCTGACCACCTCGCTCGGCTGGGACACCGGACGTGCCGTCACCACCGGCCTGTGCGTGCTGCTGGTCGGCCCGGCGGTGCTCACCGTCTTCCGCCGGGCCGCCCGCCGGGCCAACTTCGAGGCGCCGGTGCGCTTCGCCGGGCCCGCCGGGGAGCCCCCGCGCGCCGCGGGGACCACGGGCGCCACGACGCCCGCCCAGGGCGTTCCCGTGCCGAGGACGGCCGCCGCCGAATAGGGCCGTCCGGGCCGTCCGGGGGCATTCCAGCCGGCGCCCGGACGGCCCCGGGCATGCGCATTCCCGAACCGTTCCGAATTCCCCGCCCTCGCCTACGGCGGGGAATTCGGTGCGCCCGCGCGCCATGTGCGTCCGGTACACCCGGGTGGTCGCCGGGCCCGGCATCCGGGCGTCGGCCCGGATCGGTTCGGATCGCCCCGGCGACGGCATTGTTTCGTCGGGTACACGCCACCTCGCCAGGTCGGCGGTGATCTGTCCGCGGTGCGCCGCCGCGAGGCCCGGCCCGCTCCGTCCCGACCAGGCCGGGAGCCGGTGCCACCGAGCCGGTGTCCGGCCCCGGGTGCCCGGCTCGTCCGAACGCGGAACGGCCCGTCCCGCCGACGGAATTCCGCCCTTCCGATTCATCGATCCGGTACGCAGGAACGCCGCCGGGCGGATGCCGGAGCAGGTCCGTCGGCCGCGCCATTTCCGGCGCCCCCTCGCACCCGCCCGCGCTCCCCGGGCCGTCCGGGGGCGGCGGCCCCCACCGCGGCCCGGTGCTCCGATTCGGTTCCGTGCACGGCGATCTGATGAATCATCATGCGAATTCCGGAGCATTGACACGGCCCGGTGCCGTTGCGAGAGTTGGCCCCGTCCGGAGCGTGCCGGTGCGACACAGCCGGCCTGCCGTCCGGCCACGCACCCGAGCCATGGTGGAGAGCCGAGACCGGATGAGTCCTGACAGCGAGCCGACGAGCCGGTCCCGTCCCGGGGCCGGGCGCACCCGTGGCCCCGGCCACCGGCGCGCCGCGCTCCGGTTCGCCGGGCCGGCGGATCCGTACGGCGGGTGACCGCCGCGCCGCCCGGACCGGGCGGCCGCCGCGGAGTCTTGCGGCCGGGGCACCACGCGTGCCGACCGGCCTTCGACCGCTTCCCTGTGAGGATCACGATGAGCATACCCATGACGCGCGAACCCACCGACCCCACGGAATCGCAGGCCGGCCCGCTGCGCCGGATGTGCTGGATCTTCCCCGACCGGGAGTCGAGCCGGGCGACCGCGATGTGGCAGGACTTCTTCTGGAACCTCTACGCGGAGGTCGCCGAGAGCCTGGGGATGACCTGGACCAGGCACGCGCCCGACGCGGTGACGGTGGACGCCACCGTGCCCGGCCGCCCCCGGGTGTACGTGGACGACGAGCCGGTCACCCCGCAGGACACGCTGTTCGTGACCGCGCTCTACTCGCTGCCGTACCAGTCGATGGACATCTTCAACCAGTTCGCGCTGTACGCGGTGCTCGAACAGAGCGGCTTCTACCTGCCGTTCCCGCCGCAGGTCTCGCTCATCGGCAACGACAAGATGGCCACCCTGCTCCACCTGCACGACTCCCCGGTCCCGGTGATCCCCTCGATCCGGATCGGCACCGGACGCGACATCGGCAAGCACCTGTACGAGGTGGCCCTCGGCAACCTCACCTACCCGGCGGTGGTCAAGCCGGCCGGCTGGTGCGGCGGCGGCGGGATCAACCTGGCCCGCAACGCCGAGGAGATCCGCGGCCTGGCCAGCCTGGCGCAGGGCGGCGACACCACCCTGGTCGTCCAGCCGTACCTGGGGGACGGCACCATCGACTACCGGGTCTACGTGGTCGACGGCAAGCCGTACGCCCTGATGAAGCGCACCCCGCTGCCGGGCTCCCCGGTGGCCAACGCCAGCCGCGGCGGCCTGATGGAGTTCCCGCCGGTGCCGGCCGAACTCGCCGCCGCCACCGCGTACTTCGCCGAGCGGTTCCCGATCCCGTTCTTCTGCGTGGACTTCCTCTTCGACGGCGAGCGGTTCTGGTTCTCCGAACTCGAACCGGACGGGGTGATCGCCCCGGACTACGACGACCCGCAGCGCCTGCTCCAGCGCGACATCACCCGGGCCCGCTTCGTCGCCTACCGCGACGCCCACGCCAAGTGGCTGGCCGACGGCCGGGCCGGCCTGCCGGTCACCGGCGGGACGACGGGGGTCGCGAGATGACCCGATTCTCCCTCCCCCCGGAGGCCGCCGAGCCCCAACTGTCCGCCGCCCGGCGGTCGCTGGAGCTGCTGCGGACCGTACCGGAGCTCGCCCCGCGCTACGCCGGCCACAGCGCGCCGAGCACCCTGGCGGAGCTGGCCGCGCTGCCGCCGCTGAGGAAGGACGACCTCAACGTGGCCCTGGCCCACCTGGAGCCCAGGGCGGAGCACGGCGCCACCTGGCTGTTCCAGAGCGGCGGCAGCACCGGCGCCCCCAAGCTGGGCTACGCGCCGACCGGCTTCTACATGGACGGCGTGCACGCGCACTGGCAGCCGTTGGACCGCGACGACGTCTTCGTCAACGCCTGGGGCGCCGGCCGGATGTGGGGCGCGCACTTCCTGGTCGCCGCGCTGGCCGACCTCGCGGGCTGCCGGGTCCTCGCGCTCGGCTCGGTCGCCCGGGACGAGTGCGCCGACTGGCTGGCGTTCTTCGCCGACCGCGAGGTGACGGCGATCGGCGGCACCCCGAGCGTGCTGCGGATGTGGTTCGCCGAGGCGCGGGCCGCCGGCCGGACGCTGCCGGCGCTGCGCAAGGTGCTCTGGCTGGGCGAGGCCTGGCAGCCGCAGCTGGCCGAGGACATGGCCGTGGTCGCCCCGCGGGCCCGCCGCTGGGGGATGTTCGGCAGCACCGAGACCTGGGTGGTCGGCACCAACACCCCCGACTGCGCGGCCGACACCTTCCACCCGCTGCCGCAGCAGCTGGTGCACGTCGGCGAGGACGAACTGCTGGACTTCACCGCCCTCGACCCGCGGATGCTCAACCCCGTGCTGCGCTACCGCACCGGCGACGCCGGCCGGCTGGTGGCCTGCCCGTGCGGCCGGCCGGGCCGGGCGATGCAGGTGCTGGGCCGGCGCGACAGCGTGGTGCAGGTGCGGGGCCTCGGGCTGCACGTGGCCGAGGTGCTCGCGGCCGCGGAGCGGACGGCGGGCGTGTCCCGGGCCCAGGTGCTGATCACCGAGAACGGCGGCCGGGCCACCGGGGTCGACGTCCTGCTGCTGACCGACCGCGCCGCCGCCGTGGACACCGAACGGCTGCGCAAGGAGCTGCTGTCCGCGACCTTCACCCTCAGCACCGCCTTCCAGCACGACCCGCAGGCCGTCCGGGTGCGCGCGGTGGACGCGCTGGTCAGCAACGGCCGCACCGGCAAGACCGCCGACTTCGTGGTCCGGGAGGAGGTGTGAGGCCGCGCCGCCCGGCCGCGCTGGGGCGCGGCTTCGACCTGTTCTGGGCGGGCCAGACGGTGAGCACGGTCGGCGACCGGGTGACCGTCTTCGTGGTGCCGACCCTGATGATCTTCGTGCTGCACGCGAGCGCCCTCCAGGTGGGCGTCGTGGCGATGGCCCAGTACCTGGGCATCCCGCTGCTCGGCCCGGTGGCCGGCGTGCTGGTCGACCGGTGGGACAAGCGCCGCACGATGCTGACCTGCGACCTGGTCCGGCTGGTGGCGGTCGCGGTGATCCCGCTCGCGTACTGGCAGGGCTGGCTCTCCACGCCGCTGCTGGTCGGGTGCGTGGCGGTGATCAGCGGCGCGACCATCTTCTTCAACGTCGGCTACCTGGTCGCCGTCCCGGCCGTGGTGGAGGAGCAGCACCTGGTCCGCGCCTACGCCCGGCTGGAGGGCAGCGGCTCGGTCTCCGAGGTGGCCGGGCCGTCGATCGCGGCCGGCCTGTACAGCGCGCTCGGCGTGGCGGCCCTGCTGGTGGACGCGGCCAGCTACCTGGTCTCGGCGGCCTGCTTCCGTTCCATGCGGCCCTGGGGCGAGCGGACGGTGGTGGCCGGTACGGTCCGGGAGCGGCTGACGGCCGGGTTCCGGCTGAACTGGGCCGACCCGGTGCTGCGGCGGGTGGTCGTCGCCGCGGTGACGCTGAACTCCGGGGGCCCGGTCTTCGTCACGGTGTTGCCGGTGCTCGCCTACCGGGGGCTCGGCCTGTCGGTCGGCTCGTTCGGCGCAGCCATGTCGGTTGCGGCGGTGGGTGCCCTGGCCGGCGCCGTCGTGGCCCCCCGGATCAGCGAACGGCTGGGCACCGGGCGGACGTTCGCCTGGGCGCTGCTGCTGCACTGCCTGGTGGGCCTCGGCGTGCTGGCCGCGCCCGCGCTGCCGGCCGCGCCGGTGATCGCCGTGACGATGGGCTGCTACGGCTTCTTCATGTCCTGCATCAACGTGTGCAGCGCGCCCACCCGGCAGTCCCGGATGCCCGCCCAGCACCAGGGCGTGATGCACGCCGCGTTCCGGACGGTCACCTGGGGGGTGATCCCGCTCGCCGCCCTGGCCGGCGGACTGGGCGTCACGCTGCTCACCGGCCCGCTGGGCATCCTGGACGCGGCCCGGACGGTGATGGCGGCCGGCACCCTGCTGGCGGCCTGCTCCTTCCTGGCCGCGGTACGGATCCAGCCGCTGCTGGACCTGGCGAAGGCCGACCCGGCCCCGGAGCCCGAGCCGGCTGCGGGCGACGGCCCCGCCGAGGGCACCGAACCGGCGCTCGCGGACCGTACGTCATGACGCCGGAGCACGGGATCGTGCTGATCACCGGCTGCTCCTCCGGCATCGGCCTGGCCACCGCCGTCGCCGCCGCCCGGGCCGGGTTCACCACGGTCGCGACCGTACGGGAACCGGGCCGGGCCGGCGCGCTGCGCGCGGCGGCGGAGCACGCCGGGGTGCCGCTCGACCTGCGCCGCCTCGACGTGACCGACCCCGGCTCCGTCGCGGCCTGCCTCGACGGGGTGCGGCACGACTACGGGCGGCTGGACGCGGTGGTCAACAACGCCGGCGTCTCCAACTCCGACCCGACCCTGGAGATGTCCACGGCGGCCGCGCTGCGGGCCAACCTCGAGGTGAACTTCTTCGGCGTGGTCGAGGTCAGCCGGGCCGCCATGCCGCTGCTGCGGGCCGGCGGGGGACGCCTGATCACCATCGGCAGCGTGCACGGGGTGGTCGGCCAGCCCTTCAACGAGGCGTACTGCGCGGCCAAGTTCGCGGTGGAGGGCTTCATGGAGAGCCTGGCACCGGTGGCCGGCGCGCACGGCGTCACGGTGTCGCTGGTGGTGCCCGGCTTCGTCTCCGACACCTCGTTCGGGGTCTTCCCGGACATCAACCGCGCGAGCGTCCAGGCCGCCTGCGGCCCGTACGGGACCACCTTCGCCGACTACCTGGAGTGGGTCGGCGGCGCGGGCTGGGAGAGCGCCGGGCAGCTCGCGCACGAGGTGGCCGAGGTGGTGGTGGGGACGCTGCGCGCCGAGCGCCCGGCCTTCCGGGTGCCCACCAACCGCTGGGCCGCCGAGTACCTGGACCGCAAGCTGGCCGACCGGGACGGTTCGACCGTGCAGCGGCTCGCCCGTACCTGGATCGGACGGCCCGAAGCCGCCGAGGAGTAGGAGACAGCAGTGCCCGCGAAATCGCTTCAGGAACTGGTCGACCACGCCCGGATCCACTCGCCGTTCTACGCCGACGCCTACCGCGACGTGCCGCGGACGGTCTCGCACGTCACCGAGCTCCCGATCATCGACCAGGCGGCCTTCTGGGCCGCGAACGTCTGGCCGGACAACCGGCTGCTGACCGGCCCGCTGACCGACGCCGGCGTCTACAAGACCGGGGGCACCACCGGCGCCCCGAAGCTCTCGCCGTGGTCGCGCACCGAGCACGCCGACTCGGTGACCGCCTTCGGCGAAGGCATGGTGCGCGCCGGGCTCAAACCCGGGCACCGGGTGGCCAACCTGTTCTGCGCCGGTGAGCTGTACGGCGGGTTCCTCTACATCGAGAACGCGCTGCACCACGCCCCCGTGGACAACGTCCGGCTGCCGGTCGGCGGCGCGGCCTCCGAGGACTACATCGCCGACCTGATCGCCACCTTCGGCGTTCAGGTGCTGGCGGGCGAGCCGATGAAGCTCAGCGCGGTCGCCGAGCGGCTGGTCCAGCGCGGGGAGGCGGCCGACTCGGTGGAACTGCTGCTGTTCGGCGGCGACCTGCTCTTCGCCGACCTGCGGCCGATCCTGTCGCGCGCCTTCCCGAAGGCCGCCGTCTCCTCGGTCGGCTACGCCTCGGTGGACGCCGGGCTGGTCGGCCGGCCGGTGCCGGGCGACGACGTCCGGGTGCACGAGGAGTTCCCGAACCGCACCCTGGTGGAGCTGGTCGACGACGTCACCGGCGAGCCGATCACCTCCCCGGGCGTGCCCGGGCGGGTGCTGGTGACCAACCTGTTCCGTACCCTGATGCCGATCATCCGCTACCCGGCGGGTGACCGCGCGGAGTGGGTGGACGCCGGGTGCCGGCAGTTCCGGATCCTCGGCCGCTCGGTCGAGGGGGCCCGGGTCGGCACGGTGGCGATGCCCACCGAGGACATCCGCGCCGTGCTGATCGCCGCCGACCCCGGGCGGCACATCGCCGGCATGCAGATGGTGCAGCGCCGCTGGGACGGCCGGGACGGTCTGATCCTGCGTCTGGGGTACACCGAGCAGCCCCCCGAGGGGCTCGGCGAGCAGCTGGTCGAGGCCGTGTACCGGGCCCGTCCGCTCTACCCGGCGGAGGTGGCGGCCGGCGCGATCCACGACCTGGTGGTCGAGTGGGTGCCGCGCTCCGAGCTGGCCACCAACCCGCGCACCGGCAAGCTCCAGCAGGTGCTGGACGAGCGGCCGCCCGCCTGACCCGGCACCGGCCGCGAACCGGCCGCCGCCCGGCCCCCGGAGGCCGCGCGGCGGCCGTCGGTGTGTGTACGGCGAGTGACCGCCGGGTGCCGGGCCGGCCGGGGCAGGCCGGCCCCCGGGCCCACGTCCGAGCGGCCCGGGGGCCGGGTGGCGCCGGCCCCGGGTGACCGTGCTGACCAGCGGGGAAGCCTCGGCGGCCGGTCCGTCCGGGGTGCCCGGGCAGGGCGCGGCGCCGGGTGTCGGGGGCACCGGACCGGCCTGCGTCCCTTGTGTAACGGCGCGTGAACTATCCGCCGAGGTTTCGTGGTTGATATGCAATATGACTAATATCCACCCGTCAATGTTCTTACCAGACACGGTCATCCCGTCACGGGGACCGCCGTCTCCAAGGAGAATGCCCTGCGCGCGCGTGCGTCTCGGCGGATCGCCCCAACGAAGCAGGGGGCGGTGGTCGAGTCGTCGGCTCCCACGGCACCCCGAAGGACTCCCCGGCCCCGCCGCCGCTCCCGGATGTCCCTGCGCTCCGCCCTGCTGATCCTGGCCGTCGTGCCGGGTCTCGCCCTCGCCGCGCTCTGGGCGGCGACCACCGGCGAGACCTTCGTCAGCTTCCAGCGGATGGCAGCCCAGGGACAGCTGGCCCAGCAGGCCGGCCAGCCGTCCAACATCGTGTACTACAACCTCCAGGAGGAGCGCCGGCTCAGCGCCGAGGCGATCGCCCGCCCCGGCAGCGTCGCCGACCAACTGCGCGACCAGCGCCGCAAGACCGACGAGGCGATCGCCACCTTCGAGAAGCTGTCCGGGGTCACCGCCTCCGACGCGCCCGCCGAGGTGCGCGACGCGGTCCTCCAGGCCCGGCAGGCGATGGGCCGCCTCGACGCCCAGCGCGCCGCGGTGGACGAGGGCGGCGGCCCGGCCGACCGGCAGGCGACCGTCTACCGCTACTACACCGACCTGATCGCGGTCGACCTGCGGCTGTTCACCGCCCTCAGCCACGTCGACGACGGCAAGGTCACCACCATCTCCCAGCCGCTGATCGGGCTGTTCTGGACCAAGGAGATGATCTCCCGCTCGGACGCCCTGCTGGCCCGCGGCTGGCCCGCCGGGAAGCTCTCCGTCCAGGACTACCAGCAGGTCCAGCAGGCCGTGAACGAGCAGCCGTTCCGCTACGGCACGGAGGTCGCCCCCTACCTGTCGCCCGCCGAGACGGCGATGTGGGAGGAGATCGTCAGGAGCCCGGCCTGGCAGGCCAAGACCGAGGTCGAGCAGGCCCTGCTGCGGCCCACCGCCGCCGACCCGGCCGGGAACGTGGCCCTCGCGCCCAACCAGCAGAAGTGGCGCCAGGCGATGGACCAGCTGACGCCCAAGCTGGTCACCCTGATGGAGTCCAGGACCAGCAGCGTGGTCGACGTCGGCCTCGGCTCGATCAAGCACCTGCTGCTGACCGTGGTGCTCACCAGCGTGATCGGCCTGTTCGCGGTGGTCGCGGTGATCGTCACCACCTGGCGGCTGACCCGCTCGATGCGCCGCCGGATCACCGAACTCCAGGAACGCGCGGAGGAGTTGGAACGCAGCCTGCCCGAGGTGGTGGAACGGCTCGCCCAGGGCGAGCAGATCGACGCCGCCGCCGAGGCCGCCGCCATCGAGGACGGCCCGCAGGCCGCCGCCGGTGACGAGCTCTCCCGGCTCGGCGCGGCCCTCAACCTCGCCCGCGCCAGCGCGATCTCCGCCGCCGTGCGCCAGGCCGACCAGCACCGCGGCTTCGAGAAGCTGCTCCAGCGGATCGCCCGCCGCACCCAGCTGCTGATCGGCCAGCAGCTGCGCAAGCTGGACGAGCTGGAGCGCCGGCACGAGGACCCCGAGGTGCTGGAGGGCCTGTTCGACCTCGACCACCTCACCGCCCGGCTGCGCCGCTACGAGGAGAACCTGGTGATCCTCGCCGGCGGCACCCCGCACCGGCGCTGGCGCAAGCCCGTCCCGCTGCTGGACGTGCTGCGCGCCGCCCAGGGCGAGGTGCAGGACTACGCCCGGGTGGTGCTGGACCTCGACGGCAGCCCCTGGCTGTCGGAGCGCGCGGTCGGCCCGGTCGCGCACATCGTGGCCGAACTGGTCGAGAACGCGCTCAGCTTCTCGCCGCCGCCCACCCCCGTCGAGGTCCGGGCCGGCACCGTCGGCCGGGGCCTGGCGATCGAGGTCGAGGACCGCGGCCTCGGCATGGACGAGGACCAACTGGCCGCCGCCAACGAGCTGATGAGCCGCCCGCCGCGGCTGGACGTGCTCGCGCACACCGAGGACATCCGGCTCGGCTTCCACGTGGTCGCCCGGCTGGCCGCCCAGCACGGCCTGCGGGTCGAGTTCCGGCCCTCGGCCTTCGGCGGCACCCGGGCGATCCTGCTGCTCCCGGACGCCCTGCTGGTCGCGCCGCCCGGGCTGCGCCCGGTGCCGGACGCCACGCCCTCCGACGCACTGCCCACCCGCTCGCGCGGCGAGGCACTGGCCCGGGCGACCACCCCCGAGCTCCCGCCGGGGCGCTCCGGCCAGGAGCCCCGCCGCCCGGTCGCCGAACTGCCGTACGCCGGACAGCCCCCGTACGGCGAGCGGTCCGAGCCGGGCGAGCCGTACGCCGCGCTCGCGCCCTTCCCCACGGCCGCCCCCTTCCCGGTGGCCGAACCGTTCCCGCCGGCCGAGCCCTTCGTGCCCGCAGACCCGTACGCCCCGGCCGAACCGTTCCCGCCGGCCGAGCCCTTCGTGCCCGCAGACCCGTACGCCCCTGGTGACCCGTACGCCCCGGCCGACCCGTACACCGCGGCCGAGCCCGCCCCGGTGGGCAACCCGTACGCCCCCGGTGACCCGTACGCCCCGGCCGAGCCGCAGGGGTGGCAGGAGCCCGAGCCGCAGGGTGAACCGCCGCTGCCGCGCCGGGTCCGCCAGGCCAGCCTGGTGGACGAGCTGCGGCTCACCCCCGAACAGCCGAGGACCCGCCCGAGGCCGCCCCGCTGGGACGAGAACCCGATGCTCCGCCCGGCCCCCCGCCGGGCCGGCGCGGCCATCGGCGCGTTCCAGCGGCGGTCCAGGGCCGCCCGGGAGAATCCGGGCGCCTTCGAGGGCCCGGACGCCCCGGGCCAGGAAATCCCCAACCCTACGACGGAAGACCGGTCATGACGCGCACCACCGCCACCCACCAGGATCTCGACTGGCTGCTCGACGGCCTCGTGGACTCGGTGCCCGGGACCAGAAACGCCGTCCTGCTCTCCGACGACGGCCTGGTGGTCAGCCACTCCCGGTCCATCGACCGCGCGGACGCGGAACGGCTGGCGGCGGTCGCCACCGGCCAGCAGAGCCTGGCCCGCGGCGTCGGCCAGCTCTTCGACGGCGGCCCCGTGCACCAGGTGATCGTGGAGCTGGCCGAGATCTGGCTGTTCGTCATCACGGCGGGCCAGGGCACCCACCTGGCGGTGACCGCCTCCCAGGAGGTGGACGCCGAGCTGATGTCGCTGGCCATGCACAAGCTGGTGCAGCAGGTCGGCCAGAAGCTCAGCACCCCGGTCCGCGGCGAGTTCGACGCCTTCGGCGCCCGCGGCGGTGGTCTGGGGTGACCCCGCCGCCGCACTGGTACGAGGAGCCGGAGGCCGAGGACGACGCGGCGGACTCGATGGTCCGCCCGTACACCGTGACCCGGGGCCGCACGGCCCCGGAGCGGGACGACTTCAGCCTGATCACCGTGCTGACCACGGCCCGGGACCGGAGCGGCGGGACCCAGGCGGCGGCCCGGCCCGGCCCGCGCGGGCTCCAGCCGGAGCACCGGGTGGTGCTGGAGCGCTGCCGGCGCTCCGCCGCGCTGGCCGAGGTCGCGGCGGAGCTGCGGCTGCCGGTCTCGCTGGCCAAGATCCTGGTGGCCGACCTGGTCGACCAGGGCCTGCTGCTGGCGCGGGCACCCCTCGCGGTCGCGGTCGGCGGACGCTCCGACCTCGGGCTGCTCAGCGCCGTGCGCGAGGGCCTCAGACGGCTCTGACCGGCCGCTGCCGGCGCCGCCCCACCCCATGCCCGCCCACCGACCGGCCGCCGTCTCCCGCGCGGCCGGGGGAGACACCCTGTGAGTGAGATGACAGACAGCCAGGCGGCCCAGGCCGCCGTGAAGATCCTGATCGCGGGCGGCTTCGGGGTGGGCAAGACCACCATGGTCGGCGCGGTCAGCGAGGTCGCCCCGCTGCGCACCGAGGAGTACCTGACCCGGGCCAGCGAGGGCGTCGACGACCTGGCGGGGATCGACCGCAAGGACACCACCACGGTCGCGCTGGACTTCGGCCGGATCACGGTCAGCCCCGAGCTGGTGGTCTACCTGTTCGGCACCCCGGGCCAGGAGCGGTTCTGGTTCATGTGGAACGACCTGGTCAACGGCGCGCTCGGCGGGGTGGTGATCGCGGACACCCGGCGGCTGGAGAGCAGCTTCGCCTCGATCGACTTCTTCGAGAGCCGGGGCATCCCGTTCGTGGTCGCGATCAACTGCTTCCACGGCGTCAACACCCGTACGGCGCAGGAGATCAGGGCCGCGCTCGACCTGGACCCGCACATCCCGCTGCTGGTCGGCGACGTCCGCGAGCGGACCTTCGGCCGGGACGCGCTGCTCGCGCTGGTCGACCACCTGATGGCCCTGCCCGAGCCCGCCCCGGTCGGCTGACCCACGCTTCCGTCCCCGCCCGCCCTTCGACCTCCGGAGACACCTGACATGGCAACCCCCCTGCGCGTCCTGATCCACGGCGGCGGCATCGGCGGCCTGACGCTCGCCACCGCGCTCGCCCGGTGCGGCCACCGGGTCCGCGTCGCCGAGCTGCGCGGCGAGCTGGACGCCCTCGGCGTCGGCATCATCCAGCCGTCCAACGCGCTGCACGTGATGCGCGAGATCGGCGTGCTGGACGCCTGCCTGACGGCCGGCTTCGGCTGGGACACCCTGACCATCTGCGACCCGGTCGGCAACACCCTCGCCAAGATCCCGCAGCCCCGGATGGACGAGGCACCGGCCAGCCTCGGCATCCCGCGCCCGGCGCTGGCCGCCGTGCTCGGCGCGGCCGCCACCGCCGCCGGGGCCGAGCTCACCTTCGGCACCACCGTCACCGAACTCGCCGACGACGGCGACGGGGTGGACGTCACCCTCGCCGACGGCAGCACCGGGCGCTGGGACCTGGTGGTCGGCTTCGACGGCATCGGCTCCCCGCTGCGCAAGCGGCTGTACGGCGGGCGGTTCGCCCCCGAGTACACCGGGTTCGCCAACTGGCGGGTGACCGTGCCCCGGCAGCCCGAGGTGCAGGGCGTGCTGATGAGCACCGGTGACCGCACCGCCAAGGCGCTGCTGACCCCGATCACCGAGGAACTGATGTACCTGGGTGCGGTGTTCGCCGAGGCCGAGGACTTCCGGCCGGACCCGGAGCGCGCCCACGAGCAGCTGGCCGAGCGGCTCGCCGCCTTCGGCGGACCGGTCGCCGAGGCGCTCACCGAGGTCACCGACCCGGCCGCGGTGGTGTATTCGCGGATCTCCCAGGTCACCGTCGAGGAGCCCTGGCACGTGGGCCGGGTGGTGCTGGCCGGTGACGCCGCGCACGCCTCCACCCCGCACCTGGCCCAGGGCGCGGCGATGGCCGTCGAGGACGCGCTGGTGCTGGCCCGGTCGTTGGAGGAGGAGGAGAACGTCCCGGCCGCGCTCGCCGCCTGGGAGGCCCGCCGCCGCCCCCGCGCGATGTGGGTGCAGAACCTCTCCCGGGCCGTGCTCAAGCAGGAGACCGGCACCCCCACCACCCCGGAGGAGGACGAGCTGCTGAAGATCGGCATCCCCGGCGCCGCGCACGTCCTGGTCCAGCCCTACTGACGCCGCTCCCGGCCCGTCGCGGCCGGGACGCCCGAAGGCCCCCGTCCGGCCGGACGGGGGCCTTCGGGCGTGCTGCCCGTACGGGACCGGACGCTCAGCCCTTGCGGGCCTTGGTGTCGTCGGTGAGTTGGGGGAGGACGGTGAAGAGGTCTCCGACGACGCCGTAGTCGACGAGTTCGAAGATGGGGGCTTCGGGGTCCTTGTTGACGGC
>NZ_JBEOUL010000029.1:0-97551 GCF_040304075.1 Kitasatospora sp. NPDC094015
GTCCTCGTACTGGACGTACTTGGACGTTTCGCCGGTGCGTCCAGGCGGGATGCCCGGCGTCGCGCGCCCGGCGGGAATTGTCAGACAAGCCCTAGGCGGGCCGGGCGGCCGGTGGCATTACTTGCTGAAGCCGGGGAGCAGCTTGGCGTAGTCGACGGCGGTGGCGTCCAGGCCGGCCTGGGTGGCCGACTGGTCCTGGACGATCTTGCCGAGGTTGGTGCCGATGGAGGCGAACAGCGAGGCGTACTCGGGCAGTTCGGGGCGCGGCTGGGCGGTGGGGAGGACCGCCTGGAAGCCGGCGATGCCCGGGTTGGCCTTGACCTCGGCGGTGTACGCGTCGGCGCGGGTCGGCAGGGTGGAGTTCTTCAGCGCGAGGAAGGTCTGGCTCTCGGCGGAGGTGAGGAACCCGGCCAGCTTCTCGGCGGCGGCCTTGTGGGCGTCGTCCGAGCCGGCGTAGACCGAGACGTTGTGGCCGCCGGTCGGGGCGCCCGACTTGCCGGTGGAGCCGGCCGGGACGGGGGCGATGCCGAGGTTCTTCTGGTCGGTGAAGGCGGAGCCCTTGAAGATGTTGGTGACCTCCCAGGGACCCTGGATGATCATCGCGACCTTGCCGGTGTTGAAGGCGTCCATCATGTGCGCGTACGAGTCGGTGGTCACATCGGCCTTGACGGTGCCGGGCGCGGTGAACAGCGACTTGTAGGTCTCGACGGCCTTGGCGGCCTCCGGCGAGGAGATGGTGATCTTCTTGTTCTTGGCGTCCACCATGTCGGTGCCCTCGCCGAACAGCAGCGGCATCGCGTAGTAGCCGTCACCGGCGCGCATGAAGAAGCCGTCCACGCCGGCCTTGTCCTTGAGCTGGGCGGCGTCGGCCTTCAGCTCGTCCCAGCTGGCGGGGGCCTTGGTGATGCCGGCCTTCTCGAACAGCGCCTTGTTGTAGAGCAGGCCGAGGGTGTCGGTGACCAGCGGGGCGCCGTAGGTCTTGCCGTCGAACTTGGCCTGCTGGATCAGGCTGGGCTGGAAGGCGGCGGCGTCGGCCAGCGCGGGGGTGCCGTCCAGCGGCTCCAGGAAGCCGGCCTTGGCGAACGCGGAGGTCCAGCCGACCTCGGAGCGGAAGACGTCCGGCGCGCCCTTGGCGCCCATCGCGGTCTGCAGCTTGTTCTGCGCCTGGTCGAACGGGACGTTCTCGAAGTTGACCTTGATGTTCGGGTTGGCGGCCTCGAACTTCTTGACCAGTTCCTGGTAGTTCGGAGCCTCGTTGGTGGCGTTGGAGGTGTCCCAGTAGGTGATGGTGACCGGCCCGGAGGACTTGCCGTCCGCGCTGGTGCCGCTGCTGCCACAGGCTGCAAGCGTTACCGCAAGGGCCGCAACGAGAGCGGAGGCCGCGATGCCACGCCGCATGAGAACTCCTAAGGAGGTGGGGGTGCCCGAGAGGGAGGAGGACCGCGCATAATGGCTGTCCCAGCCGACTGCGCCGTTGCGGCCGTCGGGCTTGGGCAGGAACGTAACAGCGATGCAATCGCATCGGAAAGTCCTTGCAGCAAGTTTCTGCAAGATCTGGCGATCGTTACGCCCGCGTGTCCTCGGCGTTGCCGCAAGGTAGCCGTCTTCCGGCCGATTCATCCAGTTTGCGCCACCCCCTTGCACGGCTTGCCGCAAGGCGCCGAAAGCACGCCCTCCCGCATTTAAGAGGATGGGCATCATTTATATTGAGCGGGCGGCTCTCGCCGCAGCACCGAACCGCCCGTCCCGCCCTGGAGGCACCCGTGCTCTCGCCCGAGTCGACCGCGACCGTCCGCGCCACCCTGCCCGCCGTCGGAGCCGCGATCTCGGAGATCACCACGCTCTTCTACGCCAAGATGTTCGCCGACCACCCCGAGCTGGAGCGCGACCTCTTCAACCGCGGCAACCAGGCCGCCGGCGCCCAGCAGCAGGCGCTCGCCGGGGCCGTCGCCGGGTACGCCACCCTGCTGGTCGACCAGTCCGAGCGCACCGCCGCGGGCCCGCTGCTGGCCCGGATCGCCCACAAGCACGCCTCTCTGGGCATCACCCGCGAGCAGTACCAGGTGGTCCACACCTACCTGTTCGCGGCCATCGCCGAGGTGCTCGGCGCGGCGGTCACCCCCGAGGTCGCCGCCGCCTGGGACGAGGTCTACTGGCTGATGGCCGGCGAACTGATCGCCCTGGAGGCCGGCCTCTACCGGGCGGCCGGCGTCGAGCCCGGGCAGGTCTGGCAGCAGATGACGGTGCTCGCCCGGCAGCAGGAGTCCCGGGACGCGGTCTCCTTCACCCTGCGCCCCGCCGACGGCGGCCCGGCCCCCGCCTTCCGGCCCGGCCAGTACGTCAGCGTCGCCGTCGAACTGCCGGACGGCGCCCGGCAACTGCGCCAGTACAGCCTGTCCGCCGCCCCCGGCGAGACCTGGCGGATCACCGTGAAGCGGGTGCACGGGCAGGACGGACCGGCCGGTGAGGTCTCCGGCCACCTGCACGCCCGGCTGCGGGCCGGCGACCGGCTCACCGTCTCGCTCCCGTTCGGCGACCTCGTCCTGGAGGACGGCGCCGGCCCGGTGCTGCTCGCCTCCGCAGGCATCGGCTGCACGCCGATCACCGGGATGCTGGACCACCTGGTGCGCACCGGCTCCACCCGCCGGGTGGTCGCCGTGCACGCCGACCGCTCCCCCGCCGACCACGCGCACGCCGAGCAGCTCGCCGAGCTCGCCGCGGCGCTGCCCGGGGCCGAGCTGCACCGCTGGTACGAGCAGGACGGCGAGGGGACCGGGGCCCGGCCCGGCCTGGCCGACCTCGCCCTGGTCGAGCTGCCGCCGGGCGTCACCGCCTACCTGTGCGGCCCGCTGCCGTTCATGCGCGCCGCCCGCACCGAGCTGCTGCGCCGCGGGGTGCCGGCCGCCGCGATCCGCTACGAGGTGTTCGGGCCGGACCTCTGGCTGGCCTCCGCCTCCGCCTGACGTGGCATGACGGAGCGTCAGGCGTTCGGCAGCGCCAGCGCGACGAGGCAGACCCCCGGTTCGGCGAACGGCCGCAGGCGGACCGTGCCGGGGGCCCCGGCCCGCTCCGCCAGCGCGTCCAGCAGGCCCTGGTGGACGGCGCACACCACCTCGGGGTGGCGCTCGGCGTTGCGCAGGAACGGACAGCCGTGCAGCGCGACTTCGGTGCCGCCCGCGCGCAGCTCGGGTTCGAAACCCCAGCGCTCGGCCTCCGCCACCACCTGCTCCGCCAGCGGTACTGGCGTCCGGGCCTCGGCCTCCGTCCCGGTCGGGGGGCGGTCGCCGGCCCAGCTGCGGCCGGCCTGCTCGGCCCGTGCCGAGCGCGCCGCCGGGTCCGCGCCGTAGCCGAGCGCCAGCACCTCGACCAGGTCCTGGTAGGCCGCGAGCTGCGCGCGGGCCGGCGCCGCGCCGTACAGCAGCCGGGGCCGGCCGCGGCCGGCCACCGACTCGTCCCGGCGGGCCTCCACCAGCCCGGCCCGGACCAGCTCGGTGAGGTGGTGGCGGACGGTGGTGACGTGCTGGCCGGTCAGCTCGGCGAGCCGCCGGCTGTCCAGCGGCTCGGCCGCCTCGGTCAGCGCCGCCAGCAGCGCCCGCCGCGCGGGAGCCGCGAGCGCGCGGTGCACGCCGGGGTCCGATCTCTCCACGCTGCCCAATATACGGCGGACGGCGGAGCGGCCCGGCCCCCCGACCGCCCGGTCAGACGGTGCCCAGGCGCAGCACGGTCGTGGAGCGGAACTCCTGCCCCGGGCGCAGCTCGGTGCTCGGGTAGGACGGCTGGTGCGGGGAGTCCGGGTGGTGCTGGGTCTCCAGGGCGATCCCGGCGTACTGGGCGTACGGCACCCCGGCGAGGCCGGTGACGGTGCCCGCCAGGTGGTTGGCGGTGTAGACCTGGACCCCGGGCTCGGTGGTGAGGACCTCCAGGGTGCGGCCGCTGACCGGGTCCTCCAGCAGCGCGGCCCGGCCGGGGGTGCCGTCGGCCGGGCGCTCGCGCAGCACCCAGTTGTGGTCGTAGCCGCGCGGCCCGCGCAGCTGCGGGTGGTCCTCGTGGATGCCCTTGCCGACCGGCCGGGCGGTGGTGAAGTCGAACGGTGTGCCGGCCACCGGCTCGAACGGGCCGAACGGGATCTGCCGGTCGTCGACCGGTGTGTAGGCGTCGGCGTCCAGGGTGAGCAGGTGGCCGAGGACGTCGCCGCTGCCCTCGCCGGCCAGGTTGAAGTAGGCGTGGTTGGTGAGGTTGACGACGGTGGGGTGGCTGGTCACCGCGTGGTACGCGATGGTCAGGGCCCCGGCGTCGAGGGTGTAGGTCACCGTGACGTCCAGGCCGCCGGGGAAGCCCTGGTCGCCGTCGGGGCTGTGCAGCCGCAGCCGGACGCCGCCGGGCACCTGCTCGGACTCCCACATCCGGTTGGCGAATCCGTCCGGGCCGCCGTGCAGGGTGACGCCGTGGCCGGTGGGCAGCAGCGGGTGGTCCACGCCGTCCAGGGTGATCCGGCTGCCGGCGATCCGGTTGGCGTACCGGCCCACGGTGGCGCCGAAGTGCCGGGCCGGACCGAGCAGGGTGCCCAGTTCCTCGGTGCTGAGCAGGAGTTGGGCCGGGGTGCCGGCGCGGTCCGGCGCGGTGAGGGTGTGCAGGGTCGCGCCGAGGTTGAGCACGCTCGCCTCCAGCGGCCCGCAGCGCAGCGTCCAGCGTTCGATGGCGGAGCCCGCCCCGCTGGGTTCGAAGGGCTCCCGCCGTACCTCGGTGGCCTGCGCCGACGTCATCACCTGCTCCTCACCGGCCGTCTGGCTGAGCCACGGCGGCCATGCCCGGTCCCTGGTCAGCAGCCTATGACCTCGGCGGGTCCGGCGGCCGGATCAGCGCGCGGGGCGGCTCAGTCGTCCTCGTCCGGGGCGCGCTCGGGCAGGCCCAGGGCGGCGGCCAGGCCCTCGGGGCCGGCGCCGGCCTTGCGGTGGACGGCGGCCAGCCGGCGGTGCACCAGGCTGAGCTGGATGTTCAGCTGCTCGGCGATCCGCTGCGGCGGGATGCCCTGGACGGCGAGCTGGGCGACGTCCCACTCGGGCTGGCTGAGCGCGTCCTTGCTGAGGGTGCGCAGCCGGTTGGGGCGCAGCCCGGAGACCGCCAGCTCCTGGCGGACCTTGGCGACCAGGCCGTCGGCGCCGCAGTGCTGGGCCAGCTCCAAGCCCTGGTAGAGGTACTCGCCGGAGGCGGTGAGGCGGCCGACCCGGCGCAGCGCGGCGCCGAGGTCGACCAGGGCGTGCGCGTGCTCGTACCCGGCCGGGGAGAGGCCGAGGTGGCCGACGGCCTCCAGGAGCAGTTCGACGGCGCGCGGGCCCTCGGTGATGGCGGCCTGCAGCCGCAGGGCGGTGCCGACCGCGGACGGGGAGCCGAAGTCCCGGGCGCGGGCGACGGCCGATTCGGCGTACTTGCGGGCCGCGTCCGGGTCGTCCGGGGCGAGTGCCACCGCGAGGTGGCCGGCCCACGGGGCCCAGACCGTGTTGTGCCAGCCGCGCGCGTCGAGCTGGGCGCCGACCTCGGTGAAGGCGGCGACCGCACCGACCCGGTCGCCCTTGGCCAGCAGCAGCTTGCCGTACAGGGTCGGGGCGTCGGGCAGCACCATGGCGGTCGGGTGGTAGGGCGGGGCGAAGCCGTAGCGCTCGGCGAGCTCCCAGGCCTCCTCGGTGCGGCCGCGGGCGAGCAGGGTGTCGGCGAGCACGCCGACGATGTCCCACTGCAGCGGGATGCCGGGGGCGATCCGCTCGGAGATCTTCAGGCCCCGGCGCAGGAAGTCCTCGGCCTCCGGGAGGAAGCCGCGGCGGAACCGCACCAGGCCCATCAGGAAGTACGCGAAGCCGCGGTGCGCGCCGCTCCAGCCGGCCACCTCGAACTCCAGGATGGCTTCGGAGAACAGCCGCTCGGCGCGGGCGAGTTCGTCGGTGTAGGTGAGGGTGAGGCCGATCAGGGCGGGGAGTTCGAAGCCCCAGGTGGTGTTGGTCCAGCCGAACTCGGCCGGCAGCCGGCCGTCCACCAGGGCCTCGTCGGCGAGGTTGACCGCCTCGGCGGAGGGCGCGCCGCGCAGGGTGAGGTCCCAGGCGCGCATGGCGAGCACCGCGCGCTCGGCGGCGGTGTCCCGCTCGCCGAGGCTGGAGTAGAGGGCCTTGAGCCGGCGGGAGCGGTCCGGGCCGTCCGCCTCGTCGCGCTGGAAGGCGGCCCACATGAAGTGCGAGGCCTCCAGCCGGAGCCGTCCGGGCCCGGGCGGGGTGCGCAGCGCCTCCTCCTGGCAGATCTCGGCGGCCCGGACCAGCTCGCCGGCGTGCGCCAGCACCTCGGAGAGCCGGAAGGTGGCGTCCACCCGCAGGTCGTCGCGCAGGCCGCCCTCCATCTCCAGCGCGAGCTCCAGCTGGTTGACGGTGGAGACCCGGTCGGTGAGCAGGGCGGAGCAGCCGAGTTCGTAGATCACCTCGGCCCGGTCGGCCTCGTCCGGCGGCTCGTTGAGGGCCCGCGCCAGGCAACGCTGGGCGGCCTCGGGGGCGCCGATCGCCAGGTGCTCGGCGGCGGCCTTCCGCAGCTTGCGGACGATGGTGTAGTCACCCTCGGGGTGGGTCTCCAGCAGGTGCCGGGAGGAGGCGATCAGCGAGCCGCCGGAGTTCTCGATGGCGGCTGCGGCGATGCCGTGCATGGCGGTCTTGGTGCCGGGCGGCATGGTCAGGTAGATCGCCGTGCCGATCAGCGGGTGGACGAACTCGAGCCGCCCGTTGGGGCTGCTGGTGAGCACGCGGTGCTTGCGCAGCCGGCGGACCGACTCGTCGGACTGGTCCGGGCCCTGGGCGGAGATGGTGGCGGCCAGCGGCTGCTTGATGTCGGTGCCGAGCAGGGCCGCGGCCCAGGCGAACCGCAGGGTGACCGGGCCGAGCTTCTCCAGCCAGTACTGCAGGGTCTGGCCGCGGGCCGCGGCGGCGAGGTCGCGCAGCCTGGGCGCGTTCTCCTCGATCGGGTCGAGGCCCTGCTCGCGCACCTCGCGGAGCAGGATCATGATGTCGTACGGCGTGCCGGCGGTGATCGCCCAGACCTGGCGGCAGAAGGCGTCGTCGGCGCGGTCGCCGAAGACTCCCCGCACGAGGTGCGTGACCGATCCGGGGTTGAGCGGGTTGAGCTGGTGACGGCGGGCCGCGATGCCCTCGATCTGCTGGCTCAGCCCCCGGGCCTCCTCCTCGAACTCGTCGCGGTAGCCGAGCACCAGCAGGACGGGGAGTTCGCGGGAGCGGACGGCGAACGAGGCGAGCCAGGTGAGCGATTCGAGGTCGGCCCAGTGCAGGTCGTCGATGACCATGACCAGCGGCGCCTTGCGGGGGGCGAGCTGGGTGAGCACGAAGTCCAGGCCGTCCCGGACGCCCTGCGGGTCGAGCGGCTCCAGCTCGCCGGAGGGCGGGAAGAGGCCGATGGCGGGGCCGACGATGCCGTACCAGTTGCCGAACACCTCGCGGCTCTCGGCCTCGTTCAGCGCACCGAGCACCGGGAGCAGCAACTGACGCAGCACGCGGAAGGGTTCGTTGCGCTGGCGCTCGCCGCCCCGGGCGAAGAGCACGGTACAGCCGCGCTCCACCCCGGCCAGTCGGCGGACCTGGTGCAGCACGGTGGTCTTGCCCATGCCGGCCGGGCCGGAGTAGAGCAGCAGCTCGCCGATCTCGGTACCGCCGGCGGCGAAGGCCCGGCAGAGCCGCTTCACCGCCTGCTCGGCGGTCTCCAGCTCCGACTCGCGCTCGTGGAGTGGCTCGTCGACCGCCCCGGCACCGTGCTCCCGATCCCCTTGCTGATCTCCGGCCACCGCACGCCCTCCGCCTCACAGATCCGTGGTTCCGTCTCGACATTAGCGCCGCGCGCGCCCCCATGGGCGGCATTCGCGCAGGCCGGAGGCCACGGACAGGGTTGAGAGCGACCGCCCAGGGCAAATGCCCTGGTACCTCTGACGTCTGATGATGTGATCAGATAATCTTCGGCCCGCACAGCTGGAGATGATCTTACGGATGCGGGCCACCCCGAGGCCGAGCAGTACGCACAGCACAGACCCTCAGCAGCGCCGGGAGAACGATGTCCGACTGCACCTCGCTTGAGCTTCCCTTCCCCCACAGAAGAAGCCCCCACCAGGCCGGGGCCGCGGCCCACCACCGGCTCTGGCTCGACCGGTACGGCCGTCTCGCGGCCCGCACCACCGAGTCGGCGTACGAGCACTGGGAGGTCGCCGACCTCGCCGCGATCTGCTACCCCGAGGCCGGACCGGACGAACTCGGCCTCGCCACGGACCTGTTGGGATTCTATTTCCTGTTCGACGACCAGTTCGACACCGAACTCGGCCAACATCCGGCCGAGGTGGCCAGGATCTGCGACCGGCTGACCGCGATCGTGCACGGCGCTCCGGCCTCCGGCGGCTCCACCGTGGAGCAGGCCTTCTCCGACCTCTGGCGGCGCAGCGCGGCGGGCATGCCGGCCCGCTGGCGGGCCCGCGCGGCGTACAACTGGGAGTGGTATCTCGCCAGCCACCCGGCCGAGGCGGCCGGTCGCAGCTTCGCCGAACTCCCGGACCGGGAGGGCTACATGGTGCTGCGGCGCGGCACCGCGGCGATGGAGACCCTGTTCGACATGATCGAGCGGCTCGGCCGGTTCGAGGTGCCGCAGTCCGTGTTCCACCACCCCGTGCTGCGCCAGCTGCGCCAACTGGCGGCCGACATACCGTCGTTCAGCAACGACGTCCGGTCCTACCCGCTGGAGGCGCCCCGCGGTGACGTCTACAACCTGGTCATGATCGTGCAGCAGGAGCGCAGCTGCTCGGCCGAGGAGGCCGGCGCGGTGGTGCTCGGCGAGGCCCAGCTGATGGTCGACCGGTTCGCCATGCTGCGCCTGCAACTACCGACTGCCTACCACCAGTTGGAGCTGGACCACGAGCAGCGCGGCGCCGCCCAGCGGTACGCCGACGGGCTGGCCGCCTGGCTCGCCGGCTACCTGCGCTGGGAGGGCCGCACCGGCCGCTACCGGATCTCGTAACCGCTCCCGCACGCACCGTGGCGGCGCCGTGGCCGGGCAGTTAGGGTGCCGGGCTGAGGGGTCGACGAGCGCGTGCCGTCCCCTCCAGTCAGCTTCCAGCACCCTTCCGCCCGGGCCGCCTAGGCTGCCCGACGCGCTGCCCCGGGGCGGGCCCGGCCGGCAGCGCCTGTCGTTGCGAGGAGAAAGCGTTGACGGTCTACCAGCCCCCCGGACAGCCCGATTCCGTGGTCGAGTTCCGCCCCCGGTACGAGCACTGGATCGGCGGCGAGTGGCGGCGCCCGGTGCGCGGCCAGTACTTCGAGAACCCCACCCCCGTCACCGGGCAGACCTTCTGCGAGGTGGCCCGCGGCACCGCCGAGGACGTCGAGGCGGCGCTGGACGCGGCACACGCCGCCGCCCCCGGCTGGGGCCGCACCTCGCCCGCCCAGCGGGCCCAGGTGCTGCTGCGGATCGCCGACCGGATGGAGCAGAACCTGGAGGCCCTCGCGGTCGCCGAGAGCTGGGACAACGGCAAGCCGGTCCGCGAGGCGCTGGCCGCCGACATCCCGCTGGCCGTCGACCACCTGCGGTACTTCGCGGGCGCGCTGCGCGCCCAGGAGGGCTCGCTGTCGCAGCTGGACGAGGACACCGTCGCCTACCACTTCCACGAGCCGCTGGGCGTGGTCGGCCAGATCATCCCGTGGAACTTCCCGATCCTGATGGCGGTCTGGAAGCTCGCCCCGGCGCTGGCCGCCGGCAACGCGGTGGTGCTCAAGCCGGCGGAGCAGACCCCGGCCTCGATCATGGTGCTGATGGAGCTGGTCGCCGACCTGCTGCCGCCGGGCGTGGTCAACGTGGTCAACGGCTTCGGCGTGGAGGCGGGCAAGCCGCTGGCCTCCAGCCCGCGGATCCGCAAGATCGCCTTCACCGGCGAGACCACCACCGGCCGCCTGATCATGCAGTACGCCAGCGCCAACCTGATCCCGGTCTCGCTGGAGCTGGGCGGCAAGAGCCCCAACCTGTTCTTCGCCGACGTGGCGGCCGAGCGGGACGCCTTCTACGACAAGGCGCTGGAGGGCTTCGCGATGTTCGCCCTCAACCAGGGCGAGGTCTGCACCTGTCCGAGCCGGGCGCTGATCGACGGCTCGATCTACGACTCCTTCCTCGGCGACGGCCTGGAGCGGGTCCGGGCGATCCGCCAGGGCAACCCGCTGGACCTCGCCACCATGGTCGGCGCGCAGGCCAGCAACGACCAGCTGGAGAAGATCCTCTCGTACGTCGAGATCGGCCAGGCGGAGGGCGCCAAGGTCCTGATCGGCGGCGAACGGGTCGAGCTGGAGGGCGAGTTGGCGGGCGGCTACTACATGGCGCCGACCGTCTTCGAGGGCCACAACCGGATGCGGATCTTCCAGGAGGAGATCTTCGGCCCGGTGGTCGCGGTGGCCCGCTTCGACGGCTTCGAGGACGGCGTCGAGATGGCCAACGACACCCTCTACGGGCTCGGCGCCGGCGTCTGGTCGCGGGACGGCTCCACCGCCTACCGGGCCGGCCGGGCGATCCAGGCGGGCCGGGTGTGGACCAACAGCTACCACCTCTACCCCGCGCACGCCGCGTTCGGCGGGTACAAGAACTCCGGCATCGGCCGGGAGACCCACAAGATGATGCTGGAGCACTACCAGCAGACCAAGAACCTGCTGGTCAGCTACTCCCCGCAGGCACTGGGCCTGTTCTAGGATGCCGCCCACCACCCGCTCGCAGGTGGCCGTCACCCCGGCCGCCGCCGAGCTGCTGCGCGAACTGGCAAGCGAGCACGGGCCGTTGATGTTCCACCAGTCCGGCGGCTGCTGCGACGGCTCGGCGCCGATGTGCTACCCGGCCGGCGAGTTCCTCACCTCCGCGGCCGACCACCTGGTGGGCTCGCTGGAGGTCGAGGGCCTGGCACCGGTCCCGGTCTGGATGGCCCGCGACCAGTACGCCTACTGGTCGCACACCCACCTGACCATCGACGTGGTACCGGGCCGGGGCAGCGGCTTCTCGCTGGAGGCGCCCACCGGCCGGCGGTTCCTGCTCCGCTCCCGGCTGCTCACCGACGAGGAGGCGGCGGAACTCGGCCGCTGACCGCACCCGCCACCCGATCGGGGCACCCCGCACGCGCCGGGGTGCCCCGCTCCGGCACGCCGCCGCCGCCGCGAGCCGGGCCCGCACCGGCCGGCCGGCGCTCAGCCCCCCGCCGACAGTCGCGCCTCGGCGGCCCGGACGGCCTCCTCGATGGTCTCCGGCGGGATCCGCACCCCCGAGGCGATCCGTCCGCCGACCGCCCGCAGCGCCGCGGCGGCGGCCTCGGCCCAGACGTGCTCGATCAGCACCAGCAGCGCCACCGACCCCGGCACGAGCAGCTCGGCCGCCTCCTGGGCGTCCTCCGGGCCGATCAGCGGCAGGTCCTGGCCGCCGTCCGCGACCACGCCGCGCAGGTGCTCGAAGTCGGCGAGCTCGCCGTAGGTGGCCGCGCCGTCGGCGTGCCGGGTGACCACCAGCGAGTCGATCACCCGAATGTCCCCGGCGGTGCGCAGCGCCTTGAGCGCCACCGCGGTCTCCCGGGTGATGGTCGCCTGCGGGAACGTCAGGACGAGCAGTTCGGCCGGCCCCATCCCGGTCTCCCTTCCTCCGACTGGTCCCCCCAGGCCCCCAGGCCCTCTCTTTCGGATCTTGCCGGGCGCGCGACGCCGGGCATCCCGCCTGGACGCACCGGCGAAACGCCCAAGTGCACCCAGCACGAGGACGTTCCGCCGGCACGCCCAGCCGGGCGCCCACCGCCGCGCGCTGATCCGACAAGACCCGAAGGAGAGGGCCTCTCCGGATCCAAGCACACCGGCCGGTCGAACCCGCCGGCCGACACCCCGTCAGGCAGGCACCGGGGCGACTGCGAACGGCCCAAGCGGCGCGCGCCGGCGGCCCGGCCGTGATCTCTGGGAGGCAGCGGCCGTCCGGGCCGCGGAACAGGAGCCGCAGAGCCATGACCATCCCCGTCGACAAGCTGTCCCAACCCGCCGTCCGCACCCTGGTGGCCGCGATCAACGCCGGCGACCGGGAGGCGTTCGACGCCGCGCTCACCCCGGGCGCCACCATGTCCGACGACGGGTCGGACCGGAACCTCGCCGAGTGGGTCGACCGGGAGATCTTCTCCTCCCGCGGCCGCATGGACGTGCAGACCGAGAAGGACGGCGGCCTCGCGCTGGTCGCCACCTTCCGCAACGACACCTGGGGCGAGATGCGCACCGCCTGGCGGTTCACCGTCGAGGGCGGCAAGGTCAGCCGGTTCGACACCGGCCAGGCCTGAACCCGGCCGGCTGACGCCTCGTCACCTGCCGAGGCAGGCGCGGACGGCGGTGATCAGCGTGCGGGAGCGGATGTCACCGGTCACCCCCGGCTGCATGCCGTTGGTGACGTAGCCGAAGCCGATGCCCAGCTCCGGGTCGGCGAAGCCCAGCGAGCCGCCCCGGCCCGGGTGCCCGAAGGCGGCCGGGGAGGACATCGGGGAGGTCCCGCCGTGCCGGAAGAAGCCCTGGCCGAAGGCGGTGTTGACGATCAGCACCCGGTCCGGCCCGTGCACCGAGGGGCCGGCCGCCTCCGCCAGCACCCGCGGGGTGAACAGCGGGGCCAGCCGCTGGCCGGGCGCCCCGCCGTGCCGGTCCGCGGCGCCGATCAGCGCGGCGTAGAACCGGGCCAGTGAGCGGGCGGTGCCGATGCCGCCCGCGCCGGGGACCTCGGCGGCCTGCACCGCCGGGTCGTTGAGGTCCACCGTCGGGCGCACCGCCGCGAAGGCGCGGGCGGTCAGCGAGGTCGGGTCCCGGTAGGCGTCCTTGACGGACTGCTTGGGGCGCACCTTCAGCCCGCCCGGGCCGGTCCTGGCCGCGACCGGCGCGGGCAGGTCCACCAGCTTGCCGACCCGCGGCCCCGCGCCCGGCGGCAGGCCGATCCACAGGTCCAGGCCGAGCGGGCGGGCGATCTCCTCGGCGAAGTAGCGGCCGACGCTGCGCCCGTCGGCCCGCCGGACCAGCTCGCCGACCAGCCACCCGAAGGTGTAGGGGTGGTAGCCGTGCGCGGTGCCCGGCTCCCAGGCCGGTGCCTGCGCGGCGACGGCGGCCACCGCGGGCTCCCAGGCGATCAGGTCCTCGACCCGCAGCGGGTTGTCCAGCACCGGCAGCCCGGCCTGGTGCGAGAGCAGCCAGCGGACCGGGATCCGCTCCTTGTCGGCCGCCTTGAACTCCGGCCAGTACGAGGCGGCCGGCGCGTCCAGGTCCAGGTGGCCGCGCTGGACCAGCAGCAGCGCGGCGGCCGCCGTCAGCCCCTTGGTGACCGAGCGCAGCACCTGGGCGGTGTCGGCCGTCCAGGGCATCGCGGGCGCGGGGCGGGCGCCGACCTCGGGCCGGGCGTCGCCGGCCCACAGGTCGACCACCTTGCGCCCGTCGGCGTAGAGCGCGAAGGCCGCGCCCAGCTCGCCGTACTCCCGGAAGTTCCGGGCGAACGCCTCCCGTACGGGCTCGAAGCCGTCGGCCGTCTCGCCCCAGATCTCCACCGTCGTCACCGCTCGCCGCCCTCGTCGCGTCCGTCCGTACCCCCGTTCGAACCTTAGACCGGTGATCCACCTGACGCCGACTCGGTACCGTGGGGCCATGACGAACCCCGCCGATGAGCTGCTGGACGTGGTGGACGAGCAGGACCGGGTGGTCGGCACCGCGCCGCGCGGCGAGGTGTACCGGCGCGGTCTGACCCACCGCTCGGTGTTCATCCTGGTCCGCGACGCGCAGGGCCGGATCTTCACCCACCGGCGCACCGACCGCAAGCTGTTCGCCCCCGGGGCGTACGACTGCTTCGTCGGCGGGGTGGTCGGCAGCGGCGAGGGCTACGCCGAGGCGGCCGTGCGGGAGGCCGAGGAGGAGCTCGGCGTCACCGGGATCCACCCCGAGCCGCTGTTCAAGTTCCTCTTCCGGGACGGCGGCGCGCTGTCCTGGTGGTGCGACCTCTACCAGGCGCGCTGGGACGGGCCGGTCTCCCCTCAGGTCGAGGAGGTGGCCTGGCACGACTGGCTGACCGAGGCCGAGCTGACCGCCCGGCTGGCCGAGTGGGAGTTCGTGCCGGACGGCCGGGAGGCCTGGCGGCGCTACCTGGAGTGGCGCTCCGCCTCGGCCTGAGCGGCCGGCTCCCAGTCCGGGTGCTCGCGCACCGCCCAGAGCGGATCGACGCTGCCGGTGCGCATCCCGCGCCGGGCCTCCGGGTCGCGCACCGCCATCCACACGTGCCCGGCCACCGCGACGGCGACCGCGACCGCCAGCCAGTCGTGCACGAAGGTGGCCCCGGTCCGCCAGACCAGCGGCGCCAGGTGGGTGAACCACATCAGCAGCCCGGTACCGAGCATCACCAGCACCGCACCGGCGATCCAGGCCGCGTACAGCTTCTGCCCGGCGTTGAACTTGCCGGCCGGCCGGTGGTACGAGCGGCGGCGCACCGCGCGCAGCCACTCCCGGTCCCCCGGGGTGAAACGGTTCAGCCGGCCCAGGTCCGCCCGCAGCGCCGCCGACACCAGCCCCAGCAGCAGCGGTGCCGGGAGCAGCAGGCCGCACCACTCGTGCACCACCACGACCAGCCGGCGCCGACCCACCAGCTCGCTCAGCGGCGGGTAGTACAGGAAGGCTGCGGTCACCAGGCAGACCGTCATCAGGACGGCCGTCACCCGGTGCACCCAGCGCTCGGCCCGGCTGAACCGGGCGATCCGCCCGGCCGGCGCCGGCTCACCCGGTGGGCGCATCGTCGCGTCCGTTCGACCGGCCGACCCAGGCGTCGACGTCATATCCGTAGCGCTCCCAGTAGCCGGGCTCGACCGAGGGCGTCACGGTGATCCCGGAGAGCCACTTGGCCGACTTGTAGAAGTACATCGGCGCGACGTACAGCCGCACCGGGCCGCCGTGCGCGTGGCTCACCGGCTGGTCCTGCATCCTCAGCGCGACCAGCACGTCGTCCCGGCGGGCCTGCTCCAGGGTGAGGCTCTCGGTGTAGCTGCCGTCGAAGCAGCTGAACCGCACCGCCCCCGCGTCCGGCCGCACCCCGGCCGCATCCAGCAGGCTGGACAGCCGGACCCCTTCGAACGGGGTGCCCGGCACCCGCCAGCCGGTCACGCACTGCACGTCGTGGACGATCCGGTGCTGCTCCATCGCCTGCAGGTCGGCCAGCCGCAGCGTGGCCGGCCGCTCGACCATCCCGTCGACGGTCAGCGTGTAGTCCGCCGCCGTGAGGGTCGGCACCGAGGCGACCACCGAGTAGTAGCGGAAACCGCCGCCACCGGGCAGCAACCCGCTCAGGCCGGTCGGATCCTTGCTGGTGACGCCCTCGACGGCGCGCTGCAGGAACGGCCCGGCGGCCACCCCGGCGGCCCCCAGGCCCAGCATGCCGAGGACCACCCGACGTCCGACCGGTGTTCCGGATCTCTCACTCACACCGCCGATTCGACCAGGTCAGCGGCGCCGGGGCCAGGCCTGCGGGGCAGCCGTCAGAATTTCGTCATCTCCTCCAAGGACAGCCCGGCCGGAACATGATCGAACGCCCGGCCGAACCGTCCCGGCGGGCTAGGCTGAGCCGCATGGCTTCCCGTACGCCGGCGACCCGGTCCGAGGACGAGCGCGCGCCGCGCCGCAGGCTCAGCGTGGACGAGCGGCGGGAGCAGCTGATCGCGGTCGCGCTCGACCTGTTCAGCAAGCACCCGCCCGAGGACGTCTCGATCGACGACATCGCGGCCGCCGCGGGCGCCTCCCGGCCGCTGGTCTACCACTACTTCCCCGGCAAGCAGGCGCTGTACGAGGAGTCGCTGCGCCGGGCCGGGCAGGAGCTGGCGGGCCGGTTCGAGGAGCAGGCGCAGGGCCCGCTCGCGGAGCGGCTGCTGCGGGTGATGGGGCGCTACCTGGACTTCGTGAGCAGCCACGGGCCCGGCTTCGAGGCGCTGCTGCGCGGCGGGTCGGTGGCGGCCAGCCCCGGCACCACCGCGGTGATCGACGAGGTGCGGCGGGCCGCCCAGGAGCAGATCCTGCTCCACCTGGCGGTCCCGAAGCCCAGCCCGGGGCTGCGCCGCACCGTCCGGGCCTGGATCGCCAACGCCGAGATCACCTCGCTGGACTGGCTGTCCGAGCGGAGCGTCCCGCTGGAGGAGCTCCAGTTGCAGCTGGTGCAGGAGTTCGTGGCGGCGCTGGCCGTCACGGCGGCCCGGGAGCCGGCGCTGGCGACCGAGCTGGCCGGGTTCTTCGCCGCCGAGCGGCCGGACGGGCCGACCGGGCGGCTGGTGCGGGAGCTGGCGGGACTGCTGGCCGTACCCGGCCTGGCGGCGGACCTGGGCCGGCTGGCCACCCCGCCGGCGGACTGACCCCGCCCTTCGGCCCCCGGCCCCCGGCCCCCGGCGTCCGGCCTCGGGCATCCGGAGCTGCGGCGACCGGTTGGTGAGGTTCGACGCCGAATGCCGCGGTGTCAGCGGTTTCTGATAGAAAGTGGCGTACTGCCACACCGAGAGCGAGGGGGGCTCGGCGCCATGACTCAGGACGGCTTCAGCGCCGCGGAGCGGATCGCGGCCACGCTGGACACACTGGCCGACGCGATGCTGGGCGAGCGGGCGACGCACTATCCGGCGACCGCCCTGGCCGCCTTCGGGAGCACGGTGCACCCGTCGGCCGGCGCACTGTTCGGCGTCCGGATCGGCCCGAACGGCCCCGGCCTGCACGGTGTGCACGGTCTGGGCACGGTGGTCGAGGCCGCCCACACCCGTCGCCCGGAGCCGGCCACCGGCGCCGCGGCCGACCTGCTGGCCCGGCTCGGCGGCGGCGCGGTGCTCGGCACGGCCGCCCCCTCGGCCGGTGCGTTCCAGCTGCCGGTGACCCCGCAGGGCGCGGACGAGAAGTTCCGTCCGGCCTTCCCGTCCGCCCTCGCGGCGCTGGCGGCCGACCGCCAGGTCCGGGAGCCGGACGAGCTGGCCACCGGCTCGGGGGTGGAGGCCAGGCTCCTGGTCCCCTCCGCGTTCCACCCGCTGACGGTCCGCGGCGGCGCCGCGGCGCTCGGCCCGCACCTGACCGAGGTCACCGAGGAGCTGTTCGCCGGCGCCGGCGCCGAGCTGCGCAAGGAGTGGGCGGTGGTGTCGGCCGCGCTGGCCGAGGAGACCGCCGCGGCCGGGGTGGTCTTCGCGGGCCTCGCCGCCGTCAGCGTCTCCGGGCGCCGCACCCACGCCTCGCTGGTCGCCGCGGTCACCGCGCACGCGCAGGAGGTCGGCGCGCTGGCCACCTCGCTGGCCGACGAGCGGCCCGCCGCCGAGGTCTGGCGGGTGCTGCTGCCGGCCGGGCCCGCCGTCCTGCTGGTCGAGCCGCGTACCGCCGCGCTGCCCGCGGGGCTGGCGCCCGACGGCCGCCCGCAGCAGCTGGTCAGCGCGGTCGCCCAGGCGTTCGTCCCGCTGCCGGACGGCCGCTCGGTGCTCACCGTGCAGCTCAGCACCACCCGTACGGAGGACTGGGAGCTGTACGCGGGCGCGTTCGCCCGGGTACTGGAGAGCATCCAGCTGGCCTGGGACGGCATGGTCGACAGCAGCCCGCTGCCGCCGGTCCAGCAGCCCGCACCGGTCCAGGAGCAGGCCTGGCCGCAGGCCCCGGCCCAGCAGCCGGTCGAGCCGGCGCCGGTCGCCCCGCCGGCCCCGCCCGCACCTCCGGTGACCCCGCCGGCCCCGCCGGTCGCCCCGCCGGTGCCGGTCGCCGCGCCCGCGGCGCCCCCCGCCGCCCCGGTGGCGCCCGAGGCGCCGAAGGGCACGCCCGTGCTGGTGCCGCCGGCCGACTTCAACCCGTTCGCCCCGCCCGCGCCGCCGGCCGCCGCCCCCGTCCAGGCGCAGCAGCCGGCACTCAAGGGCACGCCGGTCAAGGTGCCGCCCGCCGACTTCAACCCGTTCGCCCCGCAGGCCCCGTCGGCACCCGCCGCCGCGCCCGCCCCGGCGGCGGCCCCCGCTGCCGCCCCGGCCGCCGCGGACCCGTTCGGCACCACGCTGCCCAGCCAGCCGGCCGATCCGTTCGGCACCGTGACCTCGGGCGCGGCCCCCGCGCCCGCCGCGGCGCCGGCCGCGCCGGTGGCCCCGCCGGCCGCGGCCCCGCCCGGCCCCGGCAAGGGCACGCCGGTCCGGATCCCGCCCGCCGACTTCAACCCGTTCGCCCCGCCCGCACCGGCGGCCGCCCCCGCCGCCGCGGCGCCGGCCGAGCAGCCCGCGCCCGGCAAGGGCACGCCGGTCCGGATCCCGCCCGCCGACTTCAACCCGTTCGCCCCGCAGGCCCCGTCGGCGCCCGCCGCCGCACCGGAGCCCCCGGCGCCCGAGCCGCCGGCGTACAGCCCCTTCGGCTGAGCCCCGGCGGGCCCGGGCCCGTTCGACCGCGCACCTCCGCGACGGCGGCCGGCAGTGTCAACTGCCCGGCCGCCGTTCGGCGTTCCCGGCTCCGGTCCGGCCCGGCGGCCCGCCCGCCGGTCTGGTCCAGACCTATTGCCAGCCGCGCCGGGGCTCTTTACCCTCCTATGACACAGGACCTCCGCGGCACCCCGACGGCCCGGGACCTGGGCTCCGGGCCGTCCCCGACGGCCCGAGCGCGCATCACCACCGCACCTGGCACCTCCCCCCACAGGTAGGGGGGCCCGCCCGCACCGGCAACGGGCCGGGCGCGCTCCCGGACAGGAGCTCATCCATGCGCAGACGTCGGTACCGGCTGCCCCTGCTCGCCGCGGCCAGCCTGATCGCCCCGCTGATCGCGGTCGCCCTCCCCGCCACCTCCGCCCAGGCCGCCTCCGCCACCGCCACCTTCACCAAGGACCAGGACTGGGGCAGTGGTTACGGCGGCAGCTACACCATCAGCAACGGCACCGCCGCCACCATCTCCGGCTGGACCCTGGAGTTCGACCTCCCGGCGAGCAACAGCGTGGCCTCGCTGTGGAACGCCACCTACACGGTGGCGAGCTCCCACGTGACGGTGAAGAACCCGAGCTGGCAGCCGGACATCGCACCGGGTGCCTCCTACAACTTCGGCTTCAACATCGCCTATTCGGGCGCCTACAAGCCGCTGCTCAACTGCAAGCTCAACGGCCAGCCGTGCGCCGGCGCCCCCTCCGACACCACCGCCCCGAGCGTTCCGGGCAACCTGCAGGGCGCGCTGTCCGGCGCCAACGGCGCCGCGCTCAGCTGGTCGGCCAGCACCGACAACGTCGGGGTGAGCGGCTACGACGTCCTGGACGGCGCCACCAAGGCCGCCACCGTCACCGGCACCTCGGCGAACCTGGCCGGCCTGTCCGCCGGCACGCACAGCTTCACCGTGGTCGCCTTCGACGCGGCCGGCAACCGGTCCGCCGCCGCGGGGCCGGTCCGGGTCACCGTGCCGACCCCGCCGGTGGACACCCAGCCGCCGACCGCGCCCGGCACCCCGGGGGTGACCGGCACCAGCGCCGGTTCGGTCTCGCTGAGCTGGGCCGCCGCCACCGACAACGTCGGCGTCACGGCGTACGACGTCTACAACGGCGCCACCCTCGCCAGGACGGTGGCCGCCACCTCGGCCACCGTGGACGGCCTGACGCCGGACACCTCGTACACCTTCACCGTCAAGGCCCGGGACGCCGCGGGGAACACCTCCCCCGCCTCCGGCCCGGTGACCGCCAGGACCCAGCCCGGCGGGGGCGGCGGTGGCGGGCTGAAGATCGGCTACTTCACCCAGTGGAGCGTCTACGCCCGCGGCTACAGCGTGAAGCAGCTCGACACCTCCGGCTCCGCGGCGAAGCTGACCACGCTCAACTACGCCTTCGCCAACATCCACCCGACCACCAAGCAGTGCTTCATCACCAACAAGGCGGCGGGCAACGACTCCGACCCGAACGCCGGCGACGGTGCCGGTGACGCCTGGGCCGACTTCGGCCGCGGCTGGGACGCGGGCACCTCGGTGGCCGGCACCACCGACACCTGGGACCAGCCGCTGGCGGGCAACTTCAACCAGCTGAAGCAGCTCAAGGCCAAGTACCCCAACCTGAAGATGCAGATCTCGCTCGGCGGCTGGTCCTACAGCAAGTGGTTCTCCGACGCCGCCGCCACCGACGCCTCCCGCAAGGCGCTGGTCAGCTCCTGCATCGACATGTACATCAAGGGCAACCTGCCGGTGATCGACGGACGCGGCGGCGCCGGCTCGGCGGCCGGCATCTTCGACGGCATCGACCTGGACTGGGAGTGGCCCAACTCGGACGGCCACCTGGGCAACGTCTTCAAGCCCGCCGACAAGGCCAACTACACGCTGCTGGCCCAGGAGTTCCGCCGCCAGCTGGACGCGCTGGGCGCCACCACCGGCAAGCACTACACGCTCAGCGCCTTCCTGCCGGCCGACCCGCTGAAGATCTCCGCCGGCATCGACATCCCCGGCCTGTTCGGCGCCTTCGACTTCGCCACCGTCCAGGGCTACGACTACCACGGCGGCTGGGAGAGCGTGACCAACCAGCAGTCGGCGCTCACCCTGCCGGCCGGCGACCCGAGCCCGGCGAACCAGAAGTTCAGCTCCGAGATCGCCATCAACGCCTACGTCTCCGGCGGCGCCCCGAAGAGCAAGCTCACCCTGGGCATCCCGTTCTACGGACGCGGCTGGACGGGCGTCCCGCGCGGCACCACCAACGGCCTGTTCCAGACCGGCACGGGCCCCGGCCCCGGCACCTACGAGCCCGGCTACGAGGACTACCACAAGCTCAAGGAGATGGCGACGAGCGGCGGTTACACCGTCTACCGGGACCCGGTGGCCGGCTTCGCGTACCTCTACAACGGCAACGTCTTCTACACCTACGACGACCCGACCGAGATCGCCCGCAAGACCGCCTGGATCAAGGCCCAGGGCCTCGGCGGCGCGATGGTCTGGTCGTTCGACGGTGACACCGCCAACGGCGAGCTGATGACCGCCGTCAGCAACGGCCTGAAGTAGCCCGGGGCCGGCCCTCTCCCGCGCGGCGTGCCAGATGGACCGCATCCGGCACGCCGCGCTCCACCTCGACCTCCAGCGTCCGCACGTCCACGAACCCGGCCGCCAGCAGCGCCCGTTCGAACGGCGCGGACGGCTGCGCGCTCCACACCGCGAGCACCCCGCCGGCCGCCAGCCTGCCGTACGCGGCGGCCAGCCCGGCCGGCCCGTACAGGCCGGCGTTGGCCTCGGTGACGGTCCAGTCCGGGCCGTTGTCGATGTCCAGGCAGAGCGCGTCGTACGGCTCCCCCGGCTCCGCCAGGTGGGCCAGCAGGTCGGTGTGCGCCACCGTCACCCGCGGGTCCGCCAGCGCACCCGCCGAGTACCCGGACAGCGGCCCGCAGCGGTGCCAGTCGATCACCGCCTGCTCGCGCTCCACCACCGTGATCCGCCCCCAGCGCGGCTCGGCCGCCGCGTGCGCCAGCGAGAAGCCCACCCCGAGCCCGCCGATCAGCACCGACGGGTCCCCGGCCGGGAGCTGCGCCAGCGCGGCCGCCACCAGCAGCCGCTCCGAGCGGCCGTCCGAGGTGTCCATCAGGAAGCAGCCGTTGGCGATGATCTCGTAGTGCTCGCCGCGCTGCCGCAGCACCACCTCGCCGTACGGGCCGTCCCGCCGGTCGAGGGTGACGGGGCTCTGGGATCCGGGCATCGGACGTCCTCCGGGTGGCGCTTCGTGATCGTCCCGACTCTAGCCCCGGCACCCGCGCGACCGCGGCGATTTACCGCGCCCCGCCGGTGCCCCGCCGCTGGCCCCGCCACCCGAGCCGGGTCACCCGGCCCCGGCCACCCGGCTCCGGGTCACCCGGTGAGCAGGACCCCCGCGTACGACACCCCGGCGATCATCACCCAGGAGGCCAGTCCGAGCGCGGCGACCCGGCCGCCGGTCCGGGCCAGCGTGGGCAGGTGGACGGCGCTGCCGAGGCCGAACAGCGCGGCGGCCAGCAGCAGTTCCTGGGCCTGCTGGGCACCGTCCAGCACCCCGTCGGGCAGGCCGAACACGCTGCGCACCACGACCACCAGCAGGAACCCGGCGACGAACAGCGGCACCACCGGGGGCTTGCGCACCGCGGCGGTGGCCCGCCGCCGCTCGCGCAGCGCCACCCCCACCCCGGCCACCAGCGGAGCCAGCAACGTCACCCGCATGAGCTTGACCAGCACGGCCTCGCGCAGCGCCACCGGGCCGCCGGTCTGCGCAGTGGCGACCACCTGTCCGACGTCGTGCACGCCCGCGCCGACCCACCGGCCGAAGCCGGCCGGGTCCAGGCCGAGCGGCTGGTGCAGCAGCGGCAGCACGGCGATCGCGAGGGTGCCGCACAGCGTCACCAGGGCCACCGCGGTGGCGGCGTCCTCCTCCTCGCTGCCGGCGGCCTCGCTCACCGCACCGATCGCCGAGGCCCCGCAGATCGAGTAGCCGGCGGCGATCAGCAGCGGCTGGTCGCCGGGCAGCCCGAGCCGGCGGCCGAGCCACAGCGTGCCCGCGAAGGTCGCGGCGACCACGGCGAGCACCATCGCCACCGTGGCCCAGCCGAGCCCGAGCACGTCGTGCAGGCTGAGCTTGCAGCCGAGCAGCACGATGCCGATCCGCATCAGCCGCCGGCCGGCGAGCGACAGCCCGGGCCGGGCGGGGCCGCGCACCACGGTGCGCAGGCCCGGCAGGTGGGCGGCGGCGATGCCGAGCGCCACGGCGGCGGTCAGCCGCGGGACGGCGGGCAGCACCGCGTGCACGCCCCAGGCGGTGGCCACGCCGGCGGCGGCCAGGGCCAGGCCGGGGCCGTTGCGGCGGAACGCGGGCGGGGCCGTCACCGGCCGGGCGGTCGCCCGCAGGGTCAGTGCCACGGCGCGGTCACCGCTCCTCGGGGAGCCGGTAGACCCGGCGGATGCTGCTGCCCAGCCGGGCCAGGTCGGCCCCGTACACGTGCAGCGAAATCGCCTTGCCGGTGCCGGAGTTGCTCACCCGGTGGATGTCGCCGGGCGGCGCGAAGCCGCACACCGTGCCCTGCGGGTTGACCACGTCCTCGGTGGCGACCAGCCGGGCGGTGCGGCCGTCGGAGATCAGCCGGTAACGGCGCTCGCTCTCCTCACCGGCGTGCACCCCGGTGGTGCACCACGACAGGTGGTCGTGCACCGAGGTCTGCTGGCCGGGCAGCCAGACCAGGGCGACCAGCGAGAAGCTGCCGTCGGCCTCGGCGTGCAGCAGGTGCTGGCGGTAGCGGTCCGGATCGCCCTCGCAGTGCTCGGCGGTGAGCAGGTCCGGCGCGCCGAGGTGCGGCGCCAGCCGTTCCCCGACCAGGTACGCGGTGAGGTCCGGCGGCAGCCCGCGGTCGACGGTCTCCCGGATCTCCTCGATCAGCCCGCGCAAGCGCCGGGTGCAGGCGGCGGTGACTGCCCTCGGGGCGGTGGTGGTCATGGCTGAAGGGTCGGGGAGGGCGTCCCATCACGTCCAAGGAGGGTTTGTTGACCGGCTCCCCATCAACGCTTATGGGTCAGCAGCCGGCGCGCGTCGCGGCGGCCAGCCGCAGCTCCTCCACCACCACGGCGGTGGCCGGCACCCGCAGGTGCTCGCGCAGCACGTACGCCGAGACCCGGCGGAACTGGTGGGGTTCGGCCAGGCGCCCGGTGACCTTCTGGTGGCACATGAAGGCGAGCACCAGCGAGGGCATCAGCGCGATCCCGACCCCGGCCGCCACCAGGCTCTGCACCGCCAGGTTGTCGTCGGTGCTGAACACCACGTCGGGAGCGTAGCCCTGGTCCGCACAGATCTGCAGCAGGTTGGCGCGGCAGCGCGGACAGCCTGCGATCCAGCGCTCCTCGGCCAGGTCGGACATCCGGACGGCGTGCCGGCGGGCGAGCGGGTGCCCGACCGGCAGCAGCACGGTGAGCCGGTCCTCCAGCAGCGGGATCTCGGCCAGTTCCTCGGGCACCGGGGCGTTGCCGGCGCCGACGTAGCTGAACGACAGCGCCACGTCGCACTCGCCGCGCAGCAGCCGCTGCACCGATTCGGGCGGCTCGGCCTCGGTCAGCTCCACCCGGACCCCGGGGTGGTCGGCCAGCAGCCGGGCCATGGCCTCCGGGACCAGGGTGGCGTTGGCGCTGGGGAATCCGCAGACCCGCACCCGGCCGGCGCGCAGCCGGGCGAGCGCGCCGAGCTGCTGCTGGGCGGCGGCCAGGCTGCCCAGGATGGTCTCGGCGTGCCGGGCGAGCGCCTCGCCCGCCTCGGTGAGCCGCAGCCCGCGCCCGGCCCGGGTGAACAGCGGGACACCGGCGGTGCGTTCCAGCGCCTTCATCTGCTGGGTGACGGCGGGCTGGGTGTAGCCGAGCTCCCGGGCGGCGGCGGAGTAGGAGCCGCTGCTGACCACCTGGTGGAAGGTCTTGATGTGCCGTGAGTCGAACACCCGTGAATCATAAGCATATTTTGGGGTCCGCGATCGACCTCCGGCCTGTCACTTGGGTATCACCCGTCACTCCAGACCGTCGTCGGGGTTCACCCCTCGCGGCGCCCCTTCGCCAGCCAGCCCAGCGCCGCCCCGACCAGCAGGGTCGCCAGCAGCGCGATCCACAGCGGGGAGGTCACGGTGAACACCCAGAACTGGATCTTCACCCGCTCCAGGTTGGCGAACAGGAACCAGATCGCCAGGGCGCCGATCACCACGATGGCGATCACCCGGGTCGGGATGCCCGCGATCTCATTGCGCTTGTTGGGCCCCGGGGAGCCGGAAATCTTGGTCACCTGCGCAGTCTGCGCCGCGGCGGCCCCGAGCGGCGCCGCGCCGCCCGGGGTTGGCCCGGGCGGCGCAACGCGCTACACCCGCCCGGGGGACACCACCGCCGTCCGGCACCCGTCCGGCGGCCCTCCCGCACCCGTCCCACGAGCCCGCACCGGTCAGCGCTCGTCCCGCCAGGAGCGCCAGAGCGCCGCGTACGGGCCGTCGGCGGCCACCAGCTCGGGGTGACTGCCGTACTCGCTGATCCGGCCCTGCTCGACCACCGCGATCACGTCGGCGTCGTGCGCGGTGTGCAGCCGGTGCGCGATCGCGATCACCGTCCGGCCGTCCAGCACCCGGGCCAGCGAGCGCTCCAGGTGCCGGGCCGCCCGCGGGTCGAGCAGCGAGGTGGCCTCGTCGAGCACCAGGGTGTGCGGGTCCGCCAGCACCAGCCTGGCCAGCGCCAGTTGCTGCGCCTGCGCCGGGGTCAGTGCCGTGCCGCCGGAGCCGACCTCGGTGTCCAGCCCGGCGGGCAGCGCCCCGGCCCACTCGTCGGCGTCCACCGCGGCCAGCGCGGCCCGCAGTTCGGTGTCGTCCGCCTCCGGCCGGGCCAGCCGCAGGTTGTCGCGCAGGGTGCCGACGAAGACGTGGTGCTCCTGGTTGACCAGCGCGACCTCGGTCCGCACCCGCTCGGCCGGCATCCGGGACAGCTGCGCCCCGCCCAGCGTCACGGTGCCGCGGCCCGGTGCGTACACGCCGGCCAGCAGCCGGCCCAGGGTGGACTTGCCCGCACCGGACGGCCCGACCAGGGCGACCCGGCTGCCGGGTGCCACGTCCAGGCTGATGCCGTGCAGCACGTCCGAGCCCTCCCGGTAGCCGAACCGGACCTGGTCGGCCGTCACCCGCAGGCCGTCCGGGCGCACCGACTCGTCGGTCTCCGGGTCGGGCACCTCCCGGACGCCGACCAGCCGGGCCAGCGAGGCCTGGCCGATCTGCAGCTCGTCGTACCAGCGCAGGATCATGTCCACCGGGTGGGTGAGCGCCTGGGCGTACAGCACGCCGGCGGTCAGCTGGCCGACGGTGATCCAACCGTTCAGCGCGTACACCCCGCCGAGCAGCAGGGTGCCCAGGATCGCCAGCGTGTAGGCGGCCTCGATGGTGGGGAACCAGCTGACCCGCAGCCAGAGCGTGTACCGCTCCCAGGCCAGCCACTCGGCGATCTTCCGGTCGGTCAGCCGGACCCGCTCCTCGCCCAGCCGCAGCGCCTCCACCGTGCGGCCCGCGTCCACCGTCTCGGCCAGCACGGTGTTGACGGCCGCGTAGCCCGCCGACTCGGCCCGGTAGGAGTCCGGGGCCCGCCGGAAGTACCAGCGCGAGGAGGCCAGCAGCAGCGGCAGCCCGATCAGCGCGCTGACCGCCAGCAGCGGCGAGGTGAGCAGCAGCGCGCCGGCCACCAGGACCAGTGAGACCACGGCGACCGCCAGCTCCGGCACCGCCTCGCGGACCGACTTGGCGAGCCGGTCGATGTCGGTGGTGCCGCGGGAGACCAGGTCGCCGGTGCCGGCCCGCTCCAGCACGCCCGGCGGCAGCGCGACCGAGCGGACCAGGAAGTCCTCCCGCAGGTCGGCCAGCACCTCCTCGCCGAGCACCCCGCCGCGCAGCCGGGACAGTCCGGTGAAGACGGACTGCACCAGCAGCGCGGCCAGGTACCAGCCGACCGCGCCGAGCACCCGGCCCTCGGCGGTGCCGGTGCTCAGGGACTCCACCAGCGAGCCGAGCACCCACGGCCCGACCAGACCGGCCAGGGTGGCCACGGCGTGCAGCAGCACCACGCCGGAGAAGCCCCGGCGGTGCCGGCGGGCCAGCAGCCGCACGTACGAGCGGACGGCGGCCGGTGAGCCCACCGGCAGCATGGTGGCGGGCCCGGTCTCCTGGACGACGGGGGGCTTCATACCGGCTCCTTCACGGACTGGTCCCGGTCGACCGGGCTCTCGTCGGCGCGGGTGACCACCGCGCGGTAGTGCTCGTCGCCGGCCAGCAGCTCGCGGTGGCTGCCCACGGCGGCGACCCGGCCGGCGTGCACCAGCACCACGGCGTCGGCGCGGTCCAGCAGCAGCGGGCTGGTCGCGAACACCACGGTGGTGCGCCCGGCCCGGACCTCGCCGAGCCCGGCGGCGATCCGTGACTCGGTGTGCGCGTCGACCGCGCTGGTGGGCTCGTCCAGCACCAGCACCGGCGGGTCGGCGACCAGCGAGCGGGCCAGCGCCAGCCGTTGGCGCTGGCCGCCGGAGAGCGAGCGGCCGCGCTCGGTGATCCGGGCCGCCATGGCGTCGCCGGCGCACTCGGGCGAGCCGTCCACCAGGGCGTCCAGCACGTCGCCGGCCTGGGCCGCGGCGAGCGCCTCGGCCACCGTCACCCGGCCGGAGCGGGGCACGTCCAGCAGGTCGGCGAGGGTGCCGGAGAGCAGCACCGGCTCCTTGTCGTGGACCAGGACGGCGGCCCGGGCCTCGGCCTGCGGGACCTCGTCGAGCGAGGTCCCGCCCAGCCGGACGGCCGGTCGGGCCGGCTCGCCCTCGACGGGCGGGAGGTGGCCGCCGAGCCGGGCGGCCAGCTCGCCGGCGAAGTCCGGGTCGCCGCAGACCACCGCGGTCAGCCGGCCGGCCACCGCGGTCAGGCCGGTCTCCGGGTCGTGCAGGTCGGCGCGGTCCGGCCGGGTGAGCGTGCGGCCGGGCACCGGCTCGGCGCTGCCCCGGGACAGGCTCAGCACCCGGGTGGCGCGGGCCGCCGAGACCCGGGCCACGCTGTAGGCGTGCGCGGCCTCGCCGAGGATGCGCAGCGGCGCGGCCAGGAACGCGGTGGCGCCGTACACGGCGACCAGCTCGCCGATCCCGATCCGCCCGGCGACCGCCAGGTGCGCGCCGTACCAGGTCACGCCGACCACGAACAGGCCGGGCAGCAGCACCTGTTGGGCCTGCATCAGGGCCCAGATCCGGCTGGCCCGCACGGCGGCGCCGCGCACCAGCTGGGAGGCGGCCCGGTAGCGCCGCAGGAACAGCTCCTCGCCGCCGATGCCGCGCAGCACCCGCAGGCCGGCCACGGTGTCGGCGGCCAGCTCGGTCGCCTTGCCGCCGAGCCGCCGCTGCTCGTCGTAGCGGCGCTCGAACGGGCCGAGCAGCGGCCAGACGGCGACCGCGAGCACCGGCACGCCGAGCAGCACGGCTGTGCCCAGCAGCGGCTGGCGCACCAGCACGACCACGCTGACGCCCAGCCAGACCAGGACGGCGGCGCGCACCCGGGCGACCAGCTCCACGTACCAGCCGATCTTCTCCACGTCACCGCTGCTGACCGCGACGATCTCGCCGGTGGCGATCGAGCGGGACAGGCCGGCGCCGAGGTGCGAGGCCTGGCGGGCGACCAGCTGGCGCAGCTGCGAGGCAGCGGTGATCCAGTTCCACACCGCCTGGCGGTGCAGCAGCACGAAGCCGGCGGTCTGCACGACGGCCAGGGCGACCGCGAGCAGGCCGGCCCGCAGCAGGCCGGCCCCGTCGTGCCGGACGGCGGCCTCGATGCCGAGGCCGAGGGCGGCCGGCAGGGCCGCCATGCCGCCCAGCTCCAGCACGCCCCACCAGGTGGCGAGCAGCTGGCCGCGCCGCTGGCTGCGGCGCAGCCAGCGCAGGAACGCGGTGGGCGAGGAGAGGTCGGGAGTGCCGGGATCGGCCATGGGCAGGGGTTCGAGCGGCATGACGCTCCGTTTGCGCTGTGCTGGCAGGGTCGCTGTGGCAGAGTGCCGGGGCTCGCGGCCGGTGTCCGGGCGCGGCGGTGCCGCCCCGGGGGCGCGGACGCGGCGGGGGCGGAGCGGGGGGCGGGGAGGTTCCGTTCAGGACGTCATGGGCATCGAGCCTGCCGGTCCCGGTGTGACGTACGCAACAGGTTTTCGGTCCTGGCCCGGCCGCACCGCCCGGCCGGGGCCGATGCCGGGCGCGGGAGCCGGCGCCGGCTCCGGGTAGGTTCCGGGGCCGGGAATGATCCCGCGCCGCCCGGGGTTCGCCCCGATCGGAACCATCGGACGATCAGAGGGGCACCCCTTCTCGTGAGCACCATCCCCAGCGTCACCCTGAACAACGGCGCGGAGATCCCGCAGCTCGGCTTCGGCGTCTGGCAGGTCCCCGACGCGGAGGCCACCCCCGCCGTGCGCGCCGCCATCGAGGCCGGCTACCGCTCGATCGACACGGCCGCGATCTACGAGAACGAGACCGGCACCGGGCAGGCCGTCGCGGAGGCCGGCGTGCCCCGCGAGGAGCTGTACATCACCACCAAGCTGTGGAACTCCGGCACCAAGGACTGGTCCGGGCAGGCGGGCAAGGACGCGGTCCGCAAGGCCTTCGACGAGTCGCTGGGCAAGCTCGGCCTGGACTACGTCGACCTGTACCTGATCCACTGGCCGCGCCCGATGCACGGCAGCTTCCTGAACGTCTGGGAGGGCGTCACGGAGCTGCTCGCGGACGGCCGGGTCAAGTCGGTCGGCGTCTCCAACTTCGGCATCCCGCAGCTGGAGACCCTGCTCAAGGAGAGCTCCGTGGTGCCGGTGCTCAACCAGGTCGAGCTGCACCCGTACTTCCCGCAGGAGGAGCTGCGCGCGTTCCAGGCGCAGCACGGCATCGCCACCGAGGCGTGGAGCCCGCTCGGCCAGGGCGGCGCCCTGCTGGCGGAGCCGGCGCTGGTGGAGATCGCCGCGAAGCACGGCCGCACGGTGGCCCAGGTGGTGCTGCGCTGGCACCTGCAGAGCGGCGTGATCGCGATCCCGAAGTCGGTCACCCCGGCGCGGATCCGGGAGAACCTCGACGTGGCCGGCTTCGAGCTGGACGCGGCGGACCTGGCCGCGATCGCCGCCGTGCGCACCGGCGTGCGGATCGGCCCGGACCCGCAGTCCTTCGACTGGAACTGACCGGTCGGGCCCGCCGACGGCGGGCCGCGGATGCTTGAAGGGCCGTCACCCGGATCGGGTGACGGCCCTTCGAGCGCCCTGGCGAATCGTTACAGCCGATCCGCGCCGGTGGAACGCACTACAGTCGCGCGGCCTTGGCCAGCAGGGCCATCGCCGGCTCGTGCTCGTGCTCCTCGAGAGGGGAGAGCAGGAGCTGCTGGACCTCGCGCACGCCCGCCGCCGAGCGGTGCAGAAGGTCCTGGCCGTCGGGCGAGAGCGAGAGCAGGTTGCGCCGGCCGTCCGAGGGGTCGCGACGGCGGAGCACCAGGCCCCGGCGCACCAGGCGGCTGACCATCTCCGCCATGGTCGCCTTGTCGAGCGAGGCGAGCTCGCCGACGGTGCGCTGGTCCGCGCCCGGCTCGGTCTCCAGCGCGTCGAGCACCGCGTACTGCGGGGCCGTCAGCTCGGAGCCGACCTTCTCGGACCAGAGCTTGGTGTGCACCTGCTGCGCCACCCGGATGAGGTAGCCGATCGCCCGCTGGGCGTCCAGCATCGGCCGGGCGTCGGTCATGACGGCGACAGCGGCAGGCTCGAGCCTGGCTATCTTCGACATCACCCGGACGATCTCGACCTGCTCCTCGGGGTTGAGCGGTTCGAACAGCGTCCGCTGCACCCGGACCACGCCGCCCGTGGCCTCGCGCACCGCCTGGGCGCCGTTCTGCGAGAGCGCCAGCAGCTTGCGCCGGCCGTCGGCCGGGTCGCGGCGCCGCAGCACCAGGCCGCGCCGCACCAGGCGGGCGACCATCTCGGCCATCGTGGCCTTGTCGAGCGAAGCCCGCTCGCCCACCGTGCGCTGGTCGGCGCCCGGTTCGAGGGCCAGTACGAGCAGCACCGCGAACTGCGGGGCCGTCAGCTCGGTACCGACGAATTCGGACCACAAGCGGGTGTGTACCTGCTGGGCCACTCGGATGAGGTGGCCGGGCGACTGCTGCAGTCGGCCGGTCACTCGGGTTGTCGGGATCTCCCCCAGCACCATGAAATCCGTCCCGGTGTCACGCCCGGTGTGTGTGGGACACCCGAGCGGGGCAGTAACGGCGAGTGAGCATCCCGCTGTGATGGAAGGCACGCCAGCCGTGCAGCCGGTGGCTGCTGGCGCACACTATACAAACGGTCGGCCTGTGCTGGCAGGCAGGGGCCAATAGTAGACGCATGTTCGGCGAAGTTGGCATATTTCCCCGGCCTGTCGGGGTCGTGTCAGAGTGCGCTTCACCCGCTCGGACCCGAGTCGCCCTCACCCTCCGTCACCTGCGGCGCTGCCCTCTGGCCCGGAATCCTACTCGCCGGTAGGGTGACCGCGCACCACGCAGCGCAACCATCCCCCGCCCAGCGCGGGACCTCGGGGGAGGCCGCCGTCAACTCTCCGGCCTCGCCCGTCACCCCACCGAGAGAGACGAGTACGAGCATGACCGAGCAGACCACCACCCCGCGGGTCGCGATCGTGACCGGCGCGGCCCGCGGCATCGGTGCCGCCACCGCCCTGCGCCTGGCGGCGGACGGGTACGCGGTCGCGGTGATCGACCTCGCCGAGGAGGCCGCCCGGGAGACGGTCGAGCGGATCACGGCGGCGGGCGGGCGGGCGCTGGCCGTCGGCGCGGACGTCTCGGACGCCGAGCAGGTGCAGGCCGCGGTCGACCGGATCGCCGAGGAGCTGGGCGCGCCGGTGGTGCTGGTGAACAACGCCGGCGTGCTGCGCGACAACCTGCTGTTCAAGATGTCCGAATCCGACTGGGACACCGTGATGGGCGTGCACCTGAAGGGCGCCTTCCTGATGACCCGCGCGGTGCAGAAGCACATGGTGGACGCGGGCTTCGGCCGGATCGTCAACCTGTCCTCCTCCTCCGCCCAGGGCAACCGCGGCCAGGCCAACTACTCCACCGCCAAGGCCGGCCTGCAGGGCTTCACCAAGACCCTGGCGATCGAGCTCGGCAAGTTCGGCATCACCGCCAACGCGGTCGCCCCCGGCTTCATCGCCACCGACATGACCGCCGCCACCGCGGCCCGGGTCGGCATGGAGTTCGAGGCCTTCAAGGCCGCCGCGGCCACCCAGATCCCGGTCGGCCGGGTCGGCGTCCCGGAGGACATCGCCCACACCATCTCCTTCCTGGCCGGCGAGGGCTCCGGTTTCGTCTCCGGCCAGGTGATCTACGTCGCCGGCGGCCCGCTCGACTAAGCGGTCCGCTCGACCAGGCGGCCCGCTCGACCGGTGCGCGATCGCGACACGCCGGAGGGGTCTCACCGTGCGGGCCGGCGCCGGTGAGGTCCACACTCGAGGGGAAGCCGGTCGCCCGCCCGGCGACCGGCCGGCACCTTCCCCCCCGGAGGCCCTACATGAGCGAGCCCACCGACGTCGACTCCATGCCGACCCCGGACCACCTGCTGCACACCGGATCCGAGCACCCCGTGGATCCCGAGGACCTGGTGCGTGCCTCGGGCCGCGAGCCCACCCCCGAGCTGATCGAGAAGGCCCGGCAGGATCTGGCCAAGTACGGCGCCGCGGCCGTGGAGCGCCTGCTGCCCTGATCAGCACCCGTCCGGCGTACGAAGGCCCCGCAGCGATGCGGGGCCTTCGGCATTTCCAGGCATGGGCACCTCACATCCGGACAGTTCCGATCAGGTCCTGTCAGGGCCATGGTCAAGCGCGGGCAACTGCGCTATACCTGCTCGCAGTTGCTCAATACTGCACTGTGAGAGGTGCTTATGCGCAGAACTGTGCACCATCCGCTCATACGACCGGCCGCCCTGGCCCTCGCCGCCGCACTGACCCTGGGCTCGGCCGGCCTCAGCGCCGCCCTCGCCCCCGCCGCGGTCGCCGCCACCACCAGCGCGGGCGCGGTCACCGCCTTCAGCGCCGCCGGGTCCGTCTACTCGATCGCGGCCGGCACCGCCCGGGCCCGGGTCAGCTTCACCACCGACCGCGTGTTCCGGATCGAGCTCGCCCCCACCGGCACCTTCACCGATCCCACCGGCAGCGACATCGTGCTGCCGCAAGACGCACCGCCGGCCACCAGCTGGCGCGACGCCGGGGACCACTACGAGATCTCCACCGCCCAGCTCACCCTGCGGGTCTACAAGGCGGCCCTGCGGTTCGCGCTGTACCGGGCCGACGGCAGCCAGGTGTGGTCCGAGGCCAAGCCGCTCAGCTGGGACGGCAGGTCCACCACCCAGACCCTGACCCGGGGCGCCACCGAGCAGTTCTTCGGCGCCGGCGAGCAGAACGGCTCGTTCACCCACCGCGGCCGGACGGTCCAGGTCGGCCAGGACACCAACTGGAACGAGGGCGGCCACCCCAACTCGGTGCCGTTCTACCTCTCCTCGGCCGGCTACGGCGTCTTCCGCAACACCTACGCCCCCGGCAGCTACGCCTTCACCGACCCGGTCGCCACCACCGAGCAGGAACTGCGCTTCGACGCCTACTACTTCGCGGGCCCGAGCACCAAGGACGTGATCGGCCAGTACACCTCGCTCACCGGCAAGCCCTTCCTGCCGCCGATCTACGGACTGGAGATGGGCGACTCCGACTGCTACCTGCACAACGCCAACCGCGGCGAGCGGCACACCCTGGACGCGCTGAAGGTCGCCGACGGGTACGTGCAGAACGACATGCCGAACGGCTGGATGCTCGTCAACGACGGCTACGGCTGCGGTTACGAGAACCTGGCGCAGACCGCCCAGGGCCTCCAGCAGCGCTCGATGCAGCTCGGCCTGTGGACCGAGAACGGCCTCGACCGGCTCGCCGACCAGGTCAGGGCCGGCCAGCGGATCGCCAAGCTCGACGTGGCCTGGGTCGGCTCCGGCTACAAGTTCGCCCTGGACGGGTGCAAGGCCGCCTACCAGGGCATCGAGGCCAACAGCGACGCCCGCGGCTTCACCTGGGCCCCGGAGAGCTGGTCCGGCGCGCAGCGCTGCGGGGTGCAGTGGAGCGGCGACCAGTCCGGCAGCTGGGACTACATCCGCTGGCAGATCCCCACCTACGCCGGCGCGACCATGTCCGGGATGGCGTACGACACCGGCGACGTGGACGGCATCTTCGGCGGCAGCGCCAAGACCTACACCCGCGACCTGGAGTGGAAGTCCTTCCTGCCGGCCGTCATGTCGATGGACGGCTGGGCCCCCAGCGACAAGCAGCCCTACCGGTACGGGGATCCGTACACCGCGATCAACCGCAAGTACCTCAAGCTCAAGGAGTCGCTGCTCCCCTACATGTACAGCTACGCGGCGGAGGCCGCCCGCACCGGTGTCGGCCCGGTCCGTCCGCTGGCGCTGGAGTACCCGGACGACCCGGTGACGGCCACCGACGCGGTGAAGTACGAGTTCCTCAGCGGTGAGGACTTCCTGGTCGCCCCGGTGTACGCGGACACCTCCCTGCGCGACGGCATCTACCTGCCCAAGGGCACCTGGGTGGACTACTGGACCGGCCGCACCTACCAGGGGCCGACCACCGTCAACGGCTACCAGGCGCCGCTGGACACCCTGCCGCTGTTCGTCAAGGCCGGCGCGGCGGTGCCGATGTGGCCCGGCGTCAACTCCTACCGGGACCGCACCGCCGGCTCCCCGCTCGCCTGGGACGTCTACCCGCAGGGCCACAGCTCGTTCAGCCTGTACGAGGACGACGGCGTCACCCGGGAGCACCGCAGCGGCCGGTACGCCACCCAGACCGCCACGGTGGACGCGCCCACCACCGGTACCGGGCAGGTCCGGATCGGCCTGAGTCCCAGCACCGGTGACTTCACCGGCAAGCAGATCGCCCGGCCGTACCGGTTCGCGGTGCACAGCACCACCGCGCCCACCCAGGTCGCGCTGGGCGGGCGGGCGCTGCCGAGGTTCACCAGCAAGGCCGCGCTCGACGCCGCCGCCGAGGGCTGGTGGTACGACCCGGCCGACCGCGGCGGCGTGGTCGACGTGAAGACCGCCGCGCTGTCCACCGCCGGCGCCGTGCAGCTGGTGCTGGACGGGGCGAGCGCGGTGGAGGGCGGCTCGGGCCCGACCGATCCGGGCGGGCCGCGGGCCGACAGCTGGGCGAGCGACCTGCCCTGGGCGGACTCCGTCAACGGCTGGGGCCCGGCGGAGCGGGACCGCAGCAACGGGGAGCAGGGCGCCGCCGACGGCCACCCGCTCACCCTCAACGGCACCACCTACCCGAAGGGGATCGGCGCGCACGCGGCCTCCGACATCGGGATCGTGACCGGCGGGCACTGCTCCTCGTTCACCGCCTCGGTCGGCATCGACGACGAGATCAACGGGTACGGCGACGTGACCTTCTCGGTCCGGGCCGACGGCGCGACGCTGTGGACCTCACCCACCCTGACCTCGCAGTCGGCGCCGCTGGCGGTCGACGTGCCGCTGGGCGCGGCGCAGCGGGTGGACCTGGTGGTGAGCAGTGTGGGCACCGCCACAGGTGACCACGGCGACTGGGGCGCGCCCCGGTTCCACTGCTCCTGAAACGAGCGGCGTTGGTCATTTCCGGTCACGGAAATGACCAACGTCACATTTTCGCGACGGATCCCGCAATCAATTGGAGAAACCTCCGTGAATCGACGGACAGACCACCTCCACCAGCGGTAATAGCACCGAGCGCAGCGTCGTCGGACCGCGGTGACCAGCCGATTTCCGGCAACCCCGGGAGCGCCACCGCGAGCCCGGGGTAATCTCTGGGGCGTGCCAGCCAGAATCGAATCCGCCGACTCCCTTAATGCCTCCGCCCAGGACGGAACCCTCATCGAGTCGGGTTGGCCGCCGATCAGCAGACGGCACGCCATGGTGTTCGGGCTCACCGGCATCGCCTACCTGCTGGTCGTGGTCGGGATCCTGTGCGACACCCCGCTGGTCGACCTCGACTGGGCGATCCAGCAGTTCCGGCCCTATCACCACTGGCCCGACCTGGAGCCGTTCCTGGACGTCTGGGTGGTGGCGGGCCAGCGCGGCCCCACCGCCATCGCCGCCCTGCTGTGGCTGGCCTGGCGCTCGCACCGGACCAGGACCCTGCGGCCGCTGCTGGTGATGGGCCTGGCACTGCTGCTGCTCAACCTCACGGTCGGCAGCGTCAAGATCGTCACCGGCCGGCTGGGGCCGCACTACGCCCACTACGTCGGCTCCCCCGAGCTGTTCTCCGGCGGCAACATCTTCCCGTCCGGGCACACCGCCAACGCGGTGGTCACCTGGGGCGTGCTGGCCTACCTGGCGGTCCGGGGTCGCCGGGTCGGCGCCGTGCTGGCGGCCGCCACCGCCCTGTCGGTCGGCCTCACCACCGTCTACCTCGGCACCCACTGGGTCTCCGACGTGCTGGCGGGCTGGGCGGCCGGGCTGCTGGTGCTGCTGGTGCTGCCGCCGGCCGAACCGCTGGTCACCGCGGTGGACACCCGGATCGCCCGCTGGCGCCGCGGCGAGTGACCGCCCGGGGCCGGCGCCGGGCCCGGCCCGCGCAGCCGTACCCCTCGCGGCGCGGCCGACCTACGCTGGAGGGGTAGGTCACGCAGGCGAGCCGGGGAGGCGGTGTCCGGATGCGTACGGCGAAGACCCCCAGGACCTGGCGGAGCGGGACCGAGCCCGCGACCGCCCGGACCGACCTCAAGCTGCGCTTCCTGCTGTCGGTCCTGTTCACCCCGCTGTTCGCCCTGGTGACCGCGGGCTTCGCGGTCTGGGCGGCGCGCTCGACCTCGGCCGACAACCCCAGCCAGGCGATGCTGACGGTGTTCGCCGTCGTCTGCGGACTGCTGACACTGTTCGCCGCCGTCGACCTGATGGTGGTGATCCGCCGCCGGCGCACCGAGCTGTGAGGCCGCCGCCCCACCGACCTCCTCCGTGGTCTTCCGTACCGGACGCGGGCATGACACCGTACGGGCATGCGTCTTCGAGCCACCCTGCTGGCCGCCACGGCCACCGCCGCCCTGACCCTGTGCGCCTGTTCCGGAGGCGGTACGACGAGCACCGCCGGCGGTGCCGCGGCGTCCTCCGCCTCCGCCGCCGCGGGCAGCCCGACCGCCCCGATCGCGCCCTCGGAGCCGGCGCCGCAGGGCACCGCCGCGAGCACGGCCCCGAGCACGGCCCCCGAGGCCTCGAAGCCGGCGCCGCCGAGCGACGCGGGGCTGCCGCCCGCGCCGGACTCCGCCGCCACCGCCAAGTTGATCGCCGCGCTGGACGCGATCGACCCGGAGATCGTCGCGGGCAAGCCGGACAAGGCGGTGGACGCCGCCCGCAACCAGTGCCAGGCGATCTTCAACTTCCCCAAGGACCGGCCGAAGCTGGTCGAGCTGACCAACCAGCGCTTCACCTCCCCCGCGCACCCGGGCGGCTTCGGCCCGGAGAAGGCCGACAAGATCCTCACCGCCCTCCAGTCGACCCTCTGCGCCCCGCCGCGCTGAGCCTGCGGGTGGGGCCGGGCCAGCACACCGGCCCCCACCCGTCGCTCACACCGCGGGCGCGGGCGGGCGCAGCTGCGGTTCGCGGGCGTAGACCACCGCCACCGCGGCCACGCAGGCCGCCTCCGCCAGCAGCACCACGCCCGGCCCGGCCGGCAGCGCCGCCGCCCCCACCAGGCCGCCGACGAACATCCCGAGCACCGTCGTCAGCCGCTGCACCCTGGTCAGACCGCCGCCGCCCGGCGCCGCGTGCGGTGGCGCGAGGGTCGCGATCAGCTTGATCAGGGTCTGCTGCGCCAGCGTGGTCGGCATCTCCGGGATCCGGGTCTGGAAGACCACCCGGCTGCGCCAGCCCATCGCGAAGGTGAGCAGCAGGGACACCACCGTGGCGTGGCCACCGGTCGGGACGGCGGTGCCGCCGGTGGCGAGCGCGTAGCCGCCGCCCGCGCCGACCATGGCGGCCTCCAGCAGCAGGCCGGTGGTGAACCAGCGCCGCCCCACCGCCAGCCGGCGCGCGATCACGGCGTGCGCGGCGGTCGCGCCGAGCAGGAAGCCGGCCAGGGCCAGCGCCGGACGGCCGACCGGCAGCCCCTGCGTGCCGGCGATCCCGAACGCCAGCAGCAGCAGGTTGCCGGTGGCCAGCGCCGCGAAGGCGTGGCCGAGCGCCAGGAAGCTGACCGCGTCCACCACCCCGCTGGTCACGGTCAGCGCCCCGAGCACCCCGGTGATCCGCCGCTCGACCCGGTCGGCCACCCCTACTTGCTCCCGACGGCCTGCTTGACCAGGGTGCGGCCGAAGTCCCACATCAGCCCGCTGCCCCGGTGGGCGTCGTCCATCACCTCGGTGAACGCGCCGACGAAGCGGTCCACCTCCCGCTCGGTGATGATCAGCGGCGGGATCAGCTTGATGACCTCCAGGTGGTCGCCGGACACCTGGGTGAGGATCCGGTGCCGCTGGAGCAGCGGCACCACCACCATCTGCGCGAACAGGCCCTTGCGCGCCGCCTGGAGCGCCGTCCACCCGGTCCGCAGCTTCAGCGACCTGGGCCGCCCGAACTCGATGCCGATCATCAGGCCGCGCCCGCGCACGTCGGCGAGCAGCTCGTACTTCTCCACAAGCGCCGCCAGCCGCTCGCGGAACAGGTCGCCGACCCGGCGGGCGTTCTCCACCACCTGCTCGTCCCGCATCACCTGGAGGGTGGCCAGACCGGCCGCCATCGCCTGGGCGTTGGAGCCGAAGGAGGCGGAGTGCACCAGCACCCGGTCCATCGAGGAGTACACCTTGTCGAAGATCCAGCCCTTGCCCAGGGTGGCGCCGATCGGCACGTAGCCGCCGGAGAGCGCCTTGGCCGCGCAGACCAGGTCGGGCAGCACCCCTTCCTCGTGCTGGTAGGCGAAGAAGTCCCCGGTCCGCCCGATGCCGGTCTGCACCTCGTCGCAGATCAGCAGGGCCTTGTGCTCGTGCAGGAGTTCCTGCGCGGCCCGCAGCCAGCCGGTCGGAACGGCGTTCACGCCCTTGCCCTGGATCGGCTCCACGATCAGCGCGGCGACGTCGCCCCGGCGCAGCTCCTTGGCGAGCGCGCCGAGGTCGCCGAGCGGGATCGAGCTGTCCGGCAGCAGCGGCCCGAAGCCCTTGCGGAAGCCGGCCTCGCCGTTGACCGAGAGCGAGCCGGCGGTCAGCCCGTGGAAGGCGTGGTCGCAGTACAGCACCCGGCTCTTCCCGGTGGCGCAGCGGGCGAACTTCAGCGCGGTCTCGACCGCCTCGGTGCCGCTGTTGCCGAAGAACACCCGGTCCAGTCCGGGGGTGTGGGAGAGCAGTTGCTCGGCCAGCAGGCCGGGCAGCGGGGAGCAGTCGAAGCGGGTCAGGTCCGGCAGGTCGAGGTCGATGACCTGGTGCAGCGCGTCGCGGACCACGGGGTGGTGCCGACCGAGCGCGAAGATGCCGAAGCCGGCCAGCATGTCGAGGTAGGAGTTGCCGTCGGCGTCGTAGAAGTACGGCCCCTCCGCCCGCTCGTAGTACTTGTCGAAGCCGATGGTGTGCAGCATCCGGGGCAGCTGCGGGTTGAGGTACTTGGCCTGGAGCTCGTACCGCTCGGCGCCGCGGGCGGCGAGCAGGGCGGACAGGTCGAGCGGGCGGGCGGGGCGGTCAGCCGGCATGGTGCGGGTTCGCTCCTCTGATCGGCAGCAGGTGCTTGGCGAAGGCGGCGGTCTGGGCGGCGACGCCGGTGCCGGTGAGCCCGATCTCCTCGAGGATCTCGCCGCGGCCGGCGTGGTTCAGGAACTCCTGCGGGATGCCGAGGTCGCGCAGCGGCGTGTCCACGCCGCCGTCCCGCATGGCCTGGGCGACGGCCGAACCGACGCCGCCGGCGCGGCCGTTGTCCTCGACGGTGACCACCAGCCGGTGGGCCGCCGCGAGCGAGACCAGCGCCGGGTCGACCGGCTTGACCCAGCGGGGGTCGACCACGGTGGCGGTGAAGCCCTCGGCGGCGAGCAGGGCGGCGGCGTCCACGCAGGCCGGGGCCATCGCGCCGACGGCGACCAGCAGGACGTCGGGGTTGGGGCCGGTGCGGGCCAGGACGTCGACGCCGCCGATCCGTTCGACGGCGGGCACCGCCGGGCCGAGGTCGCCCTTGGGGAAGCGCAGCACGGTGGGCGCGTCCGACACCGCGACGGCCTCGCGCAGCTGGGCGCGCAGCTGCTCGGCGTCGCGCGGGGCGGCCAGCCGCAGGCCCGGCACGACCTGGAGGATCGACATGTCCCACATGCCGTTGTGGGAGGCCCCGTCGTTGCCGGTGACCCCGGCCCGGTCGAGCACGAAGGTGACGCCCAGGCGGTGCAGGGCGACGTCCATCAGCACCTGGTCGAAGGCCCGGTTGAGGAAGGTCGCGTAGACCGCGACCACCGGGTGCAGGCCGCCGGTGGCCAGGCCGGCGGCGCTGGCCACGGCGTGCTGCTCGGCGATGCCCACGTCGAAGGTGCGCTCCGGGTAGGCGGCGGCGAACTTGGCCAGGCCGACCGGCTGGAGCATGGCCGCGGTGATCGCGACCACGTCGGGGTACTCGGCGCCGAGGGCCAGCAGCTCGGTGCCGAACACCGAGGTCCAGGAGGTGCCGGCGGAGGGCGAGATGGGCAGGCAGGTGTACGGGTCGATCGGGTTGACCGCGTGGAAGCGGTCGGCCTCGTCCTGCTCGGCGGGGCGGTAGCCGCGGCCCTTGACGGTGAGGCAGTGGACGATCACCGGGCCGCCGTAGTGCCGGGCCTGGCGCAGGGCCTGCTCGACGGCGCCGATGTCGTGGCCGTCGATCGGACCGAGGTACTTCAGCCCGAGGTCCTCGAACAGGCCCTGCGGGGCGAAGGCGTCCTTGAAGCCCTTCTTGGCGCCGTGCAGGGCGTCGAAGATCGGCTGGCCGACCAGCGGGGTGCGCTGCAGGGCCTCCTTGCCGCGGGCCAGGAAGCGTTCGTAGCCCTGGGTGGTGCGCAGGGTGGCGAGGTGGTGGGCGAGGCCGCCGACGGTGCGGGCGTAGGAGCGCTCGTTGTCGTTGACGACGATGACCAGCGGACGGTCCTTGGCGTCGGCGATGTTGTTGAGCGCCTCCCAGGCCATGCCGCCGGTCAGCGCGCCGTCGCCGATCACCGCGACGGTGCGGCGGTCGTCGCGGCCGAGCAGCTGGTTGGCCTTGGCGATGCCGTCGGCGTAGCCGAGGGCGGTGGAGGCGTGCGAGTTCTCGATCAGGTCGTGCTCGGACTCGGTGCGCGAGGGGTACCCGGAGAGCCCGTCCTTGGCGCGCAGCCGGGAGAAGTCCTGCCGGCCGGTGAGCAGCTTGTGCACGTAGGCCTGGTGGCCGGTGTCGAACAGGACGCGGTCGTGCGGGGAGTCGAAGACCCGGTGCAGCGCGATGGTCAGCTCGACCACGCCGAGGTTGGGGCCGAGGTGGCCGCCGGTGCGGGTCACGGACTCGATCAGGAAGTCGCGGATCTCGTCGGCCAGCAGCGGGAGGTCCTCGGCCGGCAGCCGTCGGAGGTCGGCGGGCCCCTTGATGGTGGGCAGAAGTGACATGGCTTCACCTCGCGGCTCGTTCAAAGCGATGACTGTCGGGGTCCAGCCTGCGGCCGCGGCGGGCCGCTCGCCTGTTGTGCCCGGACCGTCCGCGGGTCGGCGGGCGGTCCGGGCCGGATGCCGTCAGCCGCCGCGGTTGGCCGAGAGGGTCTCGCGGGCGGCGCGCAGGGACTCCTTGAGCGAGCCCATGGTGGCCAGGACGGCGGTGGGCTCGTAGCCGCAGTGCGCCATGCAGTTGTCGCAGCGCGGGTCCTTGCCGCGGCCGTACTTGGCCCAGTCGGTCTTCTCGATCAGCTCGCGGTAGGTCGGGACGTAGCCGTCGGCCATCAGGTAGCAGGGCCGCTGCCAGCCGAACAGCGAGTAGTTCGGGATGCCCCAGGCGGTGCACTCGAAGTCGACCTTGCCCTCCAGGAAGTCCAGGAAGAGCGGGCTGTGGTTGAGCCGCCAGCGCAGCCGGTTGCCGCCGGAGAAGGCCTTGCGGAAGAGCTCCCTGGTCTGCTCGACGCCGAGGAAGTGCTCCTGGTCGGGCGCCTTCTCGTAGGCGTAGGCCGGGGAGATCATCATCTCGTCGACGTGCAGTTCGTCGTTGAGGTAGTCGAGCACCTCGATGATGGTCTGCGGGGTGTCGGTGTTGAAGAAGGTCGAGTTGGTGGTGACCCGGAAGCCGCGCCGCTTGGCCTCCTTGATCGCCTCCACCGCCTCGTCGAAGGTGCCCTCCTTGGCCACCGAGGCGTCGTGCCGCTCGCGCAGCCCGTCGATGTGGACGGTGAAGGTGAAGTACGGCGAGGGGGTGAACCGGTCGAGCTTCTTGCGCATCAGCAGCGCGTTGGTGCACAGGAACACGTACTTGCGGCGGGCCACCAGCTGGCGGACGATCTCGTCGATCTGGGGGTGCATCAGCGGCTCGCCGCCGGCGATGGAGACCATCGGGGCGCCCGACTCCAGCACGGCGCCGACCGCCTGGGCGACCGGCATGCGCTGCTTGAGCACCCCGGCCGGGTGCTGGATCTTGCCGCAGCCCTCGCAGGCCAGGTTGCAGGCGTAGAGCGGTTCCAGCTCCACGATCAGCGGGAACTTGTCCCGCCGCTTGATCTTCTGCTGCATGAGGTAGGTGCCGACCCGGATGGTCTGACGCAGCGGCATGGCCATGACTAGCTCGCCTCCTGAGGGAGCGTCGAGGGCTGTGGGTGAGCCTGGAGAGGTGCGGGGTCGGGATTCCCGGCGGTCGCGGTCGCCTGCCGGTGCCAGGCGGTGAGGGCGGGTACGGCGGCGCGCAGCGAGCGCCAGGCGCGCAGCCCGGCGGGCAGCGTGCCGGGCCGGATCAGCTCCCGCTCGGGGGTGTCGACCACGATCCGCAGCACCGCGGCGGGCAGCTCGGGCCGCAGCTCGGCCCGGGCGGCCAGGACGGCGGCCGCCTCCATGTCGACGGCCATCGCGCCGGAGGCGTGCAGCTCGGCCCGCTCGTGGCCGCGGACCACGTGGTCGGCGGTGTGGTGCAGGCCGGTGTGCACGGTGAGTCCGCGCGCCCGCAGCGCCTCGGCGAGCGGGCCGGCGGAGGCCAGGTCGAACCGCCTGCCGTCGCCGTCCCGGACGGCGTCCGCCACGATCACCTCGCCGGGGTTGACGCCGGGGGCGACCGAGGCGCCGAAACCGGCCACCACCAGCGCCCCGTAGCCCTCCCCGGCGAGCAGGCGGCCGACGCTGCGGCTCGCCCGGCTGCGGCCCATGCCGGTCCTGGCCAGCACCGGCGGGCGCTCGGCGCCCGCCCAGTCGCCGCCGCGCAGGGCCCACTGTTCGGGGCCGAGCGCGCACAGCACCAGCAGCGGGCCTTCGGTCATCGTCTGCCTCCGCCCAGAGGGGTGCCGTTGACGTACCGGCCGAGCGCGGTCACCGGGAAGACCAGCCGGTACAGGTGGTAGTTGATCGAGAAGTCCCACGGGAACCCGGTGCCGGTGAACTGCGGCTCGTCCCAGGTGCCCTCCGGCAGCTGGGTGTCCACCAGCCAGCGCACGCCGCGCTCGACGGCCTCGCCGGCCCGGCCGAGCGGCCCGTCCGGGCCCTCGCCGGCCGCCATCAGCGCCATCAGCGCCCAGGCGGTCTGCGAGGCGGTGGACTCCCCGCGCCCGGCCCACCGCGCCGGGTCCTCGTAGGAGCGCATGTCCTCGCCCCAGCCGCCGTCCGGGTTCTGCCGGTCCTCCAGCCAGCGCACCGCCCGGCGGATCGCCGGGTGGGCGGGGCCGAGGCCGGCCGCGACCAGGGCGGGCACCACCGAGCCGGTGCCGTAGACGTAGTTGGTGCCCCAGCGGCCGAACCAGGAGCCGTCCTCCTCCTGGTTGGCGAGCAGCCAGCCGACGCCCCTGCGGGTGCGCCGGTCGCCGGCCAGGCCGACCTCGGCGAGCATCTCGACCACGTGCGCGGTGACGTCGGCGGACGGCGGGTCGATCACCTCGCCGAAGTCGCAGAACGGCAGCTTGTTGGGGAGCCGGCTGGTGTTGTCCACGTCGAAGGCGCCCCAGGCGCCGTTCCTGGACTGCATGCCGAGGTTCCACTCGACGCCCCGGTGCACCGCGCCGGCCAGCCGCTCGACGTCCGGGTGGGCGATCCGGCGCAGCGCCAGCACCACCTCGGCGGTGTCGTCGATGTCCGGGTAGGTGTCGTTGTGGAACTCGAAGGCCCACCCGCCGGGCGCGAGTTCCGGGCGCTTGACGGACCAGTCGCCCTTGACGGTGATCTCCTCGCCGAGCATCCAGTCGGCGGCCGCCACCAGCGCGCTGTGGTCGGCGGGCAGGCCGGCGTCGCGCAGGGCGATCGCGGCCAGGCAGGTGTCCCAGACCGGGGACTGGCAGGCCTCCAGCCAGCGCCGGCCGTCCTCGGTGTGCACGGTGAAGCTGTCGAAGGAGGCCAGCCCGGCCTTCAGCACCGGGTGGTCGAGCGGGTAGCCGAGCAGGTGCAGGGCGATCAGCGAGTAGACGGCGGGCGGCTGGATGCCGCCCCAGCAGCCGTCCGCCTCCTGCCGTTCGACGATCCACCGGCCGGCCCGGGAGAGCGCCAGCCGGCGCAGCGGGCGCAGCGCGTACCGGTGGTAGACGTGCATCAGCCGGTCGAGCCGTTGGAAGAGGCCGTCCCAGGTGCGGGCGGGGGCGAGCGGCCGGGCGGGGTACGGGTCGGCCGGGTCGGTGTGCAGCTCGGTGAGCGCGAACGGGGCGGGCCGGACGGGGCGGCTGGCGGAGACCACCGTCAGCGGCACGATGGTCTGCCGGGCCCAGCAGCCGAAGTCGTAGATGTTCAGCGGTGCCCAACTGGGCAGGAAGATCAGCTCGGGGGGCAGCTCGGGGAGTTCCTCCCACGGCCACCAGCCGAACAGGGCGAGCCAGATCCTGGTGAAGACCCGGGTGGCGGCGATGCCGCCGCGGGCGCGGACGAATTCGGCGGCGGGCCGCATGTGCGCGGCCTCGGGATCGTCGCCGGCCAGCCGGAGCGCGAGGTACGCCTCGACCGTGGCGGACAGCTCGGGCGGGCCGCCGTGGAAGGTGGCCCAGGTGCCGTCCGGGCGCTGCTGCGAGCGGATCCAGGCGGCGCTCGCCCTGGTCTGCTCCTCGGTGCGGATGCCCAGGAACTGCCGCAGTAACAGGTCCTCGGCGTCCATGGTGACGTTGGTCTCCAGGTCGCCCTTCCACCAGCCCTCGGTGCTCTGCAGCGATAGCAGGTGCGTGGTGGCCCTGGCCAGGGCCACTGCGGCCGGTGAAGAATCGTTTGCCCCTGCCGGGGCCGGGGCCCGGCGCGGGCCCGCTCCGTCGGGGACCGGCGGGCGGGCACCCACCGCGGCCGGCTCGGGATCGTACTCGGGGTCGAGCCGGCCGCCCGCGGTTGCTGTCACCTTGACGTCACCTCTCTCGTACCACCACGAATTCGGCGAGTGCCACGAAGTGCTCGCGCACCTCGTGGGCCATCGGCACCTCGTCCAGTGCGGCGAGGGCAGTCTCGTACTGGCGGCGGGCCTCGTCCTGGGTCCAGGCGCGGCCGCCGGCCCGCTCGATCAGGGCGGCGCGGGCGGCGAGCGCGGGTTCGCTCTCCTCACCCCGGCCCTTGGGGTCGGCCAGCTGCTCGGCCAGCTGCCGGGAGGCCTCGCCGCCCTCGGCTAGCGCGGCGGCGACCGGCAGGGACTTCTTGCGCTGGCGCAGGTCGCCCCAGTGCGGCTTGCCGGTGACCTCGGTGGCGCCCCAGATGCCGAGCAGGTCGTCGACGGCCTGGAAGGCGAGGCCGAGGTGGTGGCCGTAGCGCTGGAGCGCGTCGGAGACCTTGTCGTCCGCGCCGGCCAGCACCGCGCCGACGGCGGCGGAGGCGGCCAGCAGGGCGCCGGTCTTGTTGCCCTCCATCTCCAGGCACTCCTCGACCGTCACCACGTCGCGGTGCTCGAACGAGAGGTCCTGGGCCTGGCCGTCGATCAGCTTGCGGGTGGCGGTGGTGATCAGGCGGACGGCCCGGGCGGCGTCGGCCGGGGTGGCCTTGCCGCTGACGGCCGCGTCCAGCAGCACCTCGGTGCCGAGCGTGGCCAGCGCGTCGCCGACCAGGATCGCCTGGGCCGGGCCGAAGACCGTCCACGCCGTCGCCCGGTGCCGTCGGAACTCGTCACCGTCCATCAGATCATCATGGAGCAGCGAAAAGTTGTGCACCAGCTCGACGGAGACCCCGCCGGGCACCCCGTGCTCGGCCGGGGCCCCGGCCGCCTCGGCCGAGAGCAGGGCCAGCGCGGGCCGTACGGCCTTGCCGCCGTCCCCCGAGGCGGGGGTGCCGTCCCGGTCGATCCAGCCGAAGTGGTACGCGGCGACGGTGTCCATCGGTGCGGCCAAACGGGCGACGGCGGCGCGCATCGGCGGCGTGCACAGGCTCCGGCCGCGGGCGAGCAGCTCGGCGACCGACGGGGTGTCCCGGACCGGTCCGGACCCAGCGGGCCGGGCGATCGAGCCGGTGCGTGCCTCCACGTGCGTTCTCTCTTCCTGGGTCGTGAACCCGGCCGCCTCGGACGGCCGGTCTGCTGCGATGTCGGTGGTGGTGGTGGGGCGGGCCGTCATCGGGGCCACCGCCCGTCGCCGCGGTCGACCGGCCGGTGACCGGTGCCGGGGCCGTCGGCCAGGGCGGCGTCGGCCGCCGCGTGGCCGCTGCGGACCGCGCTCTCCATCGTGGCGGGCCAGCCGGTGGCCGTCCACGAGCCGGCCAGCAGCACGCCGGCCAGGGCCGTCCGGGCCGCGGGCCGCAGTGCCGCGGTGCCGGGGGCCGGGTCGAAGGTGGCGGTGCGCTCGCGGGTGACGAAGAAGTCCAGCACCTCGGCACCGCGCGCGGCCGGCAGCAGCCGCTCCAGCTCGGGCAGGTAGCGCTCGCGCAGCTCGGCGACCGGCAGGTCGATCTCGTCCTGCACGGCCGACTGGGAGAGCGCCAGGTACTGGGCGCCGGGGACGGCGAGGCCGGAGTGGGCCGTCCGGTCGAAGACCCACTGCACCGGGGAGCCGAGCGCCGCGAAGAACGGCTTGCGCAGCAGCTCGCGGTCGTAGATCGCGTGCACGTTGAGGATCGGCGCCGTGCCGAGCTCGGTCAGCCGGTGCTGCCCCTCGATCGCGCCCGGCGGCAGCAGCGCGGCGGCCGCGTCCTGGGCGCCGGCCAGCACCACGGTGTCGGCCGTGAGCAGCTCGCCGCTCTCCAGGCGTACGGCGTGCTGCTCGGCGGGCTTGAGCTCGACCGCGCGCGAGCGCAGCAGCACCCGCACGCCGGCGCGCTCGAGCTCGGCGAGCGCGGCGTCGTGGTGGATCGCGCCGAGCGGGACGCTCGCCATCCCGATGTCGGAGGCGCCCGGGTCGGAGAGCAGCCCGGTCTTGAACACCATCGCGGCCAGCGCCAGCGAGGTCCGGTCGGCGGTGGCGTTCAGGGTGGCCACGCCGACCAGGTCCCACAGGGCGGCCAGGGTGGCCGGGGTCTGGCCCTGGCGGCGCAGCCAGTCGCCGAAGGAGATCCGGTCCAGCGCCGGGTCGGCGAGGTCGAGCGCCTTCAGGGCGAGCGCGGCCCGCACCACCCGGGCGCGGTCCACCGGGCCGAGGTGCGGGTAGCGGGCGAGGCTGCCGGCCAGGTGCAGCGGGACGGGCAGGCCGGCTCGCCGCAGCCGGCCGAGGGTGCGGGTGCCGTCCGCGCCGAGGCCGAGCACCGGGATGTCCAGCCGGGGCTGGAGATCCACCAGACGGCCCGCGCCCAGCCGGTCGATCAGGCCGCGGTAGGCGGTGCAGCAGCGCAGGAAGACGTGCTGGCCGTTGTCGACGGTCAGCTCGCCGCGGCGGAAGGAGAAGGCGAGGCCGCCGAGCCGGGGCCGGGTCTCCAGCAGCGTGACCTGCCGGCCGGCCTCGGCCAGCCGCAGCGCCGCGGTGATCCCGGCCAGGCCGCCGCCGACCACGACGGCGGAGGGCCGCCGAGCAGCTACTCGTGCCGACATCAGCCTCTCCCCCCGTGGTAGTGGTCCTTCCGTCGCCCGGCGGTGGACAACGCTCTCCGAGACACGCGTGATTCCCAGCTGACACAGCGTGACATACCTGGCGAGAGAATCAAGAACGCCCTCCGGCGAGCCCGGACAGTGCCACGTATGCCTTCTGCCAGCCGGGGAGCGAGACCCGGCCGCGCAGCACCGACTCCGGTTCGGCGGCGATCCGGGCGAGCAGCCGGTGGTAGATCCCGGCCATCGCGGCGGTGCAGGCACGGCTGCGGCGGTCGAGCATCGGCAGCAGCCGCAGGCCCTCCTCGAACGCCCGCTGGGCACGGTCGGCCTCGAACGCCACCAGGCCGGTGAAGTCGGCCCCGGCGGGCATCCGGGCGCTGTCGAAGCCGTCCCCGCAGCCGAACCGGACCAGGTCCTCGGTGGGCAGGTAGGTGCGGCCGTTGGCGGCGTCCTCGCGCAGGTCGCGCAGGATGTTGGTGAGCTGCAGGGCCAGGCCCAGCGTGTCGGCGTACCGCTCGCCGAGCTCCGGGTCCTCGCAGCCGTAGACGCCGAGCGAGAGCCGGCCGATCGAGCCGGCCACGCAGCGGCAGTAGACCTTGAGGTCCTCGAAGGTCTGGTACTCGACGCCCTTGAGGTCCATCTCGACGCCGTCGATCAGCTCGTCGAAACCGCCGAGCGGGATCGGGAAGCGCCGGGCGGCGTCCGCCAGGGCGACCTTGATCGGGTCGGTGTCCTCCTCGGAGACCGCCCCGGCCCGGATCTGGTCCAGCAGGTCCCGGGTCTGCCGGAGCTGCTCGGTCTTGCGCTCGGGCGGCAGCTCGCCGTCCCCGATGTCGTCGACCCGGCGGGCCAGCGCGTAGAGCGCCGACATGGCGAGCCGCTTGGACTCGGGCAGCAGCCGGATGCCGTAGCTGAAGTTGCGGGCCTGCAGGGCGGTGACCGCCTCGCAGTACCGGTATGCGGCCATGACCGGCGCCGACGCCAGTGGTGATGCCCCCACTCGGGCACTCACCTTCCCTTCGCGAAGAGTGCCGCCGCCTTCACTGCGAGGCGGCGCTTGTCCGGCTTGGCCTGATGGGCCAGTACGTCGTACCCGGCGGACTCGATGGCCGCCAGGGCCGCGTACCCGCCGGCGGTGAATCCCGCCAGCAACAGTCGGAGCCTTCCTCGAACCGTACCCACCAGCGGCGCGCCGTGGTCGAGCAGGGTCCGTGCCCGGGCCGCCTCGAAGGCGATCAGCTCGCGGACCCGGGGCCCGGCGCTGGGGGCCGCGAGGTCGGCCTCGGTGACCTCGAACCGCGCCAGGTCCTCGGCCGGAAGGTAGATCCGGCCGCGGCCGAGGTCCTCCGCCACGTCCTGCAGGTGCTCGATGATCTGGAGCGCGGTGCAGATCTGGTCCGAACGGGTGATCCGGTCGGGGGTGGAGCGGCCGGCGATGGCCAGCACCAGGCGGCCGACCGGGTCGGCGGAGAGCGTGCAGTAGTCGAGCAGGGCCCGGTAGGTCGGGTAGCGGGTGGTCTCCTGGTCGACCCGGTTGGCCTCGATCAGCCGGCGGAACGGCTCGGGGGTCAGCCCGTGCCGGTCGACCACCGGCACCAGGGCGCGCAGCAGGGGGTGGTGCGGGCGGTCGGCGCCGGCCGGGCGCAGGGCACTCTCGAAGACCCGGTCGAGGTCGCGCTCCAGGCCGTCCAGCAGGGCCGGCCGGAAGCCCGGGTCCGAGGGAGCGCTCTCCACGCCCAGCAGGCGGGCCGCCGCGGCCGGATCGGCGAGGTCGCCGTCGCCGGCGTCGTCGACCAGCCGGGCGAAGCCGTAGACCGCCATCAGGTCGGTGCGCCAGGCGGCCGGGAGGAAGCCCGGGGCGACCGGGAAGTTCTCCAGGTCGGCCTTGCCGAGGGTGCCGTCCTCCGCCCCGCCATCAGTCGGGTTATCTGATTTAGCTGAAGCCGCCACTGCCGTCACTCCCCCGTTCTACACCGGCGGGCCCCTTCGGCCCGCCTCGGACACGCCTCACGGGGCCGAGTCGGGGGAGGTCCCCGGTTCGGCCCCAGCCTCGCAGCCCCCGACCCCGCGGGGAAGACCGCCCGTACACGACGGAGGGGCCGGTGCCGGGCTTGCTCCCGGTACCGGCCCCCGCCGCGTCACCTGCGGACGGTCAGGGACGCTCGCCCCGCTCGTAGGCGGAGACCACGTCCTCGGTGAGACCGTCCATGACCAGCTCGCCGTGCTCGATCCAGATGGTCCGCTCGCAGACCTCGCGGATCGAGTTGTTGTCGTGGCTGACCAGGAAGACCGTACCGGCCGCCTTGCGCAGCTCGTTGATCCGCTCCTTGCTGCGCTGCTGGAAGGCCTGGTCGCCGGTGGCCAGCGCCTCGTCGATCAGCAGCACGTCATGGGTCTTGGCCGCGGCGATGGAGAACCGCAGCCGGGCGCCCATGCCGGAGGAGTACGTGCGCATCGGCAGCGAGATGAAGTCGCCCTTCTCGTTGATCCCCGAGAAGTCGACGATGTCCTGGTACCGGCTGCGCACCTCCTCCTTGGTCATGCCCATCGCCAGGCAGCCCAGCACCACGTTGCGCTCGCCGGTGAGGTCGTTCATCAGGGCGGCGTTGACGCCCAGCAGCGAGGGCTGGCCGTTGGTGTAGATGCCGCCGCGCTCGGTCGGCAGCAGGCCGGCGATGGCCGCCAGCATGGTCGACTTGCCGGAGCCGTTCGAGCCGATCAGGCCGACCGCCTCGCCCTTGTACGCGGTGAAGCTGATCCCGCGCACCGCGTGCACCTCGCGGATCGAGGGCGAGCGCTTCTTGCTGATGATCCGGCTCAGCGCCGAGGTGGCACTGCCCTTGCCGGCGCCGGCGCCGTGCACCCGGTAGACGATGTGCACGTCGTCGACGACCACGGTCGGGACCCGGGCGCCGTCGTTCTGGGCGTCGCGCACGGCGCTCTTCTCCAGGCTCTTGGTGATTGCGGTGTCAGCCACGGCCGTACTCCTCCTCGGCCTTCCAGAAGAAGACGTAGCCCACGACGAAGGCCACCACGGCCCAGGCGATGCCCAGCTCCCACTGGTGGTGCGGCAGGTTCTGGTGGTTCGGGGTCGACTTGGCGTAGATCTCCGGGACCATGGCGAACCGGACGAGGTCCATGTAGACCGAGGCCGGGTTGACCGTCATGATCACCTGGATGTAGTGCGGCCAGTTGTTGATCCGGTCCTGGATGCTGTACATCACGCCGGACATGTACAGCCAGGCGCGCATCACGAACGGGATCAGCTGCGAGATGTCGCTGGTCTTGGCGCCGATCCGGGCCATCATCAGCGCCAGGCCGGTGTTGAACAGGCTCTGCAGGATCAGCGCCGGGATCACCAGCAGCCAGGTGCCGGTCGGCGGGATGCCGCTGGCCAGCACGATGCCGACCAGGACCACCATCGAGATCAGCAGCTGCTGGAGCTGGATCACGGTGAAGGCGATCGGCATCGAGGCCCGGGGGAAGTGCAGCGCGCGGATCAGCCCGAGGTTGTCCGAGATCGCCCGGGTGCCCGCCTGCACGGCGCTCTGGGTGAACTGGAACACGAACACGCCGATGCAGAGCCAGGCGATGTAGTGCGGGATGCCCCGGTTCTCGAGGATGACGCCGAAGACGATGTAGAACACCAGGCAGTTCAGCAGGGGCGTGGCCACCTGCCAGACCTGCCCCAGCTTGGCGGTCGTGTACTGCGCGACCAGCCGGGCCGTGGCGAAGGCCATGATGAAGTGGCGCCGGTTCCACAGCTGCCTGGAGTAGGCGAAGAGGCCGGGGCGGCGACCGCTGACCGTCAAGCCGTACTTGTCCGCCAGCTGCTTGGGGGTCAGGCCCGCGTCCGCCCCCCTCGGGGCTGAGAGGCTGACGGAATCACTCACTGTCGACACATTCGTCCTTTAGCGGGATCGATGGTCCGGCCCACGCCTGGGTTGGCTGAGAGGTGGGCCGGGGCCGGATCCGGGGGGATCACGGGGGGACAAGCCGGACGGCAGAGGGGCTGCCGCCCACTGCGATCAGATGATTGGCGGTCTGCCCAACCTGGTCAGTCGCCATACAGTACGCCATCGCATCGGACGGCGCGGGCCGCAGGGTTCGCGCCATCCGGCCCGGAACCCGCCCACCCAGGCCTTGATCGCGTCACCGGACGGACGGCGGGCCAGCGTGAGCAGGAACCAGGTTCCCAGGTAGAGAGGCACCAGCAGGGCCGGAAGGTTCCGCCGGGCCAGCCAGACCCGGTTGCGGGCCACGTTGTGCAGGTAGGTGGCGTGCCGGCCGGGCGAGGTGGTCGGGTGGTGCAGCACCACGTCGGCGCGGTAGTCGATCGACCAGCCGGCGTCCAGCGCGCGCCAGGCCAGGTCGGTCTCCTCGTGCGCGTAGAAGAACTCCGCGGGCAGCTGGCCGGCCGAGCTGAACACCTCGCTGCGCACCGCGCTGGCACCGCCCAGGAAGGTGGTCACCGGGGAGGAGTGCAGCGGGTCGCTGGCGCGCAGCCGGGGGACGTGCCGGCGCTGGGTGACGCCGGTGTCCGGGTCGGCGATCCGGAACGAGACGATGCCCAGGCGCGGGTCGGCGGCGAACGCCTCGCGCAGCAGGTGGGCCGAGTCCTCGTTGGGCAGCGAGCCGTCGTCGTCCAGGAACAGCACGGCGTCGACGTCCTTGCCGTCCCGGCCGAACAGTTCGATGCCGACGTTGCGGCCGCCGGGGATGCCCAGGTTCTCGGGCAGCTCGACGCTGCGCACGCCCTCGGGCAGCGGCGGCAGCGGGGCGCCGTTGCCGACCACCGCCAGCTCGACCGGCGCGCCCTGCTGGGCCCGGACCGAGTCGATCAGCGCGGTCAGCTCGGCCGGCCGGTTGCCCATGGTGATGATCACCGCGCCGAGGCGGAAGTCCTCGGCACTCATCGCAGCCTGCTGGACAGGACGATGCTGAGCAGGTGCAGGACGGTCTGCAGCATGGCGATGGCGGCCAGTACCACGACCGCGAGCCGGGTGAAGAACAGGTCGCTGTGCACGGCGTCCGCGATCCCGGCCGCCAGGATGAACAGCGAGGCCTCGACCGCGCCGACCAGGCGGTGGAACTTCAGCAGCGAGGCGGCCCGGCGGGCCTTGGCCACCGTGGTGGAGCGCGGCACCGCGGCGCTGTCCTCGACCGCGGTCAGCCCGCTGCGGGCCCGGGCCACGTCGACCAGGTCGGTCTCCGACTTGATCAGGATCGCGCCGAGGGCGGCGAGGGTGCCCAGGAAGGCCCACTCCCAGCTGGCGGCCGCGCCCTCCTGGTGGAAGAGGTCGGCGGCGCGCAGGCCGAGGCCGGTGAGCAGCGCGGCCTCGGACATGTAGTGGCCGACCCGGTCCAGGTAGACGCCGGTCAGCGAGGTCTGCCGGCGCCAGCGGGCCACCTCGCCGTCGACGCAGTCGAGCAGCAGGTAGACCTGGATGAGCAGGGCGCCGAGGACCGCGCCGGCGAGGCCGGGCACCAGCAGCGCGGCGCCGGCCAGGATGCCGGTGAGCATCATCAGGTAGGTCAGCCCGTTGGGCGTGATCACCGTCATGGTGGAGAGCACCCGGGTGATCCGCAGCGAGATCTTCCGCATGTAGAGGCGGCCCGCCCAGTGCTCCGCGCTGCGGCGCTGGAGCATGCCCTCGGGGTGGATGACGGCGCGCAGCTCCTCGATCGAGGGGCGGACCGTGAGGTCGACCGCGGGGCGCTCGCCGGAGGTGTCGGCGGTGCGGTCAGCTGTTGACGGCTTGGACATAGTCGGCGTACGCGTCCCTGATGTCTGATGGGGAGAGGTCGAGGTGCTCGAGGATGGTGAAGCGGCCCGGACGGGTGTTCGGAGCGTAGTGCACCGCCTCGGTGAACTCAGCTCCGGAGAAGCCGATCTCGTCCGCGGTCACCGGCAGTCCGTGGCTCCGCAGGCGGTCCACGACCAGGCCGGTCAGCTCGCGCTCGCCCCGCAGGTGGCAGGCGAAGGCCGCACCGAGGCCCACCTGCTCGCCGTGCTGGGCGGACCGCTTGGGATACAGCACGTCCAGGGCGTGCGAGATCTCGTGGCAGGCACCCGAGGACGGCCTGGTGCTGCCAGCGATGTTCATCGCGATGCCGGACAGTACCAGGGCTTCGGCGAGCGCCGTCAGGAGGTCCTGGTCCTTGAGGGCGCCCGGGTGGCGGAGCAGGTTCTCGCCGGCCGCGCGGGCCATCGCGACCGCCAGCCCGTCCAGCGGTTCGCCGGTGACGGCGTGGGACAGCTCCCAGTCCGCGCAGGCGGAGATGTTGGAGATGACGTCGCCGATCCCGGCCGCCACGAAGCGGGCCGGGGCCTGCTGGATCACGTCCAGGTCGACCACGATGCCGATCGGGCCGGGCACCCCGTAGGAGCCGCGGCCGGCGTCGTTGTCGAGGGTGGAGACCGGCGAGCAGATGCCGTCGTGCGCGAGGTTGGTGGCCACCGCGACCAGCGGCAGGCCGACCCGCGCGGCGGCGTACTTGGCCACGTCGATGATCTTGCCGCCGCCGAGGCCGACGACGGCGTCGTAGTGCCCGGCCCGCATCTCGTCCGCCAGCCGCACCGCGCTGTCCAGGGTGCCGTCCGGCACGTGGAACCAGTCCGCGCCGGGCAGCAGCGGTTCGAGCCGCTCCCGGAGCACCGCGCCGGAGCCGTTGCTGATCGCCACCGCTATCCGGCCGGAGGCGGACAGCCGCTGGTCGGCGAGGATCCCGCCGAGCGCGTCCAGGGCCGCCGGGCGGATCTCGACGAAGACCGGCGACGGGACCAGGCGGGTCAGTACCGGCACGCGATCTCCCGCGCCTTGGAGAGGTCCTCGTGGTTGTCGACCTCGACCCAGGAGACCTCGCCGATCGGCTGGACGTCGATCCGCAGGCCGCGGTCGACCATCTCCTGGTAGCCGTCCTCGTAGTACAGCTGCGGGTCGCGCTCGAAGGTGGCCTGCAGGGCGCTCGCCAGGTCCGCCGCGGCGGACGGGTTGATCACGGTGACGCCGATGTACTCGCCGGTGGCCTCGGCCGGGTCCATCAGCTTGGTGATCCGGCGCATGCCCGCGGCCGGGTCGACGACGACCTTCATCTCCTCGTCGGCGAGCTTCTTCACGGTGTCCAGGGCGAGCAGGATGCCCGGCGCCGTGCCCTCCTTGATCCGGCGGTCGTTGCCGTCGAGCATGGTGCGCTGTACCGACGCGGGGTGCACGGTGTCGCCGTTGGCCAGCAGCAGGCCCTCGGCGAAGAGGTCGCGGGCGCACCAGAGCGAGTAGGCGTTGTTCCACTCCTCGGCCTTGTCGTTCTCGACCAGGGTGAGCTTGACGCCGTACTTCTGCTCCAGGGCGTCCTTGCGGTCGTACACCGCCTCCTTGCGGTAGCCGACCACGATCGCGGCCTCGCGCAGCCCGACCTCGGCGAAGTTGCCGAGCGTGAGGTCCAGCACGGTCCGCTCGCCGTCGACCGGCACCAGCGCCTTGGGCAGGGTGTCGGTGTACGGGCGGAGCCGGCGGCCCGCGCCGGCTGCCAGGACGAGGCCGATCATGCGGTGTCTCCCTGTGTCGTCGTGTGCTGCGGGGCGCTGCGGGTGCCGCCCGTGCCGCGGGGCGGCCGACCCGGCCCCCCTGACCGCCGGCACCCCGCACCGGCCCCGGAAGCCCCCGGACGATGCCCCGGTGCCGCCCGGAAGGCGGTGCACCGTGTCGTAGTGATGGTAGGCGACCACGGGGACCAGCCCGAACGCGGCCGGGACGCCGGTCCGGACGGCGGTCGGTGGTGGTCGACCCGCCGGCAAGCGGAACGCGGGCGTCCGCCGGGAGTGATCATCATTCCGGACCGGTGACCCCACCACAAGCGCCCGGCGGTGCCGTTACGGCGCAGTTTCCGCCCCCGCGAATCGACCTGGTTTGCCAACGGGTGAACGAATGGTCGACACATTCGACCAGTACTCGAACAGTTTCACCATTCATCCATATCGGTACGGCCCGGTAAGGGTCCACATGTGCGTCGGACCAGCACGGGCACTGAGCCATACGGCAGACTGGGGCCCCGACGCCACCTGGTGCACCCCGGCGTTCCCGGGGCACCGGCGCGGCGCAGCCGACCACCGGACCGGGTGGACGGACCCGGGCCCGCACGCCCGGGTGGCGGCGCCGGTCCCCGTGTGAAAGGGGCCTCATGCCCACGAGCTCATCGACCAGCCGGCCGGACCTCTCGACGGGGCTCACCGCCCCGGGCCCGGCCGCCGACCCCGCGGCGGAGATCCTGCTGGAACTCGTGGACGACGAAGGCGTCACCATCGGCACCGCCGAGAAGCTCTGGGCGCACCAGCAGCCGGGCCGGCTGCACCGGGCCTTCTCCGTCTTTCTCTTCGACCAGCAGGGCCGGCTGCTGCTGCAGCGCCGGGCGCTCGGCAAGTACCACTCCCCCGGGGTCTGGTCGAACACCTGCTGCGGTCACCCGTACCCCGGCGAGCCGCCGTTCGTGGCCGCCGCCCGGCGGACCGCGGAGGAGCTCGGCGCGGCCCCCGCGCTGCTCTGCGAGGCGGGCACGGTCCGTTACGACCTCCCCGACGAGGCCTCCGGCCTGATCGAGCGGGAGTGGAACCACCTGTTCGTCGGGCTGGTCACCGCCGACCTGGCGCCGGACCCGGACGAGGTCGACTCGACCCGCTTCGTCACCGCCCAGGAGCTGAAGGACCTGCAGGCCGAGCGGCCGTTCTCGGTCTGGTTCCAGACCGTGTTCGAGGCCGCCCTGCCCGGGATCCAGGAGATCGCCGGCCGCGACTGGTAGCCGGCCGCCCCGGCCCGGGCCCGCACCGCGGGCCCGGGCGCACCGGCTGCGGGGACGGCTTCGAGCTCGCCGGCTCTCGCCGGCTCAGGCCGGCCAGCCACCGCCGTCCGGCTCGATCAGGTCGAGGACCAGCGGGGGCGCGGCCGCGTCCGCGCCCCGCGACCCGGGGCGCTCCCCCGGACCACCGGGGGCGGGCAGCGGCAGGGCCGCCCAGATCACCTTGCCGCCCTCGGCGGTCCGCTCCACGTCGCACACCCCGCCGGCCTGCAGGGTGACGCTCTTCACCAGCAGCAGGCCGCGGCCGCCGAGCCGGCCGAGATCGCTCTGCTGCGCCTTCGGCCGGTAGGGATGGCCGTCCTCGACCGCGATCCGCACCCGGGCCTCGTCGATCCGCAGCTCGGTGGTGACCTGCGGGGAGAGCGCGGCGGCGTGGGTGACCGCGTTGCCGACCAGCTCCGAGACGATCAGCAGGAGATCGTCGATCAGCTCCTGGTAGCGCTCCCCCGTCATGCCTTCGGCGAGCAGCCGGTCCCGGACGGCGTGCCGGGTGCGCGGCACCGACGCCTCGCTGGATTCCGCCGGGAAGCGCCACACCCCGGGCCGGGGCAGTCCGGCCGGCCGCGGGGGCCGCGGCGGGCCGGGTGGGAGCGGCTCCTCGCCGTCGGACGATCTGATCGCCGGGCCGGTGGCCTCGCTGGTCTGTTCCACGGTCAAGCCGCCCTTCGCACGGTGACGGGAGGCTCCGCCGCCGACTGCAGCCAATGCCACCGGCGACCTCTCGGGAATCGGGCGTTCCGCTCAAGGCTCCCTTGGTCCACAGAGGCTAGGAGACCAGCTGTCAGCGGCTGCAGTGCGGACTGGAACTAGGCAGTGGCTGAACAGTTACGACAGTTCACGACCGGATCCGGCCCGGATGGATCCGTTCCTGCCACAGATCGCGGAAACGTCACGGCGCGATCGATCAGGCCCCGGGACCCGTCAGTGCGCGGGCGGCGCCGCCCGCGCACGGCGGGAGCTCCGTCCGTTTTGGGAGGATCCGTCACGGCACGGTCCGGAACCCGGTCGAGGCACCCCGGCGAGCGGCAGATATGCAGGTGAGGAGCGGTCCGCGGGCCTGGTAGTGTTCTCTCTGTCGCCGCGGGGCGAACGAAAGTGAAACCCGAGGCAACACACCCGGTCCGGGTGGCGGAATGGCAGACGCGCTAGCTTGAGGTGCTAGTGCCCTTTATCGGGCGTGGGGGTTCAAGTCCCCCCTCGGACACCAGCAGAGACCCCAGTTGATCTGGGGTCTTTCTGTTTCTCCGGCCGTGGCGCCCGAGGCGGGCGCACAGCCCTTCCGGCAAGCCCCTGGCGTACGCGTCGTGGGCATCGTCATGCCCGAGCGGACAGGGTCAGACGGCTACCGCACGCACGAGCATCGTGCCTACGGTCCTGCCTTCCGGCGGGTCGATGACGGATGCGGACGCACCGGTGAATCCGTGGCCGGCGAGGAGTCGTTCCCAGGCGCTCGGGCTGTGGTCGTACCGCATCCCTGCCCTGCCCGGTCGCGGACCCTGGCTTCCGGCAGGGAGATGCGAGAACGCCAGAATGCCGCCCGCTGTCATGCGGGACCGGATCAGTGGCAGCAGAGTCTCCGGATCGACGAACCAGACAGCGCCGAAGATCGAGAGCACGACATCGAACGTCTGGTCCGTCCCGCTCAGGAACGCCGTCGCCTCCGCGGTGCGGAACTCAAGTCCGGGCAGATCACCCCAGCGCTCCCGTGCCGCAGCCTCGCGGGCGGGGGCAATATCCACCCCGAGACCGGCCGCGCCGCGAGTCACGAGGTGCGCCACATTGCTCCCGCTCCCCGACCCGAGTTCCAACACCCGGCGCCCGGCCACAGGACCGAGAAGACTCTCGTTCGGCCCGTGATCGGCGTACTGGGTCCAGTTCAGCCAGGTCGTGTCTCCGTTGGCGTTCTCGGCCCTACGGGGCGTACTCCCGATCGCGTACCTGTCCCAGGACTCAGCCAATGACATGCCGTGTTCCTCTCCGGGAGCGGGGCCCAGCCCAACGTACTGAGATGAGCCCCAACGACCAGCGGACCGCCGTCCCGCGCGTCGCGCCCGTCCCCCAGCAAGCATTGAGCGGTACTCGACTCTTCCGTCATGAGGAAGGTTGGTCACGCGACCGACGCATGACCGACAGCGCCCCGAAGCCGCAGGAAACAGCAGCAAAGAGTGCGGGTCAGGAGACATCCTGGCCCGCGCTTTGCGTTGCGGGCTGCGGCCGCCGGGCCGGTCGGGGGCTGGAACCGGGGCGGTGGGGGCGGCGTCCTGGCGGGAGGGGGTCCGCCGGGGGCGGCGGGTGAGAGGGGTGGGGCCGGTGGGTACGGCGGTTCGGTTTGTCGCGGGGGTCGCGGCGGCGGGGTTCGCGGTGACGGGGTGTTCGGGGGTGGGCGAGCGCGTCGCGGGGCCGCCGGGGGCGGCTGCCGCCGAGGTGACGGTGGTGCGGGGCGCACGGACCTACCCGCTGACCGTCGGGATCACCGCCTGGGAGGTCGGGCCGCACCCCCAGGCCCCCGACCGCGGCGACACGGTGCACGTCTCGTACCGCGCCACGCAGACGGGGATGCTCCCGCCGGTCTCGGTGGAACTCGGGGTGTGCGCGGTGGACGCCGCGGACACCGTGCTGCTCTGCACCACCATCGCCGTGCAGCGGGCGGACACCGGCACCGCGACCGGCGACGCCGACACCTGGCTCGGCCCGGCCACCGGGCCGGACCTGGCCCGCACCGCCCGGGTGCTGGTGCTGCCGGACCAGCTCAGGCCCGGTCCGCACGCCGGCGACCCGAAGGACGGCGACGGGTACCTGCCACCCCGGCTTCCGCTGCCCGGCGACCAGCTGCGGACCCGCTGATCGGCGGCCGTGGGCGGCTTCCGGGACGGTACGTTGGGGGCGTGGTGTCGCATCCCCCCGCCCGCCATCTGCTGCGGGCCAAGGACCTGGTGGACGCGCGGTACGCGGAGCCACTGACCGTGGGCGAGCTGGCCGCCGCGGCGGGGCTGTCGCGGGCGCACTTCAGCCGGGAGTTCCGGCGCGCGTTCGGTGAGCCGCCGCACGTGTACCTGTTGACCAGGCGGCTGGAGCGGGCGGCGGCGCTGCTGCGGACCACCGACCGGCCGATCGCCACCGTCTGCTTCGACGTGGGGCTCAACTCGCTGGGCTCGTTCACCACCAGCTTCACCCGGATGCACGGGCTGACCCCGGCGGCGTACCGGGCGGCGTTCCCGCCCGCCGCCGCGCACGCGATCGTGCCCGGGTGCGTGCAGCGCGCCTACGGGCGGCCGCAACACCGCACGTTTCGAGAAGACGGCGCCGGCGGCCCGCCATAGCGTGACGGTGTCGCCGAACGAACGCGCACACCGGGAGAGTCCGATGCTCAAGATCGCCACCGCACAGCTCTGGGTCCACGACCAGGAGGAGGCGCTCGCCTTCTACACCCGCAAGGTCGGCATGGAGGTCCGCTCCGACGTCACCCTGCCCGAGATGGGCGGCTTCCGCTGGCTGACGGTCGGTCCGGCCGGGCAGGAGGACGTGGCCATCGTGCTGATGGCGATCCCCGGCCCGCCGGTGCTGGACGCCGACACCCAGGCCCAGGTCCGGGAGCTGACCGCCAAGGGGGCGGCCGGCACCGTCTTCCTGACCACCGAGGACTGCGACGCCGCCTACGCCGAACTCTCCGGCCGCGGCGTCGAGTTCAACGAGAAGCCGACCGACCAGCCGTACGGGCGCGACTGCGGGTTCCGCGACCCGTCCGGCAACAACATCCGGCTCACCCAGCTCCGGGAGATGTGACCGCCGCGCCGCCGGACCGGGCGGGCGCCGCCGGGGCCGTTCAGCTGCCTCCGTTGACCACGGAGTTCTGGACGGCCCCGGCGGTCAGCTGGCGCTGCGCCAGGATGCCGTCGTAGGTGCTGTCCTGGACCAGCGAGTTGACCGCCTTGGTCAGCACGTCCCGCAGCTTGTCGTCCGCCTTGCGGACCGCGATGCCGTACGGCCGCGGCTGGAGCTGGGGGCCGGCGACCTCGTAGGTCTGGCCGTTGTCGAGGGTCTGGGCGTTGTAGAGCGCCTTCGGGTAGTCCGTGATGTAGACGTCCACCCGCTTGGCCTTGAGGCTGGTGAGGGCGTCTGCGTCGGCGTCCACCGGAGCCACCTTGAGCGGCTTGCCCTGGTGCTCGCAGGCCTTCTGCTGGCGGGTGGCCAGGTCCTCGTGGATGGTGCCCTTCTTGACCGCCACCGAGCGGCCGCACAGGTCGTCGAGGTTGGCGACCTTGGCCGGGTTGCCCTTGCCGACCATCAGCCCGACACCGGCCATGAAGTAGTCGACGAAGTCGACGCCCTCGTTGATCTGCTTGTTGTCCTTGTCCAGGCCCTGCTGCCGCTCACGGGTGTCGGTGATGCCGGACATCGCCACGTCGTACTTCTGGTCGAGCAGTCCGGGCAGCACGTTCGCGAACGGGCCGACGTCCTGGAAGCGGAACTCCACGCCGAGCACCTTGCCGAGCGCCGCGGCCAGGTCGGGGTCGAGGCCGTCCGGCTTGCTCTGCGGGTTGCGGAAGATCATCGGGGCGGCCGTGTACGAGGCGCCGACCAGGATCACGCCGGACTTGCGGATCGACTCGGGCAGCTGGTCGTGCAGCGAGGACTTGCCGCCCTGGGCGCCGCTGCCGCAGGCGCCCAGCAGCAGGATCCCGGTGGTCGCGGTGGCGACGGCGGCGCAGCGGCGGCTGGTGGAGGCAGTCATGGTGGTACTCCCGGATGGTGATCGCTCGGTGCCGGGGGTTGCTGGGACGGCGGCGGGTCACGCCGACCGCACGCCGCACCGGCCCCGTTCCGACGTGACGTGTCCCGCCCCCGCCGGCGCGGCCGTGCCGCCGCTGAGCTGCGCCAGGAGAGAGAGGCTGGCCAGACTATAGCGGCCGTGGCCACGTCACGAGGCACCGGGGCGGGGAGAGCGGTGCTGGTGGGACGGGGTGCGGGGCCGGGCGGCGGGGTGCGGGGCCACCAGGTACGGACGGCCGGGCCAGCAGGTACGGACGGCCGGGCCGCGGGGTCTGGACAGCCGGGCCGCGGTGGTCCAGGCTTCCGCTCCATGACCGACCCGACCGCCGCCACCGCCGCCACCGCCGCGAGCGACCGCCTGACCGAGGCCCTGCTGGCCACCGCCGAGGACATCGCCGCACTGCTGCGGGCGCGGCCGGACGCCGCCGCGCGGATCCCCGGCGCCACCTGGTCGGTGGGCGAGGCGGCGGCCCATCTCGCGCTGGCCAACCGGCTGATGGCGGAGCTCGCCGCCGGGCTGGAGCGCCCGTATGGCGACGGCACCCCGGGCAGCCTCGCGGCAGCCAACGCCGAATCGCTGGAGGCCTACCCCGAGCGCGATCCGGTGGTGCTGGCGGACGAGATCGTGCGGCACACCGCCGCCTTCGTGGCCGCCGCCGCAGGCCGCGCGGCCGAGGAGCCGGTGCTGACCCCGCTCGGGCCGATGGACCTGGGCACGCTGGCCTCGTACCTGCTCACCCACATGCTGGGGCACGGGTACGACCTGGCGCGGGCGGTGGGTCGGCCGCACATGATCGACCGGGAGCGGGTGGAGCTGTCGCTCCCGTTCCTGCTGACCGCGATGGGGCGGGTGGTGGACCCGGGCGCGGCGGCGGGCCGGCGGGGCCGCTACGCGCTGGGGCTGCGCGGCGGGCGCCGGTTCGGGGTGGTGATCGAGGACGGGGCGGCGACCGTCCTGCCGCAACCGCCGGAGCGGGCCGACTGCACGATCGTCGCGGAGCACGTCACCTTCTTCCTGATCGCGCTCGGGCGGTGCACGCCGTGGCGGGCGGTGGCGCGCGGCGGCATCCTGGCGTGGGGGCGCAGGCCCTGGATGGCGTTCGGGTTCCCGACCCACTTCAAGGCGCCCTGAGGCCGCACGCGGGCCCGCCCGGACCAGGTCGGTACGCGGGATCGCGGTCGGTCCGGGGTCGCGGGTGCGGGGACGCCACCCGGGGTCGAGCGGCGGCGGGTAGCCTGCGGGCCGGAACCGGTCGTGGGACCGGGACCGGAGGGAGACTGCGATGGCCGAGCCGCTGATCGTCACCGTTGCCGGGCGGACGCCCGAGGTGGACCCCGGTGCCTTCGTGGCGCCGAACGCCGTGCTGGCCGGGGAGGTACGGCTCGCGGCCGGCGCGAGCGTCTGGTACGGCGCGGTGCTGCGCGGGGACGTCGAGCTGATCAGCATCGGGCCGGACACCAACGTGCAGGACAACTGCACGGTGCACAGCGACAGTTCGTTCCCCGCGGTGCTCGGTGCGCGGATCACGGTCGGGCACAACGCGGTGCTGCACGGGTGCGTGGTGGAGGACGACGTGCTGGTCGGGATGGGCGCGACCGTGCTCAACGGGGCCAGGATCGGGGCGGGTTCGCTGATCGCGGCCGGGGCCGTGGTGCCGCAGGGCATGCAGGTGCCGCCGGGCTCGCTGGTGGCCGGCGTGCCGGCGAAGGTCCGCCGCGAGCTCACCGAGGAGGAGCGCGGCCGGGTGAAGGCCAACGCCGAGGGCTACCTGGTGCTCGCCGAGGCGCACCGGGCGGCGACGCGGACGCGCTGAGCGGGGCCGGAGCGCTCAACGGCACGCTGAGCGGCGCCGGACCGCGGGGCGGCGCCGGACCGGACGGGCCTCAGCCCTGCTGGTCCAGGCCGACCGGCTGCCAGCGGTAGGCGGCGTCCTCCTGCCAGCAGTGCAGTTCGTCCTCGACCACGGCCGCCAGGCACAGCCGCCAGTCCTCGCCGACCGCCAGCGCGACCCGGGTGGCCGGCCGCAGCGTCGGCCGCCACCAGCGGGGCCGCCGGGCGCCGCCCGCCGCGGGCAGCCGCAGCCGTACGCCGCCGGTGCCCGCCAGGGCGATGGTCGGGCCGCCGCGGTGGCCGGCCATCGCGACGCCCAGGGCGGGTTCGGCCTCGCCGATCTCGGTCGGCGAGGGCTCCGGTCCGGCGCCGAGCGGCCACAGCCGGACCGAGCCGTCGGCGCGCACCACGGCGGCCTGCGGGCCGGCCGAGGTCCGGGCCAGGGCGGCGCCGCGGACCGGGCCGGACGGGCCCAGCCGCTCGCAGCTGGTCTCCGTCCCCACCCGCCAGCACAGCACCCGGCCGTGGTGCTCGACCAGCACCGACCAGATCCCCGCGCGTTCCTCGACCGCGGCCAGCACCCGGTCGGCGGGGCAGCGGGGCAGTTCCTGGCCGGTCAGGGTGAGGCCCGGGGCCCAGCGGAACGAGTGCAGGGCGCCGGACCTGGCCGTCCAGACCACCAGCTCGCCGGAGCCGTTGACGCCGCCGGCGAGGCCGCCGATGCCGCGGGCCGCCTCCCACCAGCCGGAGGCGTTGCCGACCCAGAGCGCGCCGGAGCGGTCCTCGGCGAACACCGCGAGCTCGGTCCCCCGGCCGGCCCGTCCGACCACCAACTCCCTTATGCCGCCCGGGGCCTGGCCGGGCGGCAGCTCCTGGGAGGTGTGCCCGGGGCCGGCCGGCAGGACGCCGGCGGCGCCGCCCGCGAGCACCAGCGGGCGGGCGGCCGGATCCGGCAGCACCGCGAGGCAGGCGGTGCGCGGCAGCGGCCGGTGGGCGCGCAGCAGGTCGCGGCCGCGGGCCGCCCAGGGGCCGAGCGGGGCGGGCCGGCGGTCGGGGTCGTGGTGCAGCGGTTCGCAGGCCCACCGGGCCAGCTCCTCGCCGAAGCCGGCCTCGACCAGGTCGCGCCGGGCCTGCTCGGCGGCCAGCCGGTGGTCCAGCCGGGCGTGGTCGGGCAGCAGCAGGGCGCGGGCCAGGGTGCCGACGGCGAACAGGTCCTTGGCGGCGGCCGGGAAGCCGCCGACCTGCTCGGCCTCGGGCGGCACGTGGCCGGGGGTGAACACGGCGACCGTCAGGGTGTGGTCCAGCGGGGCGAGGAAGGTCAGGTCGATCAGCTTGACGTTGCCCTCGGCGTCAACCAGGACGTTGGCCGGGGAGATGTCCCGGTGCACCCAGCGCTTGCGGTGCAGCTCGTCCACGATCCGGCAGAGCCGGACCAGCACCTCGGCGGCGGCCGGCAGCCCGGCGCGGTTGGCGGCCGCCCAGCGGTGCAGCGGGATGCCCTCCACCCAGGGCGAGATCTGGTAGCCGAGCAGCGCTCCGCCCGGGGGGCTGCCGGGCCGGTGCGGGGACGGGCCGAGCAGGAAACTGGGCACCACCAGGTCGGTGACGCCGAGCCGGTGGGCGTTGTGCGAGACGTCGTCCCAGCGGCCGAGCCAGCGGCGGACCTCGGAGGGGTCGCGTTCCAGCATGATCTTGGCGGCGACCAGCTCCTTGAGCCCGCTGTGGCCGGTGCGCACCGCCCGCCACACCTCGGCCTCGCCGCCCCGGTGGTGGAACTCCAGCAGTTCGTACTGCTCAGGGTCGAACTCCGGTCCGAACCGGAGCCCTGGCACCCAACGCGACTCGGCCACTCCACCCCCGTCTGAGACGCCCCGCCGGCCCTGCTCGGCCCCCGCCCTCGGCAGCCCCAGGATAGTGCTCTTTTCCGACCCGGGGCGGCCGTAAGGCCTATCCTGCTCCTGCGGGGACGGGCATGATGGCACGTCAAGATACTTGATCATCAAGCTGGTTGACGGTGTCGTCCGGTGGACCGGAACGTCGGGGGGACGGTGCATGGCGCAGGTCGTGCTGGTGCTGCTGGTGGTGGCGCTGCTCGGAGCGGGCGGGATCGTGCTGCTCCGGCGCGCCCGCGCGCTCGACCCCGGATCGGTGGCCAAGGCGCTGGCCTCGGCGGCGGCGCAGGCCGGCGCCGGGCAGCAGGAGCGGGCCCGGCGCCGGTACGCCGGGCTGGCCGCCCGGCTCGCCACCGCCCCCGCGGAGCTGCGCCCGCAGCGCGGGCTGGCGCTGCTCGGCCAGGCCGGCGCCACCGCCGCCCTCGGGGACGGACCTGCGGCGCTGCCGCTCTACCGCGAGGCCTTCCCGCTGCTCGCCGACCCGGCCCGGGAACTGCCGCGCTGGAGCCTCGCCCAGCTCGCCGAGGAGCGGATGCGGGCCCCGGAGGGCGACCTCGCGCCGGTGCTCGCCTTCCTGCGGGCCGCGGGCCGCAACGCGCAGCCCGGCGCCGAGGCGGAGGCGGTGGGCCGCGCCCTGGGCTGGGCGCAGCGGCTGTGCCGGGAGGGCTCCACCGGGCAGCGGGACGCCGCCACCGCGGCGGCGCTGGCCGGCCTGCCCGGCTGGGACTGGCCCCTGCTGGCCCGGGCGGCGCTGCTGCGCGACACCGGGCGCCGGGCGGAGGCCGAGGCGCTGCTCGCCACCGCGGCCCCGGCGGGCGGCGCCGAACTCTGGTTCCGGCTGGGGGCGCTGCTCAGCACGCCGGGCCGGGAGGCGCAGGCGGTGGCGGCCTTCGACGAGGCGCTGCGGCGCGGCCCCGGCGAGCCCTCGCCGTGGTCCCGGGGCCCGGCGCTGCGCGCGGAGTGCCTGCTGTTCCGCGGCCTGGCCCGGCAGTTCCTGCAGGACCCGGTGGCGGCCGAGGCGGACCTGCGGGCGGCGGTCGACGCGGCCCCGGCGGACCCGCGTCCGCGGTACGCGCTGGGGCGGCTCGCGCTGCTGCGGGACGACGACGGGCAGGCCTGGGAGCAGTTCACCGCCGCGCTGGCGGCCCGGTCCTCGTACGCGCCGGCGCGGTTGGGCCTGGCGCTGCTGCACGAGCGGGCCGGACGGGCGGCCGAGGCGGCGGCCGACTACCGGGCCGGACTGGCACTGGCGCCGGACTGGCGGCCGGCCCGGGTCCGGTTCGGCGCGGCGCTGGTGGCCTCGGGCCAGCCCGCGGAGGCGGAGCCGCTGCTGCGCGAGGAGGCCTCGTCCGTCTCCCCCTGGGCCGGGACCGCCGCCTTCCACCACGGCCTGGCGCTGGAGCGGACCGGCGATCCGGCCGGGGCGCTGGAGTGCTGGGAGCCGCTGCGCGCGGAGGACCTGCTGGAACGGCTGGCGGCGCTGCGCGACCGGCTGGCCCGGCACGTGCTCGCCACCGACCCGGCCGGGGCCCGGGCGCTGTGGCAGCGGGCCGTCGCCGACGCCCCGGCCGTACCCGGGTACCGGGCTGCGCTGCGCGAGGCCGCCCTGCGCGAGGCCGCCCACCTGCTGCTCGGCGGCCGGGACCAGCCGCAGGCGCGGGCGCAGGCCGCCGAGGCACTCGCCCTGGCCGGGCTCCCGGCCCCGACCGACCCGGCCGGGCACACCGCGCGGGACGGCCGGCTGCGGGCCGCGCTCGCGCTGGCCGGCGGGTCGGCCGAGGAACTGCGGACCCTGCTGACCGCGGACGGCGGCCCGCGGGACCGCTACCACCTGGCCGCCGCGGCCCTGCTGACCGGCCGGGCGGTGCAGACCGTCACCCTGCTGGCGCCGCTGGAGCCGGACCCGCAGGGCGATCCGGGCCTGGCCCGGCTGCGCGCGCTGCTCGCCGAGCGGGCCGGGAACCGGCCAGCGGCGCTGGAGTGGCACGAACACTTCCTGGCCGCCCCCGGGGCACCGTCCCGCACCCCGGACGGCGCGCGCTGCGGCGCGGCGGCCGACTGCGCCGAGGCGGCCGTCGGGAGCTGCGGCGGCTGCGGGCGCGAGGGCTGCGCCGGCCACCTGTACCGGCCGGCCGGGGCGGCCTCGCCGCGCTGCGACCACTGCGCGGGCCAGGCGCTGAGCGCCGTCCTGGACTGCGCCCGCCGGCTCGGCCTGCCCGAGCGGGCCGAACCCGCCCTGACCGCCTGGGCGGACGCGCTCGGCGACGGCCCGGCCGGCCGAGCCGCCCGGCGCCACCTGGCGCTGCTGCACGCCGAGGCGGGCCGGCTGGACGCCGCCCTCGACCTGCTGCCCGCCGGGGCCGACCGGGACCGCAGCGCCGTCCTGGTGCGGCGCGCCGCGGCCGCCCTGGACGCGCAGCAGGCCGGCGCCGCCGCCGTCGACCTGCGCCGGGCCGTGGAACTGACGCCGGACCACCCGCAGGCCGTCCCCGCGCTCGGCACCCTGGCCGAGCACGAGGCCCGCCAGCACGCCGCCGAGGGCCGCGACCGGGAGGCCTGGGAGGGCTACCGCGCACTGCTGCTCCGCGACCCGGGCCACCCGAGGGTGCTGCACTCGCTCGGCCTGCTCAGCTACCGGCGGGCGCTGGCCGCCGGGGCGGCCGAGGCGGACGGCCTGTGGCAGTGGGCCGTCGGCTGCCTGGTCTGCGCCCTGCACCTGCCCGACCTGTGGACCGAGGCCGCCCGGGTGACCGGCCGGCCGGTGGAACCGGAGCGGATCGCCGCCGCCCGCGGCGCCCTCACCGACCGGCTCCGGGGCGATCTGCGCGAGCTGGACCGCGAACGCGGGCGCGACGCGGACCAGGTGGACTCCTGGACCGTCCGGCTCGGGATGGAGGCCCGCAGCGCGGAGGCCTTCGCCCAGGAGGAGCTGCGGGTCGCCGTGCCCGGCGCGCCCGAGCGGCGGCTGGTGCTCGGCCCGGCGCTCGGCGGGCTGCTGCGGCCGGCACCGGCCGGCTCCGTCCTCGCCTCCTGGGAAGGGCAGTTCGAGCAGGCGGTGCTGCCGTACCGCAGGAGCGGTCCGTTCGGCCCGCACCCGCTGACCGAGGCGCTGGGCCTGTTCGACGGCCTCGGGGCGCACCGCTACCTGCTGCTCCAGGGCCGGCCCGGCGCCGCCGTCGCCGCGCTGGAGGCGATACCCGAGGGCGAGCGCGACGACGCCTGGTACGCCCTGCTGCGGGAGGCCCTGATCAGCGAGGCCGCCGACCACCACCGGCACCAGGACTGGCCGGCGGCGCTGGACCGGCTGGCCCGGGCCCGGGCGCTGCCGGGGGCGCCGCTCACCGCCGAGCTGTCCACGCTCGCCGCCGAGGCCGGGCTGCGCGCCGCCCGGGCGCTGCTCAAGGAGAGCGACGACGACCAGCAGGGTGCGGTGGACCTGTTGGAGCGGGCACTCGAACTGGCGCCGGACCACACCGAGGTGCGCACCAACCTGGGCGCCGCGTACGCGCAGCTGGCCCGCAAGACCAACAACGAGAGCACCGACTACGCCGCCGCCCTGGTGCTGCTGCGCAAGGCACTGGCGATGGCCCCCGAGGACCCGACCGCCCGGCACTTCCTGGAGGCCGCGCTCGGCAACCGGGCCAACCAGCTCACCCGCCCCGGCCCCGACGAGGACCTGCTGCTCGCGGTGGACCTGTGGGAGGAGCTGATCGAGCTGGAGGGCACCGCGGACCAGCGGCTCGCGCTCGCCTACGTCCAGCGGCTGCTGGCCCGTTCGGCCGCGCTGGCCGACAACCGCGCGGCGGCGGTCGCCAGGATGGCCGCCGCACTGCGGGCCGACCCGGAGTGGACCGGCGACACCGGGCAGGAGGCGCCGCGCCGGGTCTCGGTGCTGCTGGCCAACCACATGCTGGACGACCTGCAGGACCGGCCGTTCGCCGAGCGGGCCCGGCTGCTGCGGCTCGCCCAGACCTACCACGACTCCACCGACCTGCGGCAGCTGATGGTCAGCGTGTGGCGCAGCGAGGCGGCGGACGACTACGCGGCCAAGCGGTTCACGGACGCCACCTCGCTGCTCGAACAGGCGCTGGGGCTGGCCGAGCGCACGGAGGACAAGGCGAAGATCCGCAACGAGCTGGGGGTGGTCTGCGGCGCCCACGCCGTGCAGAGCGCGAACCTGCGGCAGTTCCGGCAGGCCCGCGCACTGATCGCCAAGGCCGTCGGGCACAGCCCGGACGACCGCGAACTGCGGGCGCTCAAGCGGCGGATCGACGCGCTGCGCTGACCGGCGTCCTGTTGACCCTGACCCGACCCGACCCGATTCGCCGACCGACCGTCACCCCGACCGTCCGAAGGAGCTGTGACCGCCGCCATGCCGTTGCACGAACCGTCGCCGTACGAGGTCCTGGGCATCCCACTCTCGGCCGGGATGCGGGAGATCAATCTCGCCGTGGGCCCGGCGATGCGGGAGGGCCGCTTCGGCCGCCAGCAGATCCAGGAGGCCGCGGCCCTGCTGCGCAACCCGGAACGGCGGCTGGAGCTGGACCTCCAGCAGCAGCTGCCGCCGGACCCGGTGGACGGCGTGGCCGCGCTGCTCGGGCCGGCACTCGCCGAGCCGCTGCTCACCGTCGAGCGGCCGGCGCTGCCGCCCGAGGCGCTGCTGGTGCTGCGCCGGGACGAGCTGCTGGCCGACTTCGCCGACCCGGCCCCGGCCGGTGTCGACACCGATCCCCCCGTCCCCGCGCGGTTCGCCGCCGACCTGTCGGTGCTGCCGCCGATCGAGATCCCGGAGTGAGCGTGCTGGAGCAGGAGTGGGGCGAGCCGCTGGAGGTGCCGCAGCGGGCGCTGGAGGTCGACCTGGCGCAGTCGTTCAGCCAGTTGCTGTTCCGGGCCTCGCTGTTGCAGCGGCTGCGGGGCGAGGAGGCGCGGGCGGCCACGGCGGCGCAGCGGGACCTGCTGGGGCTGCTGGTGGAGGTGGACGACGCGCTGGCGGCGCTCGGTCTCGACCAGGAGCTGGTACTGCTCGGGCGGGGCAGCGGGATCGAGGCCACCCGCCGCCGGCTGCTGGGCAAACTGGCCAAGGCCGGGGTGCGGCCGATGCGGCTGGAGGGGCTGGCGGCGGACCCGGCGCTGTCCGAGATCGTGGGCAGCGAGGTGCGGCCCGGGCTGGAGCCGGAGACGGTCGTGCAGACCGTGGTGACCGGCTTCTTCTGGAACGACGAGGTGCTGCGGCGCGCCCAGGTGGTGGTGGCGGCTCCCCCGCCCGCGCCGGGCGAGCCGGCAGAACCGGTGGCGCAGGTCCCGGCGCAGCGGCCGGCCGAGGTAGCGACGGAGGTACCGCAGGCGCCGGTGGCCGACCTCCCGGCGGCCAGGGAGCCGGTGGGTGACCTGCCGGTGGGCAGCGTGCCCGTGGGTGACCTGCCGGTGGGCGACGGCCCGGCCGGCGCGGGGCGGGCCGGGGCGGCGGGCCCGCGCAAGGGCGGGGCGGCGGCGGGCGGCCGGCGCAGGCGACGGAAGCGTTAGGAACCAGAGGGGACATCGGAAGACATGTACCGCACTCTCGGAATCGATCTGGGCACCACCAACTCCGTGGTGGCCCACCTCCGGCGGGGCGAGCCGGAGATCATCTTCAACCGGCAGAACCAGGAGGCCACGCCCTCCGTGGTCGGCCGGGGCCGCAAGGGCGAGCTGCTGGTCGGCTCGCCCGCGCGCAACCGGCTCGCCCTCGACGGCGAGAACGTGATCCGCTCGGTCAAGCGCTTCATGGGCCGCAAGTTCCGCGACCCGCAGGTGCAGGCGGCCCTGAACGAGCTGGCCTACAAGGTCACCGCGGGCACCGACGGGGACGTCAACGTCTGGTTCGGCGGCCGCTCGTACACCCCGATCGAGATCTCCGCGATCATCCTGCACCAGCTCAAGCAGGACGCCGAACAGCGCCTCGGCGAGCCGTTCCACCGGGCCGTCATCACCGTGCCCGCGTACTTCGGCGAGCGCCAGGTGGCGGCCACCCAGGAGGCCGGCCGGATGGCCGGGCTGCACGTGCTGCGGGTGATCAACGAGCCGACCGCCGCCGCCCTCGCGTACGGGATGACCAACGAGGCCGGGGACGAGGGCCGCACCGTGCTGGTCTACGACCTCGGCGGCGGCACCTTCGACATCTCCATCCTGCTGCTGGTGCCCGGTTCGGTCTCGGTGCTCGGCATCGAGGGGGACAACCTGCTCGGCGGTGACGACTTCGACCGGGCGATCACCACCGCGCTGCTGGAGGACATCCGCGAGGAGTACGGCGCCGACTACCGGCCGGACCTGCGGGACAAGCCGCGGATCGCCTCGGCCGCCGAGGTCGTCAAGATCGAACTGTCCAACCAGGAGGCCTCGGACGTCGTGCTGGCCGGCCTCGGCGCGGGGCAGCTGGTGCTGGAGTCGGTCTTCGAACGGCCCCGGTTCGAGGAGCTGATCGAGGCCGGGATCGAGCGCACCATCGAACTCACCCACAAGGCCGTGATGCAGGCCAACCTGACCGTCGGGGACATCGACGAGGTGCTGCTGGTCGGCGGCTCCACCGCGATCCCGCTGGTGGCGCGGCGCCTGGGCGAGGTGTTCGGGCCGAAGCGGATCCGGCGCGGCGTCAACCCGATGCAGTGCGTGGCGCTCGGCGCCGCGGTGCAGGGCGCGCTGGTCGCCGAGGTGGAGTGCCCCGAGTGCCGCGCCCCCGGCGACCTGGCCGCCTCGGCCTGCGCCAACTGCTCGGCCTCGCTGCTCGGCGGCCCCCGGGTGTCCTGCCCCGGCTGCCACCTGCCGGTGGACACCGCCGCCGCGGCCTGCCCCAAGTGCGGACAGGACCTGGCGGACGGCGCCGCGCCGGCCGCCCCGGTACGGACCGCGCCCGCCGCGCAGAGCGCCGGCTGCCCGCGCTGCGGCACCCCGGCAGCCCCCGGGGCGAGCAGCTGCGAGCTGTGCGGGGAGTCGCTGGCCGCGGCGTCGGGGACGGCGGACGGCCCCCGGTCGACGGCCGCGGAGGACCTCGGCCTGCGCTGCGCCGCCTGCGGCACGGTCAACCCGCCCGGCGCCGAGGTGTGCACCTCCTGCGGCGAGCTGATGCAGGTCACCAACCCGTTCGACGTCACCCCGAAGGACCTGGGGATCGAGCTCAACGACGGCCGGCTGGCCGTCATCATCCCCAAGAACAGCAGCTACCCGACCACCGCCCCGATCAGCCGGGAGTTCGTGGTCTCCGGCAGCGGGCGCCAGCGCCTGGAGGTGGCGGTCTACGAGGGCGAGCACGAGACCGCCCAGCGCAACGAGCTGGTCGGGCACCTGACCATGCGGCTGCCCGAGGGCCTGGGCGGCCGGATCCCGGTGAACGTGGCCTTCGGCCTCGACCGCGACCGCACCATCACCGTCTCGGTGCGGCTGCAGGGCGGCGAGGAGAAGACCGTCAAGCTGGAGCGGACCACGCTCGACCCGGAGCTGCGGGTCCAGGTCGAGGACCAGCAGCGGCAGATCGAGAGCTTCACCGACCGCTGGGGCGCCGAGCTCACCGAGGCCGAACTGCGTGAGGCCCGGCGGCTGATGGACACCCTGGACGACATGGCCGCCGGCCAGACCGGCGGCCGGTCGGTGGACGAGGCGCTGGAGCGGGCCCAGACCCAGCTCCGGGCGCAGCGCTGGGTGCGCGGCACGGAGGCGTACCTGAGCCTGTTCCTGCACTACTGCGAGAAGCACCTCGACCCGAGCGACCTGAGCCGGCTGCGCGAGGTCTCCGGCGAGCTGCGGCGGCGCCGCGAGGCCGCGGACTGGGAGGGCGCGGTGTCCGCCGCGGCCCGCGCGGACGAGCTGTGCGACTCGCTCGGCCACACCTTCCGGATGCTGACGATGTGCAACGTGTACGTCAACCAGAACCTGGTCTCGGCGGCCCTGGCCCAGCGGATCATGGCGGAGCTGCGCGGGCTGGACGGCGCGGTGGAGTCGGCCAACATGGAGGCCGCCAACCGGCACAACACCGCGCTGCTGCGGCTGTACGCCGAGGCGCAGCGGGAGCTCGGCGAGGACGCGCTGCCGGAGCCGGTCGGCCCGGTCCGCCCGGAGGAGGCTGGTCCCCGATGAGCGCGGAGTCCACCGGGGTGCCGCCGATCGAGGTGCCGTGCCCGCAGTGCGGGGTGCCGGCCGACCGCGACAGCCTGCGCTGCCCCTCCTGCCGGGAGGACCTGGCGGCGCTGGTGCGGCTGCGCTACGCCGGCCGGATCGACTACAACGAGGCGCTCGCGCTGGCCCGGGCCGGGGACGACCCGGGGGCGCTGGTGCTGCTGCGCCGCGCCCTGGCGGCCGAGCCCGACCTGCTGCCGGCCCGGGAGCTGCTGGCGCGGGTCGCGGCCCGGACGGGCGCCGCGGAGGAGGAGGCCGCGCTGCGGGGCTGACCGGGCCGCGACCCGGGTGGGCCGGGCGGGGCCGTCCGGCCCCGCTTTCGGCCGTGCCCCCGTGTCCGTCCGCCGGTCACGGTCCGTCTCCCCGTAGCGTCGGTCGGTGACGGACCGGGCCGGCCGGTGCGACGAGGGGACGGCTCCCGTGGAACGCAAGTGGTGGACCCTGATCGCCGTCTCGGTGGCGACCTTCATGCTCCTGCTGGACATCACCGTGGTGAACGTGGCGCTGCCGTCGATCCGCCGGGACCTCGGCGCCAGCTTCACCGACCTGCAGTGGGTGTTCGACGCCTACGCGCTGACGCTGGCCGCGCTGGTGCTGACCGCCGGGTCGATCGCCGACCGGGTGGGGCGCCGGCGGACCTTCGCGGCCGGCCTGGTGATCTTCTCGTTCGCCTCGCTGCTGTGCGCGCTGGCGCCGAACCCGACCTTCCTCAACCTCTCCCGGGCGCTCCAGGGGGTCGGCGGGGCGGTGATGTTCGCGGTGTCGCTGGCACTGGTCGCCCAGGAGTTCCCGGCCGGGCGCGAGCGCGGCACCGCGATGGGCATCTACGGGGCGACCATCGGCGTGGCGGTGGCGATCGGCCCGCTGGTCGGCGGGGCGCTGACCGACTCGCTCGGCTGGGAGTCGATCTTCTACCTGAACCTGCCGATCGGCGCCGCGGCCCTGGTGATCACCGCCCTGAAGCTGCGCGAGAGCCGCGACCCGGACGCCACCGGGGTGGACTGGCCTGGCGTGGCGACCTTCAGCAGCGCGCTCTTCCTGCTGGTCCTCGCCCTGGTGCGGGGCAACGCGGAGGGCTGGGGCAGCGCGCTGATCGTCTCGCTGTTCGTGGCGGCGGCGGTGCTGCTCGGCGCGTTCGTGGTGATCGAGCAGCGGGTCGCCCAGCCGATGCTGCCGCTCGGGCTGTTCCGGCGGGGCGCGTTCACCGGCGTGCAGCTGGCCGCCTTCGCGGTCTCCGGCTCGCTGTTCGCGCTGTTCCTCTACCTGACCCTCTACCTGCAGAACTACCTCGGCCTCTCGCCGTTCCAGGCCGGGGTGCGCTACCTGCCCAGCACGGTGCTCAGCTTCCTGGTGGCGCCGATCGCCGGCGCGCTGCTCTCCCGGGTGCAGGCCCGGCTGATGCTCTGCGTGGGCCTGGCCGCGGTCGGGCTCGGACTGCTGCTGATGAGCGGCATCCAGCTGGACTCGACCTGGACCACCCTGCTCGGCGGCTTCCTGGTCTCGGGGGCGGGGGTCGGCCTGGTCAACCCGGTGATCGCGGACGTCGCGGTGAGCGTGGTGCCCAAGGAGCGCAGCGGCATGGCGGCCGGCATCAACGACACCTTCCGCCAGGTCGGCATCGCGGTGGGGATCGCCGTGTGGGGTGCGATCTTCGTCGGCCGCGGCGCCGACCGGGTGCGGGAGCTGACCGCGGGCACCCCGGCCGCACAGGGCGCGCGGCCGCGCGAACTGATCGAGGCGGCCTCCTCCGGCGCCCTGGACGACGCCCTGGCCGCCGTGCCGGCCGATGCCCGCGGCGCGGTCGCGCTGGCGACGCGCGAAGGGTTCCTGTCGGGCCTCAACACCGTGCTGACGCTCGGCGCGCTGCTCAGCTTCGCCGGCGCGGCGGTGTCGCTCTGGCTGGTCCGGGAGCGCGAGATCGAGCGGGACGCGCCGCCCGAGCCCGCTCAGGCGCCCTGACGCTGCCGGGCGAGCACCGCCACCACGTGGGCCGCCCGGTGGTGCTCGGGCAGCTCCGGCAGGTGGACCCGGCCGCGGGCCGCCTGCCGCTCCAGCGCGTCGGCGAGCTCGGCCTCGCTCCTCGGCCACGGTGCGAGCCCGGCCCGGGCCAGCGTGGCCGCGTTGGCCCGGCCGTGGCCCGGGATCACCTGGTAGCTCACCGCGGGCAGCCCCGCGACCAGCGCCTCGGTCAGCGACAGCCCGCCGGCGTTGTGGACCAGGACGTCGGCGGCGGCCATCAGCGCGGGGACGTCCTCTCGCCAGCCGAGCGCCACCACGCCCGGCACCCGGGCGAGCCGCCGGCGCAGCCGCTCGTTGCGCCCGCACAGCACCACCGGGACGGTGCCGGGGGCCGCGGCGAGCGCGCGGACCCCGGCGGTGACGTCGCCGAGGCCGAGCGAACCGGTGGTCAGCAGGGCCATCCGCTGCTCCGGCCGCACGCCGAGGGCGGCCCGCAGCGCCTGCCGGAGCAGCGGGTCGACGGGTGCGGCGAAGGTGTCCGGTGCGAGCGGGCCGGCGGCCGCCATCGGCACGCCGTAGCGCGCGGCGCCCTCGGCGGCGGTGGCCGCGGTGACGGTGAGGTGGAGGTCGACGTGCGGGTGCACCCAGAGCCGGTGCGGCGCCGGGTCGGTGAGGTAGCTGACCACCGGGACGGTGAGCCGGCCCTGCCCGCGCAGCATCCCCAGGCTCTGGGCGGCGAACGGGAAGGTGGTCACCACGGCGTCGTACCCGTCGTCGGCCCAGCGGGCCAGTTCCGGGGCGGCCAGCCGGCACAGCCGCAGGGTGAGGGCGCGCACCACGGAGTCCCGCTCCTCGCTGCGGAACAGCCACTCGAAGACGGCCGGCGCGCGGCCGGCGCTGAGGGCGTAGCCGTCCTGCAGCAGCCGCTGGTGGCGGCGCGGCAGGGCGTCGAGGTAGTCGCGGTAGGTGGCGTCGACGCCCAGGCCCCGGAGCCGGTGCACCAGTTCCCGGGCAGCCCCGTTGTGGCCGGCGCCGACACTGCCGGTGATCACCAGGACCCGCGGCGGGCGGGCCGGGCGGCGCTGCGGTGGGACGGTGCCGGCGGGCCGGTGGGTGGTCGGGGAGGCGTGCTCGAGGACGTTCATGGGGGTCCGCTCGGCGAGGAGCGCCCGGCCCGTCGGGTCGCCGACGGCGCCGGCCGCTGGTGGGGCGAGTACCGGAGGTCGGCACCGGTGCCGACGACGGCGCGAAGTCCCCTTGCGGGCGGGCTGGTTCGGCCGGGCGACGGGTGCCTTGGCGGTACCGTAGGAGATCCGGACGATGCCGTTCCACTCCCCCGCGTGAGCAGCAACCGGCAGGTGGGTGAACAGCGGGCGGCCACGCGGGCCGCCCGGCTGTCACCCGGGCCGCCGGGCCGGACCTCAGCCCACCCAGCTGCCGGTCAGGCCGAGCACGGCGGAGCCGTCCAGGTCGGCGAGCTTGCGGCCGACGAAGGCGCGGGCCGCGTCCGAGGTCTGCATCCGCAGCACCGGCCGGTCGGTGTCGAGCGCCTCGGTGATGGTCGCGGCCGCCTCGGCCGGGGTCTGGGCCGCGGTCGCGAAGGCGGCCAGGGTGCGGTCGACGTAGGACTTCAGGGCCGGGGCGTACGGGCCGGCGGCGCGCAGCTCGGTGTCCAGGTCGATGCCCTGGTTGGCGATGAACTCGCTGGCCACCGCGCCCGGCTCGACCAGGGTGACCTGGACGCCGGCGGTGGCGGCCACCGGGGCGAGCGCCTCCAGGAAGCCCTCGACGGCGAACTTGGCCGCGCAGTAGGCCTCGTTGAACGGCTGGCCGACCACGCCGCCGACGCTGGTCACCGCGATCAGCCGGCCGCCGGAGGCGCGCAGGTGCGGCATGGCGGCCCGGGTGACCTCGACCACGCCGAAGAAGTTGACCTCCATCACGGCGCGGACGTCCGCCACCTCGCCCTGCTCGATGGTGCCGACGTGGCCGGCGCCCGCGTTGTTGACCACGGCGTCCAGCCGCCCGTGCTCGGCGATCACCGCCGCGACGCAGGTGGCGACGGAGGCCGGGTCGGTGACGTCGAGCTGCCGCAGCTGCACGGAGTCGGCGACCCCGGCCTCGGCGGCGGCCTGCTCCAGGGCGGCGGAGCGGCCGAGGTCGCGCATGGTGGCGACGACCAGCCAGCCGGCCCGGGCGGCGTCGACCGCGGCGGCGAGGCCGATGCCGGAGGAGCAGCCGGTGATCAGGACGGTCTTGCGCGCGGTGGTGGACATACCGGTACCTCTTCGTGGCTCGGGGCCGCTCCGGGCGGGTGCCGCGGGGCGCGGATCGGAGGATCCGATTGCGTGTACACACACACTAATGCTGTGTGTACGTGCACGCAAACCGGTACGATGACCGGCATGACGCGCTCCGACCTGACCCTGGGCCCCCTCTCGGAGCAGGACCACGCCTTCTACGGGCTGGTCTGGGCCGGCACCACGCTGGCCGCCCGGGTCGACCGCGAGCTGACCCGCGCGCACGGGCTGCCGATGTCCTGGTTCGAGGTGATGCTCTGGCTGGCCGGCCAGCAGGAGCCGGTGGCCGCCTCCGACCTCGGGGCGCGCACCATGCTCAGCCGCAGCCAGGTCTCCCGCGTCGTGGACGCGCTGGCCGCCCGCGGGCTGGTGGCCCGCACCCCCTCCCCCACCGACGCCCGCTCGGTGCGGATCGCGCTCACCGAGCTGGGCCGGGCCGCCTTCGCCGAGGCCGACGCGACCCGCCGCGAGGTGCTGCGGCCGGTCTTCACCGGACTGCTCGACGAGGCGGACATCCAGGCCCTGGAGACGGTCTGGCGCAAGCTCAAGCAGCCCCGGGAGCAGTAGGCGGGGGCACCGGCGGGCGGACGGGCAGTGCCGGTCCGGGCTACGGCGGTCAGGGTGGCCGCGGAAATACCCGCCGGTAATCCGGGGCGGAAATGCCGGACGGCCGGCGGGGCACCGCCCACCGGCCGTCGGAGGAGTTCCGGGCGGCAATTCACCGATTCGGTGAACCGGCGCGGGCCCGGCGTCCGTTACACCTCCAGCATTGCCTCGATGCGCTTCAGCTCGTGGCGGGCCAGGGCGAGATTGGCGCGCGAGCGGTCCAGTGCGAAGTAGAGGAAGAGCGAGCCGTGGCTGCGGGCCAGCGGGCGCAGCAGGTGGTACTGGGTGCTGAGGGTGATCAGGATGTCCTCGATCGCCTCCTCCAGCGAAAGCCGGGCCAGGGTACGGACCTTGGCGCGCACCACCTCGGTGTTGCCGGCCGCCGCCACCTCCAGGTCGAGGTCCTTGCCGCCGCCGAGGAAGCCGAGCGACATCCCGCTCTCGTAGTCGACCAGCGACACCCCGATGGCGCCGTCGATGGTCATCGCTTCCTTCAGCGCGCTCTCAATGTTCACGGCGTTCCTTCTCGTTCACGACTTCGACTGACGGTGCATTATGCCGGGCCAAAGCGACGGGAAACCGTCATCTTCGGTCGTAGTTGCACAAGATGATGTTTAAAGTACTCTGACCGGAGTCGCAAAGTGAAGGGGTGCAGGTGAGCACGGTCGAAGCAGCGCTCCGCGAGGCGCTGGACTCCCCCGGAGTGGTCCGGGCCACCCTGGTCGACGCCGTCACCGGCCTGACCTACGGCGCCGTCGGCTCCGGCACGGCCGCCGGCGACGGCGCCGAGCTCGCCGAGCTGACCACCCTGGTCGCCGGCCGGATGCACGAGGCCGGTACCGGCGGGGAGTTGGAGAGCCTGGTGATCACCACCGCGCGGGCGCACCACGTGGTCCAGCTGGTGCCGCGCCGGGGTGACGCGCTGGTGCTGGCCGTGGTGCTGGACCGTGCGTCCACCAACCTCGCCCTGGCGATCCGCCAGGTGGCCGACCTCGCGAAGGCCGTGCTGGCATGACCCCCACCGCACCGCCCGCACCGCGCAACGTGCCCACCCTGCTGGTCCGGCTCCAGGAGGAGCGGTTCACCGGCGCCGTCGTGGTCTCCGGCACCCCCGGCGGGGTGATCCACCTGGACCGCGGACTGGTCGTCGCGGTACGGACGCCGGCCGCGCCCTCCGTCGAGACGGTCCTGCTGAAGTCCCGCCGGATCACCGAGGAGGACTGGTCGGCCGCACGCGCGGCGGCCGGCCGCGGCAGCGGCGAACAGGCCGCTCCCGCCGGTCCGGTGGCCGACCTCGGGCCGGCCCTGCTCGGACACGGGCTGATCGGCGCGGTCGAGCTGGAGATCGTCTGCACCGCCGCCGTGTTCGACGGCGCCTTCGCGCTGTCGCTCGGCCCGGTCGAGGGCTGGCGGATCGACCCGGAGGCGGCGGCCCCCGAACTCGGCGTCCGGCCCGGCGTGGAGCCGCGGCAGCTGGCCGAGGAGACGGTGCGCCGCGGCGCGCTGCTGGCCCGGCTCTGGGGCCCGCTGCCCGAGATCGCCGACTCCCGCCCGCAGCCCGCCGCCCAGGTCGAATCCGGCCAACTGGCGCCGCGCCACCGGGACCTGCTGCTGAACGCCAACGGCCGGCGGGCACCGCGCGACCTCGCCTTCGCGGTCGGCCGCGGCGTCTTCCCGGTGATGCTCGACCTGGCCCGGATGCGCGAGCGCAAGCTGCTGCGGGCGGAAGCCGCGCGGCCGGCGACCGTACCGGCCGTCGGGCCCCGGGCCCCCGAACCCGCGCGCACCGCAGCGCCGGACCGGAACGCCGCCCTGCCCCGGCGGGTGCCCGGCGACCGCAAGTCCGGCGCCGCCCCCACCGAGGAGGCCGGACAGCACCGGATGGAGGCCGACGCCACCGCGGACGCGCTGCGCCGCATCCACCAGGCGCTGGCCGACTCCCGGCACGCCGGGGCGGCCCACCGCCCCGCCGCGGGCACCGGGTGAGCCGACCGCCCGCCGACCCCGTCCCGCCCCACCCCGCCGACCGCCCCGGGCAACCGCACGCGGTCGACCCCGCGTCACCGACAACGACACCGACGCCCACGCCTACCTGAGGAGCACTGTCATGCAGCAACGGATCTCGTCCGAGGCACTGGTGGACGAGCTGAGAAGGCTGCGCGAGCGCGTCATGGGCATCACCGAGAGCGTCGTCTCGACGGCCGACGGCCTGCTCGTGGCGGCCGACACCGTCTCCGTCCAGCCCGAGTCGCTGTCCGCGCTGGCCGCCGCCACCCTGGCGCTCGGCCGCCGCACCAGCGCCGAGGCCGGGCTCGGCGGCATGCGGGAGAACGTCACCCGGGCCGGCGGCGGCTTCGTGGTGGTGACCGCGATCGGCGAGCACGCCCTGCTCGTCGTGGTCGGTGACGAGGGCCTGGACGTGGCCGCGCTCGGCCGCGAGTGCCCGGGCACCGTGGAGGCGCTCGGGCGGCTGCTCACCGCCGCCGCGTAGGACCGCCCCGAGGCCCGTGGGGCGCCCGCGCCGCGGGCCCGGCCGGGTGGTTCGGGCGTGGCCCCTCCCCCGGCGGCGCGCGGGGTGGCAGGGTGGTGCCGACCGGTCTTGGGCCGGCCTGCCCCACAGCCACGATCCGCGAGGGGACCCCGTGCACCTGCAAGGGCTGCTGTCGTTTCCGCTGACCCCGTTCGACGCCGAGGACCGGATCGACCTGGGGGTGTTCGCCGAACACCTGGAACGGCAGATCGCCGCCGGGCCGGCCGCCCTGTTCGTCGCCTGCGGCACCGGCGAGTTCACCGCCCTCGGCCGGGACGAGCACCGCCGGCTGATCGCCACCGCCGTCCGGGTCGCCGGCGGCCGGCTGCCGGTGGTCGCCGGCTGCGGCGGCGGCCCGCGCCTGGCCCGCGAGTTCGCGCTCGCCGCCGCCGACTGCGGCGCCGACGGCCTGCTGCTGCTCCCCCCGTACCTGGTCGCCTCCACCCCTGCCGGGCTGGTCGGGCACATCCGGTACGTGGCGGCCGCCACCGAGCTGCCGCTGATCGTCTACCAGCGGGCCAACGCCGTGCTGGACGAGGCGGCCACGCTCGCCCTGCTCGACCTGCCGACGGTGACCGGCATCAAGGACGGCCGCGGCCAACTGGACGCGATGCTGCGGCTGGTCACCGCCGTCCGCACCAGCGGGCACCCGCGGGCGGCCGGCTTCGGCTTCCTCAACGGGCTGCCCACCGCCGAACTCTCGGCGCAGGCCTACCGGGCGATCGGGGTGCCCGGCTACTCCTCCGCGGTGCTCTGCTTCGCCCCGGACATCGCGACCGCCTTCCACCGGGCCGTGGAGGGCGGAGACCGGCGGACCGCGCAGCTGCTGCTGGCCGAGTTCTACCTGCCGTTCGCCGCGCTGCGCGACCAGGTCCCCGGGTACGCGGTCGCGCTGGTCAAGGCCGGGGCCCGACTCGCCGGCCTCGACCTCGGCCCGGTCCGGCCGCCGCTGGTGGACGCCTCCCCCGAGCACGTCCGGCAGTTGGAGCGGATCATCGCCCGCGGACGGGCCGCGCTCGCCGCCGCGGGGGCCTGATGCGGATCCGCGCGGCGGTGGTCACCCCGGTCGCGTTCGCCGACCCGCCGCTGCTCACCGCCGCCGGGACGCACCAGCCGTGGGCGCTGCGGGCGATCGTCCAACTGCACGGCGAGGACGGCCTGGTCGGCCTCGGCGAGAGCTACGGCGACGCGCCCCACCTGCGGCTGCTGGAGGCCGCGGCCGCCGCGCTGGCCGGGCTCGACCCGTTCGACACCAACGGCCTGCTGCGCCGGGTCCAGACGGTGCTCGGCGGCGCCGACGCCCCGGACCGGCACGGGCTCACCGGCGTCTCCTCCCCGCGCCGGACCGCGCTGCGGGTGCACAGCCCGTTCGAGGTGGCCTGCCTCGACCTCCAGGGGCAGCTGACCGGGCGGCCGGTGGTGGACCTGCTCGGCGGCGCCGTCCGCGACCGGGTGCCGTACGCCGGGTACCTGTTCCACAAGTGGGCCCGCCACCCCGGGCAGGCCGGCGAGGACCGCTACCCGCAGGCGCTGGACGCCGAGGGCATCGTCGACCAGGCCCGCAAGCTGGTCGACCGGTACGGCTTCGGCTCGCTCAAGCTCAAGGGCGGGGTGCTGCCGCCCGACCGGGAGGTGGAGACCGTCCGGGCGCTGCGCGCCGCCTTCCCCGGCCACCCGCTGCGGCTGGACCCGAACGCCGCCTGGACGGTGGCGACCTCGCTGCGGGTCGCCGCCGCCACCGAGGGGCTGCTGGAGTACCTGGAGGACCCCACCCCGGGCATCGCCGGCATGGCCGAGGTGGCGGCCCGGGCGCCGATGCCGCTGGCCACCAACATGTGCGTGGTCGGCCCCGACGACCTCCCGGAGGGCCTCGGCCGGCGCGCGGTCGGGGTGGTGCTCGGCGACCACCACTACTGGGGCGGGCTGCGGCGCTCGGTCGAGCTCGCGGCCATCTGCCGGATCTGGGGCGTCGGGGTCTCCATGCACTCCAACAGCCACCTCGGCATCAGCCTCGCGGCGATGACCCACCTGGGCGCGGCGCTGCCCGAACCGACCTACGCCGCCGACACCCACACGCCCTGGCAGGACGGCCAGGACGTGCTCGCCGACCCGCTCACGATCAGCGGCGGCGCCGTCCGGGTGCCCGACGGCCCCGGCCTCGGGGTGCGGCTCGACCCCGACGCGCTGGCCCGGCTGCACGAGAACTACCTGCGCTGCGGCATCCGGGAGCGCGACGACACCGCCTACCGGCGGCAGTTCGAACCAGGGTTCTCCGCCCGGCAGGCCCGCTGGTGAGCGCCGTCCCGCCGGTCTCCGCGCACGCCTTCCCCTGGGACGTGCTCGGCGACCCGGCCCTGCCCGACCGGGTGCACGCCGCCGGCCTGGACGCGGTGACCCTCGCCGTCACCTACCACTCGACCCGGGCCGCCACCCCGCAGCACCCGCGGCACCGCTTCGTGGACGCCCGGCACGCCGCGCTCTACCGCCCGCTGCGGCCGCAGGCCTGGCGGGGCCGCCGGCTGGCACCGCTCGGCCCCGACTGGACCACCGGGCCCGACCCGGCGGGCGCCGCCGTCGCCGCCCTCGCCGGGGCCGGCATCCCGGTCGAGGCCTGGGTGGTGCTCGCCCACAACAGCCGGCTCGGCCGGCTGCACCCCGACCTCGCGGTCACCAACTGCTTCGGCGAGCCCTACCCGCACGCGCTCTGCCCGGCCCGGCCCGAGGTCCGCGAGCACTGCGCGACGCTGACCGCGGAGGCGCTGCGCGGGCTGCCGGCCGGCGCGGTGCGCGGGGTCTCGCTGGAATCCGCCGGCCAGCTCGGCGCCGCGCACGCCGGCTGCCACGAGAAGACCGACGGCGCGTACGGGCCGGCGGCGCTGCGGGCACTGTCGGTCTGCTGCTGCGCGGGCTGCCGGGAGGGCTGGCGGGCCGCCGGCCTCGACCCCGCCGCCGTCACCGGGTGGCTGCGCCGCGCCGCGGACGGCGGACCGCCGCTGCCCGAGGAGGCCGCCGCCACCGTGCTGGCGGTGCGCCACCGTGCCGCCGACGCGCTCCGCCGGGCCGCCGTCGCCGCCGCCCGGGCCGAACTCCCCGGCGCCGCCGTCACCCTGCACGCCCACCCCGACCCGTGGGCCACCGGCCCGTCCCCCGGCCTGACCCCGCAGGCCCCGGCCGAGGTGGACGCGCTGCTGGTGCCCTGCTGGCCCACCGGCGCCGACAGCGCCGCGCTGGTGCGGCGCGCCGCCGCGCACGGCCGGCCGGTCGACGCCTACGTGACCCTGCTGCCGCCGGCCGACCCGGCGCTGCTGCCCGCGCACGTGCGGCGGCTGCGCGCCGCCGGGGCGAGCCGGCTCAGCCTGTACCACCTCGGGCTGGTGCCGGCCCCGTGGCAGCCGCTGCTGGCCGAGCTGGCACGGGAGTTCCGCGACACCGAACCGGGCCCGGGAGGACACCGATGACCACCCCGCACGCCGTACCGACCGCCACCGTACCGACCGCCACCGGGGCGCCCCGGACCGTGCTGCTCACCGGCGCGGCGGGCGGCGTCGGCACCTTCCTGCGCGAGCGGCTGCCCGGGTACGGGTACCGCGTGCGCCCGGCCGACCTGCGCCCGGTCGAGGGTGCGCCGGACGCGCTGCGGTGCGACCTGCGCGACCCGACCGCCGTCCGGGCCGCGGTGCGCGGCGTCGACGCCGTGGTGCACCTCGGCGGGATCGCCGTCGAGGACGCCTTCGACACCGTGCTGGACGCCAACATCCGCGGCCTGCACCACCTCTACGAGGCCGTCAGGCTGGAAGGGGTGCGCCGGGTGGTGTTCGCCAGCAGCAACCACGCCGTCGGCTTCGCCCCGCGCCCCGCCGGCGGCGAACCGCTCGGCGCCGAGGTACCGCCCCGGCCGGACACCTACTACGGCCTGTCCAAGGCCTTCGGGGAGGGCATGGCCTCGCTCTACGCCGACAAGTACGGCGTGGAGACGGTGTCGTTGCGGATCGGCTCCTGCTTCGCCGAGCCCCGGACGGTGCGGATGCTCGCCACCTGGCTCAGCCCCGACGACTGCGCCCGGCTGGTGGACGCCGCCCTCACCGCACCCGCCGTCGGGCACACCGTCGTCTACGGGATCAGCGCCAACACCCGCGCCTGGTGGGACCTGGCCCCGGCCCGGGCGCTGGGCTACCACCCGCAGGACGACGCGGAGGCCTTCGCCGAGGCCCTGCTGGCCGAACACGGCCCGCTGGACCCGGACGGGGCGGACGCCCGGCTGGTCGGCGGCCACTTCACCGAGCTGGAACCGCCCCGCCGGTAGCCCTCGTCGCGGGGCCGGGCCGGTGTTACTGTCCCGGCATGTCCAAGCTCGAGATCGACGCGCTCACCGCCGAGTTCTTCGGCGCCTTCGACAACCGGGGCGGCAAGGCGGCCGACGTCGCCCGGATCCGGCGGCTGGTGCTGCCGGGCGGAGTGATCGTCAAGACCGGCCCGGAGTTCACGGTGTACACCGTCGACGGGTTCGTGGAGCCGCGCGAGAAGCTGCTGGCGGACGGGCGGCTGACCGAGTTCTCGGAGTGGGAGACCTCCGAACGCACCGAGCTGACCGGTGACATCGCCTGCCGGGTCGGTGAGTACCGCAAGTCCGGGGTGCTGGACGGCGAGCCGTTCGAGGGCGGCGGCACCAAGACCATCCAGTTCGTCCGCACCCCGGAGGGCTGGCGGATCTCCGCCTTCGCCTGGTACGACCGGCCCTGACCGCCGAGGACCTACCAGCCGCCGGAGGACGAGGTGGTGGAGGTGCCCGACCCCGTGAAGCCCGCAGATCCGGTGGAGCCGGTGGAGGTCGGGACGGTCGGGAGGCCGGGGTCCGAGCTGGTGGTGCGGGCGGCGGAGGGGCCCGGGGTCCGTCCCCGCGCGGCGGATTCGGTGGTGGCCCGGCGGAGGGCGGTGGCCGGCTCGGGGGCGGCCGGCGGGCGCGGGTCCTCGCGGTCGATCCGCAGCACCAGGCTGCGGCCGCCGGGGTTGCCCGTCCCGTCCCGGTCGGTGCAGCGGACCAGCTGGCTCGGGGCGCCGCCCCGGTCCTCCCAACGCCCCACCACGGCCCGGATGCTGGGCTGCCAGACACCGCGGTACTCGTGCTCCACGGCGAGGTCCCAGTCCTCGGCGTCGATCAGCTCGCTGGCGCCGGTCACCCCCGGCACCACGACGGTGCGCCCGCCGCGGACGGTCACCACGGCCCGCTGCGGCCACTCGGACTGCGCGCCGGTCACCGTGATCCGGTGGGCGCCTCGGTACTTCGGCATCGGTCACTCCCGCGGGCCGGTCCGGCCGTTCCGGACTCCTCCTCCCAGGTACGGCCGGTGGCCGGGCGGGGGTTCACCCGCCCGGCCACCTGCCGGACCTGCCGGACCGGCCGGCCTCAGCCGATGGTGATCTTGAAGATCTTGTCCGCGCCGTCGGCCGCGCCGCCGTTGTTGTCGGCGTTGGTGGTGGTCAGCCAGAGCTGGTCCTGCCCGGGGACCTTGCTGACCGTGCGCAGGCGTCCGTAGGTGCCGACGTAGTACGAGGTGGGCGTACCGACGTTCTCGGTGTCCCCGCTGATCGGGATCCGCCACATCCGCTCGCCGCGCAGCGCGGCCATGTACACCACGTTGCGGACGATCGCGATGCCGCTCGGGGAGGCCTCGTTGACCGGCCAGCTGGCCTTGGGGTTGGTCATCCCGGCGGTGCTGCAGGTGCCCTCGCAGACCGGCCAGCCGTAGTTGGCGCCGGGCTTGATCAGGTTGAGCTCGTCCCGCTTGGAGTCGCCGAACTCGGCCTCCCAGAGCCGGCCGTTGCGGTCGAAGGCCAGGCCCTGCGGGTTGCGGTGACCGTAGCTGTAGACGTAGTTGCCGAACGGGTTGCCGGGGGCCGGCTTCCCGTCGGTGGTGAGCCGCAGGATCTTGCCGTTGAGCGAGTTCTTGTCCTGGGCCTGGTTGGAGGTCTGGGCGTCGCCGGTGGAGGCGTACAGGTAGCCGTCGGGGCCGAACAGCAGCCGGCCGCCGTTGTGGTAGCGGTTCTTCTGGATGCCCTGGAGCAGCACGGTGTACCCGGTGAGGGAGCTGCCGTTGAAGGTCATCCGGACGATCCGGTTGCCCTCGGAGGCGGTGTGCATGAAGTACACGTAGTGGTCGGTCGACCAGTTCGGGTCGACCGCCACGCCCAGCAGGCCGCCCTCGCCGTCGGTGGTCACCGCGTTGGGCACGGTGCCGACCTGGGTCTTCGTCCCGCCGGTGGTGAGGGTGTAGACCTTGAAGCTGTCCCGTTCGGTGACCAGGGCGCTCTTGCCGTCGGGCATCCAGTAGACGCCCCAGGGCACCGTCCAGCCGCCGGAGAGGGTGGCGGGCGAGCCGGGCACGCCGCCGTCGGCGGTGCAGGCACCGGTGGTGAAGGAGACCGGGGCGGAGGGGGGCGAGTAGCCGCCGGCGGTGTCCTTGGCGACCACGGTCAGGGTGAACGGGGCGTCGCAGGCCAGGCCGGTGACGGCGGCCGAGGTGGCCGGCGGGGTGCCGGTCACGGTCCCGAGCACCGCGCTGCCGCTGCGGATCTCGTACGCCACCACGCCCTTGTCGTCCGTGGACGCCCCCCACTTGAGGGTGGCGCCGGTGGAGGTGACGGCCGAGACGGTCGGCGTGCCGGGCCTGCCGGGCAGCGGGTCGGTGCTCGGCGCGGTGGTGCAGTCGATCGCCACGCTGGCCGGTGAGGCGTTGCCCGCGGCGTCGCGGGCGATCACGGTGAGGTTGTAGGTGGTGGCGGGCGACAGCCCGGTGAGCTGCCGGGTGGTGGTGTCCCCCGGTGCCTCGGCGAGCTTGTTGCCGTGCTCGTAGATGTCGTAGGCGCTGACGCCGACGTTGTCGGTGGCGGCGCCCCAGGCGAGGGTGAGGCCGTTCGGCCCGATCGCCGAGCAGGCGGGGGTGCCGGGGCGGCTGGGCGGGGTGGTGTCGGCGCCTGCGCCGACCCGGAGCCGGTCCAGGTTGGGTCCGCCGTCGGGGCCGGTGGCGGTGGCGCGGATCCGGTTGGTGCCGGCGGCCAGGTCGACGTTGACGGTCTTGGTGGCCCAGGTGTTCCAGTCGGCGGTGGGCGGGAAGGACACCCCGGCGGCCACCACCGTGCCGTTGACCGCGATGTCGAGCGGCCGGTCGGCGGTGCCCGCGTTGGCATACCGGAACACCAGCGCGGTGCTCCCGGCGGTGGCCGCGCCGACCGTGAACTCCACCGAGCCCCCTGCGGCGTTGGTGTAGTCGACGAAGCCGGTGCCGGTGAAGCCGGTGTGGTTGGTGGCGACCGCGGCCTGCGCCAGCACGGCGTCCTCGGCCTGGTAGTCGGTGGTCGGCGCGGTGACGTCGACGTCCAGGTAGTCCAGGTTGGGCAGGCCGTTCGCGCTGGTCGAGGTCAGCTCGATCCGGTTGGTGCCGGCGCCGACCGGGGCGGTCACCGTGGCGGTGGTCCAGTCGTCCCAGGTGCCGGTGGAGGGGAAGGAGCGGGCGGCGGCGACCACGGCGCCGTTGACCGTGACGTCGCCCGGGCGGTCCAGGGCGGTGCCGTTGGCGTAGCGGATGCCGATCACTGCGGTGCCGGCGCCGGTGGCGTTCACCGTGAACTCCACCGAACTGCCGACCACGTTGTCGCCGTTGACGAACCCGGTGCCGGAGTGGCCGGTGTGGTTGGACTCCACCGCCCCCAGGGTGACGGTGGCGCTCTCGGCCTCGTAGCGGGTGGCGGCGGCGGAGGCCGCGGGCGGAGCGGCGAGCGCCGCGAGCACCAGGCCGGTGGCGGCCAGCGCGACGCCGGCGGCCCGGCCGTACTGCTGTCGGTCGGTCATCAGGGCACCCAGTAGTTTCCGGAGGCGACGATCATGGACTGGAGCTGGACGCTGCCGCCGTAGTAGAGCGCGGGGTCGATCGCGGTGGCGGCGAGCTTGCTCCACAGGGCGTCGAGCCAGGCCTGCGAGCCGGGGTCGGTCATCGCGGTGACCACGAACGGCGCGGTGAACGCCATGTCGTGGCCGCTGTCGAAGGCGGTGCCGTTCAGCTTGTAGCCGGTGACGACGCTGCCCGCGTTGCCGCCGGTCTTGCCCTTGATCCAGGAGTTGATCTTCCGGGCGGAGGCCAGCGAGGCCGGGTCGCCGCTGGTCACGGCGTCGGCGCCGATCCGCCACGGGTCACGGCAGGCGTTCCAGCCGAAGTCGCCGTCGTTGGGGCTCTCCAGCACCTGGCCGGCGGCCGGCTTGGGGGTGGTGTTGGTGTTGACCACGAAGTCGGCGAGCAGGCCGGTGGTGGCGGCGTACTTGCCCTGCTGGGAGGTGATCAGGCTCTGGTGCGCGGTCCTGATGGTGTCCCAGGCGCTGTCCCCGGTGGCCGCCCTGAAGGCCCGGAAGTGGTCGATCATCCAGTCCGAGGAGCGGGTGGTCCAGTAGTAGGAGTCGCCGGAGTCGGACCAGTCGCCGAGCCGGGTCAGGTGGGTGGTCGGGTTGACCTCGGAGGCCTTGATCGCGTTGATGTGCTTGACGGCCAGGTCCTTGTAGTCGTACGTCCCGGCGCTGCCCCACTGCTTGTCGGCGAGCAGCAGCCCGTAGGCGACGTCGAGGTCGCCGTCGGTGGCCGAGTCGGAGCCGTCGACGCTCTTGCAGGAGGCGTCCTGCTCGGCGGCCAGCAGGTTGGCGTTGTTGACCGACCTGTGCGCCAGCATGTACTTCACCAGGCCGTCGAAGGCCGTCCTGGCGTTGCTGTCGGCGCCGGCCATCAGGGCGGTGATCACCATGCCGTAGCCCTGGCCCTCGGCGACGTACGGGTGGTCGGCGTCCGGCGAGAGGACCTCGTACCAGCCGTTGCCGCAGTTCTGCTTGAGGAAGGCGGCCTTCCAGGCGTTGTAGGTGCTGATCACCTTCTGGTCCAGGTCGGCCTGCGCCCCGGACGGCTTCAGGGTCCCGGCCGTGTACGGGAAGCGGTGGCTGCCGAACGGGACGGCGGGGCCGCCGGGCGTGGTGCCGCCGGAGTCGGCGTCCAGGCGGTCCAGGTTGGGCAGGCCGCCGGCGGTGGTGGCGGTCACCCGGACCAGGTTGGCCCCGGCGGTCAGCGGCGCGGTGAGGGTGGCGGTGGCCCAGGTGTCCCAGGAGCCGGTGCCGGGGAAGGAGCGGCCGGTCGCCACCGGCGTCCCGTTGACGGTCACGGTGGCCGGGCGGTCGGTGGTGGTGCCGTTGGCGTAGCGCAGCGCCAGCGAGGCGCTGCCGGCGCCGGTGGCGTTCACCGTGAACTCCACGTAGCCGCCCGTCACGTTGTCGCCGTTGACGAAGCCGGTGCCCGAGTAGCCGGCGTGGTTGGACTCCACCACGCCGAGCGAGATCCGGGCGTCCTCGGCCTCGTACCGGACGGACGCGGCGTTCGCGGCGTTCGCGGCGTTCGCGGCGGGCACCGCGACCACGCCGACCAGCAGGCCCGCTGCGGCGAGCAGGGTGCAGCCCGTTCTGTGCGTACGGTTCATCGGGAGCTCCTCAGCCCTGGTACTGGACGACGATCTTGGTGAAGTCGTACGGGGACTGCGCGACGCCGCTGCAGGCGTCCGCGTCGGTGCCGGAGCCGCAGGCACGGTCGCGGTTGACCGACCAGAACGAGTACCGGGCGATGTGGTGCTGCTGGGCGTAGCCGAGGATGGTCCGGAAGTCGCCGGTGGTGACGGCCTCGCCGGCCTCGTCGGTCCTGCCGTTCATGGACGAGACGCCGATGTGGCGGTAGGCGGCGTCGTCGGTGTAGCCGTAGGCGCTCTTCACCGCCGCCTTGAGGCCCTCCAGCGCGCCGACCGTGGCCTGGCCCATCGAGCCGCTGTGGCCGCCGAAGTCGAACGGCATCACCACCCAGCCGTCGTTCGGGAGGCCGGCCGCGGCGCCGCGCTTGATCAGGTCCTTGCCGGTGGCGTCCGGACCGGTCGGGGTGGTGCCCATGGTCACGTAGGTGACGAGCCCGGGGTTGGCGGCCTTCACCGTCTTCAGCGCGTCCACCACCCGCTGGCGGACGGTGGCGTTGGAGAACTCGGTGTCCTCGATGTCGATGTCCAGCGCCTTGAGGTGGTAGGCGTCGATCACCTTCTGGTAGGCGCCGGCCAGCGCGGCGGCGCTGGTGCACTTCTCGCCCAGCTTGTTGCCGCTCCAGCCGCCGACCGAGACCACCACGTCGCCGCCGGCCGCCCGGATGGACTTGATCGCGGCCTCGTCGGAGCCGCCGGTCAGGGCGCGGCTGCCGTCCCACTTCGGGTTGCAGGAGCCGTCGGAGAGGACGAAGGCCAGCGTGAACCACTTCACGCCGGTGGCCGCCATCACGTCGGTCGGCTTCTGCGGGCTGCCCCAGCCCAGGTACTCGTACGGCGCCGCGGCCATCGCACCGGGGCCGCCGGCGGCCTGCGAAGTGACCTCCAGGTAGTCGGTGTTGGGGCCGCCGCCGGCGCCGGTGCCGGTCGCCCGGACGGTGTTCGCACCGGCCTTCAGCGGCACGGTGAGGGTGGCGGAGGCCCAGGTGTCCCAGGACCCGGTGGCGGGGAAGGAGCGGGCGGCCGCCACCACGGCGCCGTTGACCGAGATGTCCATCGGCCGGTCGGCGGACGTGCCGTTGGCGTAGCGCAGGGTGAGGGTGGCGGTCCCGGCGGCGGCCGCGTCGACCGACCACTGGACGTACCCGCCGGGGGCGTTGGTGTAGTCGACGAAGCCGCCGCCGGAGAAGCCGGTGTGGTTGCTCGCGGTGGCCGCGGCGGACAGCGTGGCACTCTCCGCCTCGTACCGGGCGGTGGCGCCGGCCGCGGTGACAACCTGGCTGTCGGCGGCGGGAGTTGCCGAGGCCGGGACGGCCGGGGCCAGCAGCAGCCCGGCCGCGCCGAGGGTCGCCGCGAGGGCGGCACGGCGTGATCGTGGCGCGGAGGGGGTGGGGGTGGGGGTCATGGCGCTCGCTTCCGGGATCGGCTGGCGCGGGGGCGTCAGCGGACGGTGATCCTGTCGAGGTTCGGGCCGCCGGCGGCGGTGGTGGCGGTGGCCCGGATGGTGTTGGTGCCCGCCCGCAGCGTGATCGGGAGGGAGGTGGTGGCCCAGGTGTCCCAGCCGCCGGTGGGCGCGAAGGGCCGGCCGGCGCCCACCACGGCGCCGTTGACGGAGATGTCCATCGGGCGGGCGGCCGGGCTCCCGTTGGCGTGCCGAAGGTCCAGCGCGGCGCCCGAGGCGGCGCCGGCCTGCACCGTCCACTCCAGGTAGCTGCCTTCGGTGTTCGCCAGGTTGACGTAGCCGGAGCCGCTGTATCCCGGATGCTCGGTCTCCACGGTGCCCTGCGAGATCCGGGCCTCCTCGGCCTGGTACACCCCGGACGATCCGCTCACCAGCTGGTAGCCGCGCATGTCCCGGGTGAGCAGGTAGCAGTCCCGCAGCGAGCCCGAAGTGTCGTTCAGGGAGCGGTAGATGCCCCACTTGGGCCGGACCCGGTCGGCCAGGAAGGTGTCCACGCCGGACCTGCTGACGTCGATCACCGTGGCCCCGGCCCGGCGCAGCACCCAGCGGACCGAGCCCGAGGTCCGGTCGCCGACCGTGATCCGGAGGTCCACGTCCACCCAGGTGTCGTGCAGCGGGTCGAGGCCGGTGTCGCCGATGTGCAGGCCGGCGATCGGCATGGTCAGCTCGATGGTCTGCGCGCCGCCGGCCCGGCGCAGGCCCTGCACGAGGATCGGCAGGGTGCCGGTGCCGGGCTGCTTGAGCTGCAGCACGTCGGACCAGGTGGTGGTGGCGCGCAGCGAGGAGGGGATGAACATGGCGTAGGTGACCCGCCAGCTCTGCCCCGGCAGCCACTCCAGCGCGGGGCCGCCCGCCGGGCTGCGCATGCCGGTGACCTCCTGGCGCTGCCGGTCGGTCGTGGTGTCCCGGTCGACGAGGTGCATGTTCCAGCGGTAGGCGTCGCCCTGCGGGAGGATGTGCGGGTGGCCGGCGGGGTGCGAGCCGGCCCGGTCGTCCTCGACCGTCTCGAAGGCGGCGAGGCCGTCGGTGGCCGGGTCGGGTGCCCAGCGCAGCTTCCAGCTGGAGACCGCCAGGCTGCTGCCGGCGGCGAAGGCGGGGGCGGGGAGGGCGGCCGCGGCGGCGGTGCCGAGTGCGGCGGCGAGCAGCTTTCTGCGCGAGGGTCGGGGCATGGGCGCTCCTCGGGGTCTGCGGGGCTGCCGGCGGGGGTCCGGCAGGGCAGGGCGGGGCGACACCCCGGCCCTGCCGTGGGGGCGGGTCGGGGCGGTCGGGGTGACGGGTGCTCAGCGCGTCAGCGGGGGCCGCGCGGTGGTCGCGGCGGCAGGGGGGTCGCGGTGGTGCCGCCGCCCGGTGCACGGCGGCGGGCGGTGCCGGGGGCGGGCCCGGGGTGTGCGGGGGTGGCGTTCATCTGCCGTGACCTTGCCTTCCTGCCGGGGGGGTTCAGGAGTGCGCAGTGCTCGGCCGGGGCTCCTCGGGGAGGAGTGGCCTGAGTAACGTACAGAATCGACGCCTGAGCGGGCACGGTCAATATGTATGGTTAGGAAAGTTTCCGAATTATTGGCCGGATGCCGGTGCCACGGCCGCCGCCGGTGTCGCCGGAGCCGCCGGGGCCGGCACGCTGAGGCCCGCGGGCGCCTGGGCCGCGCGGTCGAGCACCTGATGCAGCGCCAGCAGCCCGAGCAGGGCGGCCCCCAGCGCCAGCGCGGCCGAGCGCCCCCGGCGAGGTCGGCCGGCGCCTCGTCCGCCCCCTGGTCCGCCGCTCATCCCGTCGCCTCCGTACCCGTTCGATCACAGGCCGCCGTCCGCGGCCCGCCACCGTGGTCAACGAGCGTGCCGGGTCCGGCGGTTCAGCCGTTGATCAGGTACGTGTCACCGTGCACCCGCCAGCGCAGCGGCGCAGCGAGGTCGAGGTTGCCGGCCTGCAGGAACCAGCGCTGCTCGGTGTCGACCCGGCTGGTGTCGCGGTGCGCCCGCTCGGTCAGCATGGCCGCCCGGCGGGCGTCCAGGAACGCGGTCAGGTACGCGCTCTCGTCGCCGCCCTGCGCCGGGGTCCTGGCCTTGCGCATCGCCGCCGCGCGGATCCCGCCGAAGCTCACCGGGTCGTTCCCGGGCCCGTGCATCACGATGGCGTCGTAGTAGATGAACTGGCCGAGCGCGCGCAGCCCGTCCGCCTTGGCCTGGCGCACCGCGGGGTCGAAGTAGGAGCGGTCCCGCTCGTCGTCCTGCGCGCGCCGGAAGGCCGGGTCCTGGGCGGCCTTCGCCCAGTCCGCGGTGAACGTCGGGTCGAGGCCCTGGTGCGAGGCGGAGCCGTCCACGGCGACCAGCGCGGGCAGGTACCGCACCAGCGGGTTGTCCGGCTTCAGGTCCCGGTAGTGGCGCACCAGTTCGAGCATGTCGTGGGTGCCGGAGGTGAAGCCGATCAGGCCGCCGGTGTAGCCGCGGCCGTCCTTGATGTCCTCGATGTAGCCGTACTGTGCGCGCCAGTCGAGCGAGGAGTTCTCCGCACTGGAGACCAACTGCTGGGCGATGTCCTTGAGATGGGGGCTGCTCAGGTCGCTGCCGCCGGCGGCGGGCGGGGAGGGCTTCGACGGGGTGCTGCCGGGCGTGGCCGGCGCGGTCGTCCGGCCCGGCCCGGGCGTCGGGCCGGCGGCGGCCGGTGCGGCGTCGTCGCGCACCGTCACCGGGGTCGCGCCGGGCGGGCCGGGGGTGCCCGAGGAGGCGTCCGCACCGTCCGGGGACGGATCGCCCGGGGCGCCGGGCGCCTCGGCGGTGGCCGCCGGGGCGGAGGGCGAGGGCGTGGCACCCGCCGCGGGCGTGCGCGCGCCGGGCGCGGCGACGGTCGGCGCGGGGCCGGCCGTGCCCGGTCCCGAACCGCCGGTGGCGGCGACCGTGGCGACCACCGCCGAGGCGGCCCCGGCGATCAGCACCGCCCGGATCACGCGCGGCTTGAGCCGCAGGACGGGCCGGTTCTGCTCTCGCTGCATGCAGCACTCCGTAGTTCGGGAGACTCCGCGCGGCCGTGGCGCGGCCACCGCTGGTGGAACGGCACCCGGCGCGCACCCGGTTCACCGCAGCGCCCGCCGGGTGAACCCGCCGGCGGAGCGGGGCCGTAGAACCGGACGAACCCCCGCCCCGCCACCCACCCGGAAGCCAGTCACCGCACGACAGTCACAGGAAAACGGTGCCCCGAAGATGTCCGACCCCGCGGCTCGTCCACGGACCCCGGCCGCCCTCGCGATCGAGAGCCAGGTGGTGGCGACCGACCGGGGACTCGCCGAGTGCGGCTCCTGGGCCTTCGAGCACCGGGGCATCGTGACGCTCTGCCGGGACGCCGTGTCGGTCGCGGAGATCGCCGCCCGGCTGGGCCTGCGGCCGAACGTGGCCCGGGTCCTGGTCGGCGACCTGTCCACCAGCGGACACGTCACGGCCCACCCGCCCTCGTTCGACGCCGCCCGGGACGTCCCCACGCTCCGGAGGGTCATCCATGGCCTTCGCGCCCTCTCCTGAGACCCGCCCGGCCGCCGCCCCGCGCCCGCCCCTGCCCCTGCCCCTGCCCCTGCCGGTCAAGATCGTCATCGCCGGCGGCCCCGGCGCCGGCAAGAGCACGGCGGTGGCCAGCATCTCCGACTCCACCCCGCTGACCACCGAGGCGGTGATGACCACGCTGGCGGCCGGCGTGGACGGCGCCGGACGCCCACCCGGGCCGGGCGCGGCCACCGTCGCGATGGACTTCGGCTCGGTCACCCTGGACGGCACCCTCAAGCTCTACCTCTTCGGCACGCCCGGCCAGGACCGCTCCGGCTTCCTCTGGGACGACCTGGTGCTCGGCGCGCTCGGCGCGCTGGTCGTCGTCGACCGGGACCGGCTGATCGACGGCTACCCCGCCGTCGACCACCTGGAGCGGGCCGGCCTGCCCTACGTGGTCGGGGTCAACCGCTTCGGCGGCCGGCAGCCGCACGCCCCCGAGGAGATCCGCCGGGCGCTGGCGGTCGCGGACGGCGTCCCGGTGCTCTCCTTCGACGCCAGGGACCGGCTCTCCGTCCGGGACGCCCTGCTGGCGGTGCTGAACCGGGCCCTGGACCGGGCCGGGCAGCCGCGGTGAGCGCTCCGGGCGGGCCCGCGACGACCGAAAGGGCCACCGGAACGTGGTGCCGTCCGATGGCCCTTCCCGGGAGCGCACCGAAGACAGGGGAAGGCGCGCCCCGCGTGCTGTCCGCACGGCCGGGGCCCGCCCGGGGAAGCGGGCCCGATGGGAGGAACGGCCGTGCACCGTCCAGCGGTTCACCCGCCGGACGGGCGGCGCTCAGGTCCCGGCCACCTCACCGGGGTCGGGCCGGGCGAACCGTCCCGACCGCACCACTCGGACCCGCCCGACCGCCCCGACCGCCGATGGATCCGTGGAGGAAGCTGTGGAGGAAGACCCCATGACCGCACCCGCGCGGGGACGCTCGGCCGTCCTCGTCCCGGTCGCCGCCGCGCTGGGCCTGGCGGCCGCCGGCGTCCTGGCCGTGAGCCCGCCCTCGTTCGCCGCCGGGCCCGGCGGGCCCCGGACCGGCGCGGTGACCGTGGTCGCCTCGACGACCCCGGCGCACGCGGTCGTCGAGGCGGCCCGCGCCACCGCCACGCCCAGCCCCTCGCGCACCGGCGTGCGGCTCCAACTCTTCGGACCGGCCCCGGTACCCGGCTCGCACCTCCTCGCCCACCCGCCGGGCGTCCCCGACGCAGCCCCGACGCAGAAACGGACCACCCGATGACCGACACCCACTACAGCCTTCCCGGCCCCGAGCACCCCGACGGGGACCAGGGGTTGCAACTGCCCTGGGTGGGCACCTCCGGCGACCGCGGCCAGAGCCTCGGCGACCGGCTCCTCGGCCCGTGGCAGCAGGTGAGTTCGCGGGCCGCGACGGTCGGCGGCGCGGTGCGCCGCTCGGCGGCGGACGCGGCCGGCCGGCTCCGGCCCGCCCATCTGTCGCTCGGGCGCCGGGCGGCGGCCGCGCACGGCGGTCAGCGGTCGACCGCGCCCGGCTTCTGGGACGTCCGGCGCGGCGTCATGGTCGGCTGCATGGTGGTCGGCACCGTCCTGCTGATCGTCTCCCCGTCCCTGCGGCCGGGGGCCGGACCGGACACCGACCCGGCGGCGGCCGGCAGCGCGCTGGGGCCGGAGGGCACCGGCCCGGAGGGCAGCCGGGGCCGGCCGCACCCGCCGGCCTCGGCCGCACCGTCGGACGCGTCGCCGTCCCCGGAGGCCTCCTCCGCGGCTCCGTCGCCCTCCGCGAGTCCCTCCCCCGCGTCACCCTCCCCGACGCCCGTGCCGACCACCGCCGCTCCGCGCACCACCGCCCCCGCCGCGCCGCCGGCCGCCACCCCGCCACCGGCCGGCCCGGCCCCGTACCGGGCGGTCGCCGGGTACGGGTGCAACGGGCCCGGCGGCCGGTTCAAGGAGGTCGGCTCGTTCGACGAGGGCGCCGGCGGGTGGAACACCGTGAGCAGCGGCGGTTGGACCGGCGACTCCTGCGACGGCCGGTTCGCGGCCGTCCCGATGTCCGGCGACCGGAACAAGGACGACTCCAGCTACTACGCGCTGTGGACCTTCGACGTCGGCTCCGCGGCCGCCAGCTGCACGGTGACCGTCTACGTGCCGGCCAACACCTCGGTCAAGCAGGTCGGCGGCGCCCCCGCGTACTACACCGTCGGCTCGGGCTCCGGCGGTGACCTGGGCTCCTTCACCGTGGACCAGGTCGGCAACCGCGGACGCTGGGTCGACGCCGGCTCGTTCGCGCCCCGCGACGGCACCCTGACCGTCAAACTCCACAACCGCGGCGTGGACTTCACCGGGTCGGGCCAGAAGACGTACGCGCACCTGGCGGCGGCCCAGATCCGGGTGGACTGCCCGCGCTGACCACCCGGCGGCGCCGGACAGCACCGGGGGCGGCCGGCGGGAGATCTCCCGCCGGCCGCCCCCCCCGGGGGGCGGGGGGCCGGGCCGCGAAAAGGGCCGGGGGGGGGGGCGCGGCGGGGGGGGGGCCGCCCGCCGGCCAG
>NZ_JBEOUL010000030.1:0-97417 GCF_040304075.1 Kitasatospora sp. NPDC094015
CTCCGGGCGCTTCGTTCTTTCGTGTTCCCAGCCTAGCAGATGTTTTCCGCTCCGTTTTCCGGAGTTTCACTCACCGACTGGCCGGTCCTTCGTGTATCCAGCTTATCAGACGTTTTCCGCCCCGTTTCCGGGCTTCTTCGTCCAACTCGCCTTCCGCCGGCCCGACCTGACGGCCTGTCCGACGTTTCAAACCTTAGCCGATCCCCACCTCGAAAGGCGAATCCGGCCGCAATCCCGAAAAGCGCGCACAGCAATTCACACCAGGACGCGACAGAACGCATCCGAGTGAATGGGAAGTGGTGTTTCAAGGGATTGGCCGCTCCGGGACCGTCCGCGTAGACACGTGTCCGGTGCTCCCAGCCGAGCGACTAGGGAACACTACCCTCGCTCCGCGGTCGATGCAAACGTCCGCCGACCCGAACGGCCGAGGGCCGCCCGGCGGGCCGCACCGCGGGGGACGGTGGGCGGGCCGGGCGGCCCTCGGTGGTGCGGGCCGGCCGCCGATCGGATCGGCGGCCGGCCGGGCTCGGGGAGCCGGATTCAGGAGTTGGTCGGGAAGCCCAGGTTGATGCCGCCGTGCGACGGGTCCAGCCAGCGCTGGGTGACCACCTTGCCGCGGGTGAAGAACTGGACGCCGTCGGGGCCGTAGGCGTGGGCGTCGCCGAACAGCGAGGCCTTCCAGCCGCCGAAGGAGTAGTAGGCCACGGGGACCGGGATCGGCACGTTGATGCCGACCATCCCGACCTCGATCTCGTTCTGGAAGCGCCGGGCGGCGCCACCGTCGTTGGTGAAGATCGCGGTGCCGTTGCCGTAGGGGTTGGAGTTGATGAGCTCCACGCCCTCCTCGTAGGAGGCGACCCGGACCACCGAGAGCACCGGGCCGAAGATCTCGTCGTTGTAGACGGACATGCCGGGCTTGACGTGGTCGAACAGGGTCGGGCCGAGCCAGAAGCCGTCGGTGGTCGGGGCGCCCGAGGTGTCCTCGCCGGCGATCGCGTGCTTGCGGCCGTCCACGGAGAGCTCGGCGCCGTCGGCGACACCGGACTCCACGTACGAGGTGACCTTGTCGCGGTGCTGGCCGGTGACCAGCGGACCCATCTCGGAGTCGCCGTTGCAGCCGGGGCCGACCTTCAGGGTGGCCATCCGCGACTTGATCTTCTCGACCAGCTCGTCGCCGATCGGGTCGACCGCGACCAGGACGGAGACCGCCATGCAGCGCTCGCCGGCCGCGCCGAAGCCGGCGTTGATGGCGGCGTCCGCGCTGAGGTCGAGGTCCGCGTCCGGGAGCACCAGCATGTGGTTCTTGGCGCCGCCGAGGGCCTGCACGCGCTTGCCGTACCGGGTGCCGGTCTCGTAGACGTAGCGGGCGATCGGGGTGGAGCCCACGAAGCTGACCGACTTGATGTCGGGGTGCTCGAGCAGGCGGTCGACCGCCACCTTGTCACCGTGGACGACGTTGAAGACGCCGTCCGGCAGGCCGGCCTCCTTCCACAGCTCCGCCATGAAGTTGGCCGCCGACGGGTCCTTCTCGGAGGGCTTCAGGACGACCGAGTTGCCGGCCGCGATGGCGATCGGGAAGAACCACATCGGCACCATGGCCGGGAAGTTGAACGGCGAGATGATGGCGACCGGGCCGAGCGCCTGGCGGATCGAGTAGACGTCGATGCCGGTGGACGCCTGCTCGGTGAAGCCGCCCTTGACCAGCTGCGGGATCCCGCAGGCGTACTCGACGACCTCCTGGCCGCGGGCCAGCTCGCCGAGCGCGTCCGAGTGCACCTTGCCGTGCTCGGAGACGATGATCGCGGCCAGCTCGTCCTTGCGGGCGTTGAACAGCTCACGGAAGTTGAAGAGCACCTGGGTCCGCTTGGCCACCGAGGCGGTACGCCACTCGGCGAAGGCGGCGGAGGCCGCGGCGACCGCCTGGTCGACCTCGGCGATCTCCGCGAAGTCGACCTGGCCGGAGACCTGCCCGGTGGCCGGGTCGAAGATGTCGCCGCGCCGGGGCGCGGAGCCGGCGGTGGCGACGGGAGCGCCGCCGATCCAGTGGGTGATGTGCTTGCTCAAGGTCTTCTGCCTCCGAAGTCCGTACGGCGCAGCGCCGCCGGTACCGTGCCGGCGCCTCCCGGGCGAGCGCCCGGGTGGCGGGAACACGGGGCTCCCGCGCTCAAGCTCCAGTCTGGTGACCGGGCTCGCCGGTCTCAACGAGCAGCCTGACGGGGATGCGAGATTCACCCTTACAGGTCGTCGGGCGCAGCGCCGTCCGGTTCACCCTCCGTCCGGTTCGCCCTCCGGAGGGTCGCTCTCCTCCAAGTAGGGGTCGTGCAGGCCGTCGGGGAGGGCGAGGGTCTCCAGCTGGTCCAGGCGCAGGTCCTGCGCCCAGTTCTGGGCCCAGGCCTGCAGGCCGGCGCGGGCGGGTCCGGCGAGTTCGGCGGCGCCCTCCAGCCGGTCGGCCAGCACGGTGGGCTGGAAGTCCTCGTCCAGTGCGGCGGCGAGGGCGAGCAGCTCGCCCTCGCGGAAGTGGTCGGTGAGGGCGTGCACGGCCACCAGGTCGGCGGGCAGGGCCCGGTCGCAGAGTTCCAGGACGGCGAGGCCGGCGGCGTCGGTCAGCGCGATGACCGGGACGGGCGCCTCCAGCAGCAGGGGCGGGTGGCGCAGCGGTTCGCGGCGCAGTTCGACCGGGACGGGAACGCCGGTGAGCTGGATCCGGCGGGGTGTTCCCGCCTCCTCGCGGGCGGGGTGGCCGGCGGCGCGCAGGGTTTCGGCGAGACCGCGGGCGAGTTCGGCCAGCGGTGGTCCTTCCGCGGAGATCAGGACCAGGCCGGTCGAGCGGCCGACGGCCAGGCCGTGGGCGCGCAGGGCCTCGGTGCCGGCGAGGGCGAGGGCGTGCCGCAGGCAGTACGGCTGGGCGGTGGCCAGCAGCTGCAGGTGCTCCTCGGCGAGCAGGCTCGGGGTCATGCCTCCAGTCTCGCGGTCGCGGCGGCCGGGCGCCTCGTCCGGTGGGGAACGTCGTCCGGGGTGCCGCAACCGGTCGGTGCCTCACCCGGTGGCGTGGCGGCGGGCGGCGGCGTCGTGCAGGGCGAGTTCCAGCAGGACCGGGTCGACCAGTCGGCCGGAGCCGTCCGGTGGGACCAGCCAGCGCAGCCCGTACCGTCGCCGGCCCGGATGCGGCACGGCCACCCACAGCCCGGCGCCGGCCACCCTGACCCCGGTGCCGAACCAGCGGGAGGCGGTGCCGACGGGGGTGAGGAAGCCGACCTGTCCGGCGCCGGCGAGGACCGGGCCGCCGCCGGGCAGCCTGCGCAGGATGTCGAGGGCGGGCAGGCCGAGCGCGTCCGGGACGGAGAGCAGGTCCCAGGACTGTCCTGCGGGCAGCAGCAGGACGGCGGAGCCGGCCCGGGCCCAGGTGTCGCGGCAGCCGGCCGGATCGGGGGCCGCGTCGGCCAGCCAGTCGAGGGCGGCGTCGTGGGGGTTGCCGGGTGCCATGGTCGGGTCTCCCGCTCGGTGGGTGCTCATCGGGGAGAGAGAGCGGCGAGCGGGCCCGCTCTTACACGGGTGGCGGGGTGGAGAGCGGAACGCGGGAGCGGTGAGGAGGGTAGGGGCCTGCCGAAGGAGCGGGAGAAGCACTGCGGGGCGCACCCGGGCGTGGGTGCGCCCCGCGGGCGCGGGTCGGCAGGTCACCGCCGACCGGCCGGCCGGGTCAGCTGTCGAAGCCGAGGCCGAGCCGGTCGAGGGTGCGCAGCCAGAGGTTGCGATGGCCCCCGTTGTGGTCGGCGCGGTCCAGCGACCACTTGGTGATCTCGATGCCGGCCCAGCGGACCGGCTCCGGCGGGAACGGCAGGGGCTTGCTGCGCACCATCTCCAGCGAGGTGCGCTCGGTCAGTTCGCCGGCCAGCAGGTCGAGCATGACCTCCGCGCCGTAGCGGGTGGCCCCGACCCCGAGGCCGGTGAACCCGGCGGCGTAGGCGACCCTGCCGCGGTAGGCGGTGTCGAAGAAGGCCGAGAACCGGGTGCAGGTGTCGATCGCACCGCCCCAGGCGTTGGTGAAGCGCACGCCTTCGAGCTGCGGGAAGGTCTGGAAGAAGTGCCGGGCCAGGGTCCGGAAGGTCTCCGGCCGCTGGTCGTACTCGGCCCGGACCTTGCCGCCGAAGTTGTAGATGGCGTCGTAGCCGCCCCACAGGATGCGGTTGTCGGCGGAGAGCCGGAAGTAGTGGAACTGGTTGGCGCTGTCGCCGAGGCCCTGGCGGCGGGCCCAGCCGATCGAGGCGAGCTGTTCGGCGCTGAGCGGCTCGGTCATCAGCGCGTAGTCGTACACCGGGGCGAGGAACGGGCGCACCCGCTTGAGCAGCGAGGGGAACACGTTGGTGCCGAGCGCGACCCGCCGGGCGAAGATCCGGCCGTACGGGGTGCGCACCGCCATGCCGCTGCCGTACTCGGCGAGGTCGGTGGCGCGGGTGTGCTCGTGGATCCGCACGCCCTGGGCCAGGCAGGCGGCCTTGAGTCCCCAGGCCAGCTTGGCCGGGTGGACCATGGCCACGCCGTCCTTGTCCCAGATGCCGCCGAGGAAGGTCGGTGAGTCGACCTCGCGGCGCAGTTCGTCGGCGTCCAGCACGGTGACGTCCAGGCCGAATTCGGCGACGGCCTCGGCGACCTCGTGGAGTTCGGCGAGCTGGTGCGGCTGGGTGGCGACGTCGATCTCGCCGGTGCGCTCCCATTCGCAGTCGATGCCGTAGCGCTTGACCGCGTCCTCGATGGCCTGGAGGTTGGCGGCGCCCTGGCGCTCGAGCTCGGCGAGTTCGCCGGGCCAGCGCTGGAGGCCGTTGCCGAAGCCGTGGGTGAGGCTGGCCGCGCAGAATCCGCCGTTGCGGCCGGAGGCGGCCCAGCCGACCTCCTTGCCCTCGACCAGGACGACGTCCAGCGAGGGGTCGCGCTCCTTGGCGATCAGGGCGGTCCACAGACCGGAGTAGCCGCCGCCGACCACCAGCAGGTCGCACCGGGTGTCGCCGACCAGGGCGGGCAGGGCCTGCGGGCGGCCCGGGTCCTCCAGCCAGAAGGGGGTCGGCTGGGCGTCACTGAGCGCACGGGCGGAGTCCATGCTCTATCAGCTACTTTCTGGTCATCGAGTGGTGTCGTACGGCCTGACGTCCGGTGGGTCAGGCACGTGCCTTTCGCCGGTTGCCGATCGCCTGGCCGACGACGGTCAGCACCACCGCGGCGAGGAACATCGCGGTACCGATCACATTGACCTGTACCGGGATGCCGCGCTGGGAGGCGCCCCAGACGAACATCGGGAAGGTGACCGTGGTCGGCCCCGAGTTGAACTGGGTGATGATGAAGTCGTCGAAGGACAGCGCGAAGCTGAGCAGCGCGCCGGCCGCGATGCCGGGGGCGGCGAGCGGCAGGGTGATCTTGAGGAAGGTCTGCAGCGGGGTGGCGTAGAGGTCCTGGGCGGCCTGTTCCAGCCGGGGGTCCATGCTCATCACGCGGGCCTTGACCGCGGTCACCACGAAGCTGAGGCAGAACATGATGTGCGCGATCAGGATCGTGGTGAAGCCGAACGGGATGCGCATGTTGAGGAAGAGGGTGCCGAGCGAGGCGGCCATCACGACCTCGGGCATGGCCATCGGCAGGAAGATCAGCGCGGTGGTGGCGGAGCGGCCGCGGAAGCGGTGGCGGGCCAGCGCGAACGCGACCATGGTGCCCAGTACGGTGGCGCCGAGGGTGGCCAGTGCGGCGAGCCGCAGGCTGAGGGTGAGCGAGCCGCACATGTCGGCGACGCCGCAGGGGTCGGTCCAGGCGTCGGTGGAGAACTGCTGCCACTCGTAGTTGAACTTGCCCGCGGGCTTGTTGAACGAGAAGGCGAGCACCACGAGGTTCGGCAGGACCAGGTAGGCGAGGGCGAGGATGCCGGCGAGGACGACGAGGTTGCGCCGGATCCATCCGATCGTTCGGGTCATCAGACCAGCTCCTCCGTCCCGGCCTTCTTCATGTAGACCGTCACCATCCCCAGGATCAGGGCCATCAGGATGAAGCTCAGCGCCGCCGCGGTCGGGTAGTCGAGCACGTTCAGGAACTGCTTCTGGATGCCGTTGCCGACCATCTGCTCGCTCGGCGAGCCGAGCAGCTGGGCGTTGATGTAGTCGCCGGAGGCGGGGATGAAGGTGAGCAGGGTGCCCGCGACCACGCCCGGCAGCGAGATCGGGAAGGTGACCTTGCGGAAGGTGGTGAAGGGCCGGGCGTACAGGTCGCCCGCCGCCTCGTGCAGCCGGGGGTCGATCCGCTCCAGCGAGGTGTAGAGCGGGAGGATCATGAACGGCAGGAAGTTGTAGGTGAGTCCGCAGACCACGGCGAGCGGGGTGGCCAGCACCCGGTGGCCGGAGGTCAGACCGAGCGCGTCGCTGATGTCCAGCAGGTGCAGCGTGTTGAGCGCGCCGACCACCACGCCGCCGTCCGAGAGGATGGTCTTCCAGGCCAGCGTGCGGATCAGGAAGCTGGTGAAGAACGGCGCGATCACCAGGATCAGGATGACGTTGCGCCACCGCTTGCTCGCCCTGAAGGCGATCGTGTACGCGAGCGGGTACCCGACGGCCAGGCAGAGCACGGTCGCGGTGGCGGCGTAGGAGAACGAGCGGACGAAGTGCCACTTGTACTCGACCAGCGCGTCCCAGTAGGTGGCGACGTGCCAGGTGACCCGGAAGCCGTCCTCCAGCGAGCCGGTCTGCAGGGAGGTGGAGCCCTGGTAGACCAGCGGCACCGCGAAGAAGACCACCAGCCAGGCGATGCCGGGCAGCAGCAGCCAGTACGGGGTGAGCTTGCGGCGGGGGCGCTTCGGCGCGGCGAGCGGGACGGTCCGGGGCGGCGCCGCCTCGGTGGTGGTGGTCATGCGGCGGCCTCCCCGGTGCCGGCGTCGATCGCCTGGGTGGCGTCCATGCCGAAGGAGTGGGCCGGGTTCCAGTGCAGGACGACCGGGGCGCCGGCGGCTATCCGCACGTCGCGGTCCATGTTCTGCTCGAAGACCGCGACCTCCTGGCCGGTCTCGGCGCGCACCACGTACTGGGTGGAGACGCCGATGAAGCTGGAGTCGACCACCGTGCCGGCGATCCGGTTGCGGCCCTCGGCGACCGGGCTGCCGGCGGGCGCGATGGTGATCTTCTCGGGGCGCACCCCGAGGTGGACCCGGGTCGCCCCGGCGGCGCAGCGGGCCCTGGGCAGCACCAGCCGGACGCCGGAGGCGCTCAGCAGCAGGTCGTCGCCGGAGCCGCCGGTGACCTCGGCGGGGATCAGGTTGGACTGGCCGAGGAAGTTGGCCACGAAGGTGGTCGCCGGGTTCTCGTACAGGTCGGCGGGGGCGCCGAGCTGCTCGATCCGGCCGCCGTTCATCACCGCGATGGTGTCGGCCATGGTCATGGCCTCCTCCTGGTCGTGGGTGACGTGGACGAAGGTGATGCCGACCTCGGTCTGGATCCGCTTGAGTTCGAGCTGCATCTGCCGGCGCAGCTTGAGGTCGAGGGCGCCGAGCGGCTCGTCCAGCAGCAGCACCTGCGGGTGGTTGATCAGGGCCCGGGCGACCGCGACGCGCTGCTGCTGGCCGCCGGAGAGCTGGTGCGGCTTGCGCCGGGCGAGCGGGCCGAGCTCGACCAGGTCCAGCATCTCCTCGACCTGCTTGCGGACGTCCTTGCGGCCGCGCCGGCGCAGGCCGAAGGCGACGTTCTCGAAGATGTCCAGGTGCGGGAAGAGCGCGTAGCTCTGGAAGACGGTGTTCACCGGGCGCTTGTAGGGGGGCAGCGCGGTGACGTCCTGGCCGCCGATCAGGACGGTGCCGCCGGTGGGCTCCTCCAGGCCGGCGATCATGCGCAGGGTGGTGGTCTTGCCGCAGCCGGAGGCGCCGAGCAAGGCGAAGAACGAACCCTGCGGCACGGTGAGGTCCAGCGGGTGGACAGCGGTGGAGGTGCCGTAGGTCTTGCTGATGCCGGTGAGGCGAACGTCTCCGCCGGCGGCCGCGGTGTCGCGCAGCTGCTCCGTCATGGTGTCCCTCTGTCAGATGCCGTGGGGTGCCCTGGGGCCGAGTGGGGTCAGGCGCCGATCAACTTGGAGAACTTGTCCTCGAAGTCGCTCTCCTCCGCCTCGGTGAGGCTGCGGAAGGCGTGCACCTTGGCGGCCATCTCGGGGGTGGGGATCACCAGCGGGTTGGCGGCGGTGTCCGGGTCGAGCGCGGCGAGTTCCTCCTGGACACCGGTGACCGGTGAGACGTAGCCGATGCCGGCCGTCAGCGCGGCCGCGGTCTTCGGCCGGTAGTAGAAGTCGATCAGCAGTTCGGCGTTCTTCTTGTGCTGGGCCCTGGCGGGTATCAGCAGGTTGTCGGTGGAGGCGACGTAGCCGTGGTCCGGGATGACGAACTCGATGTCGGGGTTGTCGGCGCGCAGCTGGATCAGGTCGCCGCCCCAGGCGACGCAGGCCGCGATGTCGCCGGAGGACAGCTCCTGGCCGTAGTCGTTGCCGGTGAACTTGCGGATCTGCTTGCTGTCCACGGCCTTCTGCAGCCGGTGGATCGCGGCGTCGTAGTCGTCGGCGGTGAAGTTCGCCGGGTCCTTGCCCATCTCCAGCAGCACCATCCCGACCGTGTCGCGCATCTCGGAGAGGAAGGTCACCCGGCCCTTGAGCTCGGGGTCGTCCAGCAGCTGGGTGACGCTGGTGACCGGCTTCCCGCCGGTGGCCTGCTTGTTGTAGGCCACCACGACCTGGATGCCGGCCCACGGGTAGGAGTGCTCCCGGTTCGGGTCCCAGTCCGGCGTGCGCAGGCGGTCCTCGATGTTGGTGACGGCGTGCGGGAGGTTGGCGGGGTTCAGCCGCTGGGCCCAGCCGAGCCGGATCAGCCGGGCCGCCATCCAGTCGGTGAGCACCATCAGGTCGCGGCCGGTGTCCTGACCGGACGCCAGCTGCGGCTTGACCTTGCCGAAGAACTCGACGTTGTCGTTGACGTCCTCGGTGTAGCGGACCTTGATGCCGGTGGCGGCCTCGAACTCGTCGAGGGTGGCGTGCTTCTGCTCGTCCTGCGGGTCCACGTCGATGTAGAGCGGCCAGTTGGAGAAGTTCACCACCTTCTCCTCGTCCGAGTGGTCCGGGGCGGCGACCGCGTCACCGGTGGCGGAGCTCCTGGCCGGCGGGATCCCGCAGGCGGCGAGGGTGCCGGCGCCGGCCGCGGCCAGCGAGGCCTGCAGCAGGCCCCGCCGGGACAGCGCGGCCCGGCCGCTGGTCAGGCTGCGCTGCCAGGCCTTGCGGACCGGTTCCGGCAGGCCGCCGGTGATCTCGTTGAGCTCCATGCGGGGACACCCTCCTGGGGGAAGAGGACGGGAGACGACAGGGGGTTATCTGTCTCCGAAGATCGTGCGGTGCCAGTCCTTGCGGGCGACCGCCGTGGTGTCGAACATGACGTGCTTGACCTGCGTGTACTCGTCCAGCGAGTACTGCGACATGTCCTTGCCGTAGCCGGAGGACTTGTAGCCGCCGTGCGGCATCTCGCTGATGATCGGGATGTGGTCGTTGACCCAGACGCACCCGGCCGCGATCTCCCGGGTGGCGCGCAGCGAGCGGTGCACGTTGGTGGTCCACGCCGAGGCCGCCAGGCCGTACGGGGTGTCGTTGGCCAGCCGCAGGCCCTCGTCGTCGCTGTCGAAGGGCAGCACCACCAGGACCGGGCCGAAGATCTCGCCCTGCACCACCTCGCTGTCCTGCGAGACGCCGGTGATCAGGGTCGGCCGGTAGTAGGCGCCGCGGGTCAGGTCGGTGCCGTCGTGGCCGGTCCGCGGGGCGTGCCCGCCGGTCACGACGGTGGCGCCGTAGGAGCGGGCGCGCTCGACGAAGCCGGCCACCCGGTCCCGGTGGGTGTACGAGACCAGCGGACCGAGGTCGGTGCTCGGGTCGAGCGGGCTGCCGAGCCGGACCGCGGCGTACAGCTCCGCCACCCCGGCGACGAAAGCCTCGTACAGCGGTCGCTGGACGTAGGCGCGGGTGGCGGCGGTGCAGTCCTGGCCGCTGTTGATCAGCGAGGCGGCGACCGCCCCGTGCACGGCGGCCTCCAGGTCGGCGTCGTCGAAGACCACGAACGGGGCCTTGCCGCCGAGCTCCAGATGGGTGCGCTTGACGGTGGCGGTGGCCAGCTCGGCGACCCGCTTGCCGACCGGGGTGGAGCCGGTGAAGGAGACCATCGCGACGTCGGGGTGCGAGATCAGGTGCTCGCCGGCCGGGCGGCCGGCGCCGGTGACCACGTTGACCACGCCGTCGGGGATGCCCGCCTCGGTGCAGGCGCGGGCGAACATCAGCGAGGTCAGCGGGGTCAGCTCGGCGGGCTTGAGCACGATGGTGTTGCCGGCCGCGATCGCCGGGAGGACCTTCCAGGCGGCCATCTGCAGCGGGTAGTTCCACGGGGAGATGGAGCCCACCACGCCGATCGCCTCGCGGCGGACGTAGGAGGTGTGGTCGCCGGAGTACTCGCCGGCCGCCTTGCCCTCCAGGTTGCGGGCGGAGCCGGCGAAGAACGCCGTGTTGTCGACCGTGCCGGGGACGTCGAACTCGGTGGAGAGCTTGATCGGCTTGCCGGTCTGGGCGGTCTCCGTGCGGGCGAACTCGTCGGCCCGCTCGCCGAGGATCGCGGCCAGCTTCAGCAGCGCCTCGGAGCGCGCGCCGGGGGTCGCCCCGGACCACTCCGGGAACGCGGCCCGCGCGGCGGCGACCGCGGTGTCCACGTCCGCCGTGGAGGCGAGCCGGACCTCCTGCACGACGCTGCCGTCGGCCGGGTTGACGACCTGGAAGGGCTCGTCCCCGGTGCCCGGGGTCAGCCGGCCCGCGATGTACTGCGCGCCCGCACCGAAGTCGGTCAGGTCCATCTGTTCCTCCATGTGCCCGATGATTCGACGGCAGCGGCGTGGGGGTGCCGCTGCCGTCATGCTGCACGCGCCGACGGGTCCGGCCCGGTACTGCGCCGGGCGCGGCTGGTCGAGTCGCACCAGCAGCATCGGTCGGCCCGCGAGGTCTGATCGCCGGGATTGCGCGATCCTGACAGCCGCGGCCGATCGTTACAAGGGATTCCGCTGCCGCCGTCCGGTTGAGCGACGGATTCCGGCGGCCCGGCCGCAGGCTGCCACTGCCGACCCGCTGACGATGCCTGCTCCGGTAACCGGGTGACAAGGGCCACTGCGACAGGCCGGACGCCGAGCGCCTTACAGGGTGCAAGGCGCCCACGGGGTGACAAGTCGTCGCGACGATGGATGATTTACCTGACACTCTGATCAGCAGGAGGACCCGCGATGCTCCCCACCGTCGCCCACGTGCTCGACCTGGACGTGATGCGACGCGGCCTGCCCCAGGTGGTGGCCGGCGCGGAACACTTGGAACGCCCGGTCCGCTGGGTGCACGTCAGCGAACTGCCCGACGTCGCCGGCGTGCTGCGCGGCGGCGAGCTGGTGCTCAGCACCGGCATCGCCCTGCCCGAGGACCGCGAGGGCCTGGCCCGGTACGTCCGGGAGCTGGCCGAGGTCGGGGTCGCCGGCCTGGTCATCGAGTTCGGCCGGCGCTACTTCGACTCGCTGCCCCGCGCCCTGGTGCACGCCGCCGAGCAGCGCGGGCTGCCGCTGGTGGTGCTCCGCCGCGAGCTGCGGTTCGTCGCCGTCACCGAAGCCGTCCACGCCCTGGTGGTCAACGCCCAGCTGGAGCAGCTGCGCACCTCCGAGACGGTGCACCAGATCTTCAACGAGCTGGCCACCGAGGGCGCCGAGCCGGGCGAGGTGGTCCGCCAGGTCGCCCAGCTCGCCGGAGCGCCGGTGGTGCTGGAGAACCTCGCGCACCAGGTGCTCGCCCACGACCCGGCCGGCCGGCCGGAGGCCGAGCTGCTGGAGGGCTGGGAACGCCGCTCCCGGGGCGTGCGCCCGAGCGGGCGGACCGGGCACGACCCGCGCAGCGGCTGGCTGGTCACCACGGTCGGCGCCCGCGGCCAGGACTGGGGCCGCCTCGTGCTGGTCGACGACCCGGGCCCGCTGCCCGAGGGGGTGCCGCACCGGCACACCATGCTGCTGGAGCGCGGCGCGGCCACCCTCGCGCTCAACCGGCTGGTGCTGCGCGACCGGGAGAGCCTGGAGCGGCAGACCCACCGCACCCTGCTGGCCGGCATCCTGACCCACGCGCTGACCGTCTCCGAGGTCGCGCTGCGCGCGCAGGCGCTGGGCGTGCCGCTGGAGGGCCGCCGGCTGGTCGGCGTGGTGCTGCGGCAGCGCCAGGGCCCCATCCCGGCCGCGCTGGAGGCCCAGGCCCGGCTGCGCGACTTCACCGAGCTGGCGGCCACCGCGATCCGCACCGCCCGGCTGTCCGCCCTGGTCGGCGCGTTCGACGACGAGGGGGTCGGGCTGCTGATCGCGCTCGGCTCCCAGCAGGACGAGCACGCCGCGCTGGAGGCCTTCGCCACCGCGCTGCGCAAGCTGCTGGCCGAGGCCAGCCGCGACCCGGCCGTGCCGGCGCCGCACCCGGTGATCGCGGTGGGCTCCTCGGTCGGCTCGGTCCGCGACGCCCGGCGCACCCTGCTGGAGGCCACCCAGGTCGCCGACGCCGCCCTGCACGACGCCCCCGGCGGGCGCGCCGCCGCGTACTACCGGCTGCCCGACGTCCGGCTGCGCGGTCTGCTGCACCTGCTGCGCGACGACGAGCGGCTGCAGACCTACGTCGAACGCGAACTCGGCCCGCTGCTCGCCTACGACGCCGAGCACGGCGGGCAGTTGGTGCGGATGCTGCGGATCTACCTGGAGCAGGGCCGCAACAAGTCGGCCGCCGCGGACGCGGCGCACCTGTCCCGGCCCTCGTTCTACGACCGGCTGCACAAGGTGGAGCGGATCCTCGGCGTCGACCTCGACCAGGTCGAGTCCTGCCTGTCGCTGCACGTGGCGCTGCTGGCGCTGGACGCGGTGCGCCGCTGAGCCCGCGCGCGGCCGCCGCGGTGCGGACGGGACGGGCGAGGGCCCCGGGCGGTGCTGCTGCCCGGGGCCCTCGTACGTGCTCGTGCGCGGTGGTGGAGGTCGTCAGACCGTGTGCGCGTCGGCCACGGTGAGGGCCTCGTCCAGGACGGCCAGACCCGCCTTGGCCTCCTCCTCGGTGACGGTGCACGGCGGCACCACGTGGAAGCGGTTCATGTTGACGAACGGCCACAGCCCGCGCTGCTTGCAGGCCGCCGCCAGCTCGGCCATCGGCGCGTTGGCGGCGCCCGCCGCGTTGTACGGCACCAGCGGCTCGCGGGTGGCGCGGTCCTTCACCAGGTCGAGCGCCCAGAACACGCCGAGACCGCGGACCTCGCCGATCGACGGGTGACGCTCCGCCAGCTCGCGCAGGCCCGGGCCGAGCACGTTCTCGCCGATGTGCCTGGCGTTCTCCACGATGCCCTCCTCGGCCATCGTGTTGATGGTCGCCACCGCGGAGGCGCAGGCCAGCGGGTGGCCCGAGTAGGTCAGGCCGCCCGGGAACGGGCGCTCGGCGAAGGTCGCCGCGATCTCGGCGGAGATCGCCACGCCGCCGAGCGGCACGTAACCGGAGTTCACGCCCTTGGCGAAGGTGAGCAGGTCCGGGGTGATACCCCAGTGGTCGGCGGCGAACCACGCACCGGTCCGGCCGAAGCCGGCCATCACCTCGTCCAGGATGAAGACGATCCCGTGGCGGTCGCAGATCTCCCGAACCCCGGCCAGGTAGCCGGGCGGCGGGATCAGGATGCCGGCGGTGCCGACCACGGTCTCCAGGATGATCGCGGCGACGGTGGCCGGGCCCTCGAAGGCCAGCACCTGCTCCAGGTGGGCCAGCGCGCGCTCGCACTCCTGCGCCTCGTTCTCGGCGTGGAAGTTGGAGCGGTAGGCGTACGGGCCCCAGAAGTGCTTGATGCCGGAGACGCCGGTCTCGTTGGCCCAGCGCCGGGGGTCGCCGGTCAGCGCGATCGCGTTGGCGGTGGCGCCGTGGTACGAGCGGTAGGTGGAGAGCACCTTCTGCCGGCCGGTGTGCAGCCGGGCCATCCGGATGGCGTTCTCGTTCGCCTCGGCGCCGCCGTTGGTGAAGAAGATCTTGTCGAGGTCCCCGGGGGTGCGCTCGGCGATCAGCCGGGCCGCCTCGCTGCGGGGCTCGACCGCGAAGCCGGGGGCGATGGTGCAGAGCTTCGCCGCCTGCTCCTGGATCGCCGCGACCACCTTCGGGTGCTGGTGACCGATGTTGGTGTTCACCAGCTGCGAGGAGAAGTCCAGGTAGCGGTTGCCGTCGTAGTCCCAGAAGTAGGAACCCTCGGCACCGGCCACCGCGAGGGGGTCGATCAGCGCCTGGGCGGACCACGAGTGGAAGACGTGCGCGCGGTCGGCGGCCTTGACGGCCTGCCCGGCGGCCGAGTCAGCAGTGGGGATGCTCATGCGGCCAGCGTAGGGACATCGGCCGCGCGGATGCAGATGCATCTTGTCAGGCGGTCCGCGCGTCGGCCGACATGGTGACAGGTACGGCGCACGGCGCTGCGGGCGCGCCAAGGGCGCGGGGCCCGGCCGCCGACCGGCCGCTCCGTGGTGGAGGGCCGGTCCCGCCGTTCCCCGCGCCCCTGGCGCGCGTCGCCGCTACCGCGTCGGACCCGCTCGGATCGCGATCCGATCCGCGGTCAGATCGCGGTCATGCTCGCCCTGACCGTGAAGACCCGCTCAGATCGCGGTCATGCTCGCCCCGACGGCGATGACCCGCTCAGATCGCGGTCATCACGTGCTTCACCCGGGTGTAGTCCTCGAAGCCGTACGAGGACAGGTCCTTGCCGTAGCCGGACTTCTTGAAGCCGCCGTGCGGCATCTCCGCCACCAGCGGGATGTGGGTGTTGATCCAGACGCAGCCGAAGTCCAGCCGGCGCGACATCCGCATTGCGCGGGCGTGGTCCTTGGTCCACACCGAGGAGGCCAGCGCGTAGTCCACGCCGTTGGCGTAGCCGACGGCCTGGTCCTCGTCCGAGAACTTCTGCACGGTGATGACCGGGCCGAAGACCTCGTTCTGGATGATCTCGTCGTCCTGGTTCAGCCCGGAGACCACGGTCGCGGCGTAGAAGTAGCCCACGTCGCCGACCCGGTGGCCGCCGGCCTCGACCTTGGCGTGCGCCGGCAGGCGGTCGATGAAGCCGGCCACCTGCTTGAGCTGGTTGGCGTTGTTCAGCGGGCCGTACAGCACGTCCTCGTCGTCGATCCCGCCGGTCTTGGTCTCGCCGGCCGCCTTGGCCAGCGCCGACACGAACGCGTCGTGGATCGACTCGTGCACCAGCACGCGGGTGGCGGCGGTGCAGTCCTGGCCGGCGTTGAAGTAGCCGGCCACCGAGATGCCCTCGACGGCCTCGGCGATGTCGGCGTCCTCGAAGACCACGACCGGGGCCTTGCCGCCGAGCTCCAGGTGGACCCGCTTGACGTCCTTGGCCGCCGACTCGGCGACCTGGATGCCCGCGCGGACCGAGCCGGTGATGGAGGCCATCGCCGGGGTGGAGTGCTCGACCATCAGGCGGCCGGTCTCGCGGTCGCCGCAGATCACGTTGAACACGCCGGCCGGCAGGTCGAGGTCGCGCAGCACGCCGCCGATGATCTCGGCCAGCAGCACGGTGGAGGCCGGGGTGGTGTCCGAGGGCTTGAGCACGACGGTGTTGCCCGCCGCGATGGCCGGGGCGAACTTCCACACCGCCATCATCATCGGGTAGTTCCACGGCGCGACCTGGGCGCAGACGCCGACCGGCTCGCGCCGGACGATCGAGGTCATGCCGTCCATGTACTCGCCCGCGGCCTTGCCCTCCAGCAGGCGCGCGGCGCCGGCGAAGAAGCGCAGCTGGTCCACCATCGGGCCGATCTCCTCGGAGAGGGTCAGTCCGCGCGGCTTGCCGGTGTTGCGACACTCGGCGTCCACGATCTCGTCGGCCCGCGCCTCGACCGCGTCCGCGATCTTCAGCAGGAGCTTCTGGCGGGTGCTCGGGGTGGCGTCCCGCCAGGCCGGGAAGGCGGCGTCGGCGGCGGCCATCGCAGCGTCCACGTCGGCCGCACCGGACAGCGGCGACGTCGCGTACACCTCGCCGGTGGTGGGGTCGATCACGTCCAGGGTGCGGCCGTCGGCCGCATCGACGAACTCACCGTTGATGTAGTTGCGCAGCGTACGAAGCTCGCTCACGGGTCTCTCCTACGGTCTGGCCTGCGGCGTTGCAGTTCCGGCGCCAGGGTACTCCGGCACCGCGCGGGGCGGACCCGCCGAAACGGCAGGTCCGCTGTCCACTGGTGGACGTGTGCACGCCTCCGCGTGTACCTCATCAGGCTACCTCGACAGCTGGCGGTATCGACAGGTCTTCTCGGGAAGGCCCACGCAATCCGTATCGATTTTTGAAAACAGCGACGAAATCAGCAGCACGTTGGGTTGCGCGACCGGACTGCATCAGGCACAGTGGCGACGTGGCCAACCGCGACCGGAACGCCAGCGTTCCCCTCGACGCCGCCTCCAAGGCGATCATCGAGCAGCTCCAGGAGGACGGGCGCCGCCCGTACGCCGCCATCGGCAAGGCCGTCGGCCTGTCCGAGGCGGCCGTGCGCCAGCGGGTCCAGAAGCTGCTCGATCAAGGCGTGATGCAGATCGTCGCCGTCACGGACCCGCTCACCGTCGGATTCACCCGTCAGGCGATGGTCGGTATCCGGATCGAAGGCGACGTCGAGCCCGTCGCCGACGCGCTGGCCGCGCTCGACGAGGTCGACTACGTGGTCTGCACCGCAGGCTCGTTCGACCTGCTGGCCGAGCTGGTCTGCGAGGACGACGAGCACCTGCTCGAAATGATCAACAAGCGCATCCGCGCGCTTCCCGGCGTGCGGAGCACCGAGAGCTTCGTTTATCTGAAGCTCCGGAAACAGACCTACACCTGGGGCACCCGATGAGCGCCGACCCGGCACAGAAGGACCTTTCGAAGACCGCCTACGACCACCTGTGGATGCACTTCACCCGCATGTCGTCGTACGAGAACTCCCCCGTGCCGACCATCGTGCGCGGCGAGGGCACCTACGTCTTTGACGACAAGGGCAAGAAGTACCTCGACGGCCTGGCCGGCCTGTTCGTCGTCCAGGCGGGCCACGGCCGCGAGGAGCTGGCCGAGGCCGCCGCCAAGCAGGCCAAGGAGCTCGCCTTCTTCCCGGTGTGGAGCTACGCCCACCCGAAGGCCGTCGAGCTGGCCGAGCGCCTGGCCAACTACGCCCCCGGCGACCTGAACAAGGTCTTCTTCTCCACCGGTGGCGGCGAGGCCGTCGAGACCGCCTGGAAGCTCGCCAAGCAGTACTTCAAGCTGACCGGCAAGCCGACCAAGTACAAGGTCATCTCGCGCGCCGTCGCCTACCACGGCACCCCGCAGGGCGCCCTGTCGATCACCGGTCTGCCGGGCCTGAAGGCCCCGTTCGAGCCGCTGGTGCCGGGCACCCACAAGGCCCCGAACACCAACATCTACCGCGCCCCGGCCTTCCTGGCCGGCCCCGACGGCACGGTGGACCCGGAGGCCTACGGCCGCTGGTGCGCGGACGAGATCGAGGTGGCCATCCTCAACGAGGGTGCCGACACCGTCGCCGCCGTCTTCGTCGAGCCGGTGCAGAACGCCGGCGGCTGCTTCCCGCCGCCGCCCGGGTACTTCCAGCGCCTGCGCGAGATCTGCGACCGCCACGACGTGCTGCTGGTCTCGGACGAGGTCATCTGCGCCTTCGGCCGCCTGGGCACCATGTTCGGCGCCGACAAGTTCGGCTACCAGCCCGACATGATCACCTGCGCCAAGGGCATGACCTCGGGCTACTCCCCGATCGGCGCCACGATCATCTCGGACCGCCTCGCGGAGCCGTTCTACAAGGGCGACAACACCTTCCTGCACGGCTACACCTTCGGCGGCCACCCGGTCTCCTCGGCGGTGGCGCTGGCCAACCTCGACATCTTCGAGCGCGAGGGCCTGAACCAGCACGTGCTGGACAACGAGGCGAACTTCCTCGGCACCCTGAACAAGCTGCGCGACCTGCCGATCGTCGGCGACGTCCGCGGCAACGGGTACTTCTACGGCATCGAGCTCGTGAAGGACAAGGTCACCAAGGAGTCGTTCAACGACGACGAGGTCGAGCGCGTGCTCTACGGCTTCCTGTCGAAGGCGCTCTTCGACAACGGCCTGTACTGCCGCGCCGACGACCGTGGCGACCCGGTCGTCCAGCTGGCCCCGCCGCTGATCTCGAACCAGTCGACCTTCGACGAGATCGAGCAGATCCTGCGGACCAGCCTCACCGACGCGTGGGCCAAGCTCTGACCTTCCGCCCACCCTCCGCCGCCAGGGCGGTCCCGGCCTCCGGGACCGCCCTGCGGTGCGTTCCGCGCCCGCCGATTTCCGGTCCGGCGGTGGATTTCCGGTCCCGGCGAGCCGGATAGGTGCCGATTTGACCGGTAATGGGCCAGTGCGCCGCAACCACGGAGCGCCCCGGTCGTTCTAATCTGACGACTGTCATATCCCTGCGCAGCCATCAGGATGGAACCTCATGTCAGCGGCCCCGCCCGACAACGACGTGCTGTGGGCCCGGGGGATCGTCAAGTCCCACCACGGCACCCCCGCCCTGCGCGGCGTCTCGATCGGCGTCCGGGAGGGCGAGGTGCTCGCCGTCACCGGCCCGCGCGGCTCCGGCAAGAGCACCCTGCTCGGCTGCCTGTCCGCCCTGGTCCCGGTCGACGAGGGCGAGGTGTGGTTCAACAGCGGCCCCGTCCACACCCTGTCCCGGGCCGGCCGGGAGCGGCTGCGCCGCGAACGCTTCGGCTTCGTCGGCTCCGAGCCGCACCTGGTGCCGGAACTGACGGCCCGCGAGAACGTCGCCCTGCCCCTGCTGCTGGCCGGCGCCGGCCACAAGGCCGCCCACGGCGCGGCCGGTGACTGGCTGGAGCGCCTGGACGTCGCGGACTGCGCCGCCCGGCGCCCCGCCGAACTGCTCCAGAGCCAGCGTCAGCGGATCGCGGTGGCCCGGGCCCTGGCACCGCTGCCGACCGTGGTCTTCGCGGACGACCCCACCGCCCCGCTGCACCGCGAGGCGCAGGACCAGGTGCTCCGGATACTGGCCAGCGCCGCCCGCTCCCACCAGCTCACCCTGGTGCTGGCCAGCCACGACCCGGAGGCCGCCCGCTACGCCGACCGCACCGTCGCCCTGGTGGACGGCCGGCTGACCGGGCCGGTCACCCCGGTGCCGGCCCGGACCGCCACCGCGGTCTCGGCCGGGCGCTGAGGAGGCCGTCGTGCTCTACCTGCGCATGGCCCGCGGCTACCGGATCCACGACCTCGGCCGCTGGCTGCTCACCGCGGCCGCCGCCGCGGTGCTGGCGGCCTTCCTGCTGCGGGCCCTCGGCCGGGCGCTCGGCGACCCCGCCGGAGCCTCGCTGCCCCGGCTGCTCTGGTGCCTGCCGCCGCTGCTCGCGGTGGGCTGGCTGGCCGCCGTCGCCGCCCGCGCCGTCCCCGGCCAGCACCCCGAGCGGATCGCCGGGCTGACCGCCGCCGGCGCCGGCACCAGGCGGATCAGGGCCCTGATCGCGGGCGAGACCGCGCTCGCCTGCGTGCTCGGCAGCAGCATCGCCCTGCTGCTCTTCCTGGTGCTGCGCAACGACATCGCCGACGCCTCGCTCGCCGCCGACCTCGGCATGGGCACCCCGCTGCCGTCCGCGGCCCCGATCACCCTGCTCGCCCTGGTACCGCTGGCCGGCGGCCTCGCCGCCGCTGGCGCCGTGAGCGCCCCCGAGCAGCTGGTCGGCCGGCCCACCGAACTCCCGGCGCCCGCCTTCCACCCCCTGCGGATCGCCCTCCCGCTCGGCCTCACCGTGGTCGGCACCGCCCTGGAGCTGTACGGGCTGCGCCCCGGCGCCGCCCAGGACGGGCGGCCGATCGACCTGCCCGCCGGGATGGGTTCCGCCAGCTCGGCGCTGCTGATCGGCTGGTCGCTCGCCGCGCTCGGCCTGGCGCTGCTCACCGGGCCGCTGCTGGCGCTCGCCGGCCGGCTGCTCGCGCTCGGCCGGCCCACCCCGCTGCGGCTGCTCGCCGGTCGGGGGCTCACCGCGCAGGCCGGCCGGCTGGCCGCGCCGCTCGCGGTGCTCGCCCTCACCCTGGCCGTGGTGCTCACCGGCGCCCGGCAGTGGACCGGGCACCCCGGCACCGCCGAGGCGCTGCCCGCGGCCGAGGGAATCCTGCTGGTCGGGTGCGCGGCGGGCGCCGCCGCCTTCCGACTGATCGAGCTCAGGGCCGCCCGGCGCCCGGTGACCGACGACCTGCTGCGGCTCGGCGCCGCCCCCGGCCTGCTGGTCGGCGCGGTGGCGCTGCGCACGGTGGCCGCCGGCACCGTCCTGCTGGTGACCGGCGGCCTGACCGCGCTGCTCGCGGCCGGTGCGCTGACCGGGTAGTCGAGCCTGGCCGGCTACCCGGTCAGGGCCGGCTACCGGCTCAGCCCGCGGCGGCCAGCTGGCCGCAGGCGCCGTCGATCTCCTGGCCGCGGGTGTCGCGGACGGTGGTCGGCACGCCGTGCGACTGGAGCCGGCGGACGAACTCGCGCTCGTCCTCCGGGCGGGAGGCGGTCCACTTGGAGCCCGGGGTCGGGTTCAGCGGGATCAGGTTGACGTGCACCCGGTGGTTCTTGATCAGCCGGCCGAGCAGGTCCGCCCGCCACGCCTGGTCGTTGATGTCCTTGATCAGCGCGTACTCGATGGAGATCCGGCGGCCGGACTTCTCCGCGTAGTTCCAGGCCGCGTCCAGCACCTCGGCGACCTTCCAGCGGGTGTTCACCGGGACCAGCTCGTCGCGCAGCTCGTCGTCGGGGGCGTGCAGCGAGAGCGCCAGGCGGCAGCTCAGGCCCTCGTCCGCGAGCCGGTTCATGGCCGGGACCAGGCCGACGGTGGAGACGGTGATGCCGCGCTGGGACAGGCCGAAGCCGTCCGGGGCCGGGTCGGTGAGCCGGCGGATCGAGGCCAGCACCCGGTTGTAGTTGGCCAGCGGCTCGCCCATGCCCATGAAGACCACGTTCGACAGCCGCGCCTCGCCGCCCGGGATCTCGCCCTCCTTGAGCGACCGCATCCCCGCCGCGATCTGCTCGACGATCTCCGCGGTGGACAGGTTGCGGGTCAGTCCGGCCTGGCCGGTGGCGCAGAACGGGCAGTTCATCCCGCAGCCGGCCTGCGAGCTGATGCACATGGTGACCCGGTCCGGGTAGCGCATCAGCACCGACTCGACCAGGGTGCCGTCGAACAGCTTCCAGAGCGTCTTGCGGGTGGTGTCGTCGTCGCAGGACACGTGCCGGACCACCGACATCAGGTCCGGCAGGAGGCTCTCGGTCAGCTTGTCCCGGCTCGCGGCGGGGATGTCCGTCCAGCTCTCCGGGTCGTTCGACATCCGGCCGAAGTAGTGGTTGGACAGCTGCTTGGCGCGGAACGGCTGCTCGCCCAGCTCGGCGACGGCCTCCTTGCGCTCGGCGGGGCTGAGGTCGGCAAGGTGTCGCGGGGGCTTGGCGCCGCGCGGCGCGACGAAGGTCAGTTCTCCGGGCTTAGGCATGGTTCATCCAGTGTCGCAGATGGCGAAAGCCCCGGACGCCGGGCGTCCGGGGCCTGCCGTGGTGCTCGGGCCGGGCCCGCGCCGCCGGGGCGGGAGGCGGGCCGGTGCTGGGGCGGGTCAGCCGCCGACGAAGGCGGCCAGCAGCAGCCAGACCACCGGGGCGGTCGGCAGCAGCGAGTCCAGCCGGTCCATGATGCCGCCGTGCCCCGGGAGCAGGGTGCCCATGTCCTTGATGCCCAGGTCACGCTTGATCATCGACTCGGCGAGGTCGCCCAGCGTCGCGATCACCGCGGCGCAGCCGCCGAGGATCAGCCCCTGCCACCAGGTGCCGTCGTCGATGACGTACTGCATCAGCAGCGCGCCGGCCAGCATCGACAGCCCGATACCGCCGGCCAGCCCCTCGCGGGTCTTGCCGGGGCTGATCGTCGGGGCGAGCTTGTTGCGGCCGAACTTGTAGCCGACCGCGTAGGCCCCGGTGTCGCTGCAGATGGTGACGACCAGGAAGAGCAGGATCCGCCAGGAGCCGTCGTCGGCGGACAGCATCAGCGCGACGAAGGTGGCCAGGAACGGGACGTAGAAGGCGGTGAAGATGCCCGCCGTTATGTCCCGCAGGTAGTTCTCCGGCGGCGCGCTCATCCGCCAGATCATCACCGCGAGTCCGGTCAGCGCCAGCACCGCGGCGGCCCACTGCGCGCCCGCGAAGTAGCCGGTGACCAGCATCGCCACGCTGCCGAGCAGCAGCGGCTCGCGCGGGACGTGGATCTCCTTGCGCTCGGACAGCCGGCTGGTCAGCTCCCACACCCCGACCGCCACCGCGGCCGTGACCACCACCAGGAAGAAGGCCTTCACCACGAACAGCGAGGCCGCGATGACCGCGCCTAGGCCGACGCCCACGCCTATCGCCGCTGGCAGGTTGCGGCCGCCGCGCGGCTTGGGGGGCTGCTGGTCGGGCTGGGCCACGGGTGTCTCCTGGACAGTGGGCATGAACTGAGTCTGCGCCGCAGTGCCCCCTTGGTACACCGCAGTGCGCCGCGCGTGACCCGTTCGGTCCGCCGGCCGGTCGCGGGCGACGGCGGGCCGGCTCGCAGCGGCCGGTGCGGGGGAAGGGTCACCCGCGGCAGCGGGGTGCGGGAGGTGCTGTGCCGAAAAAGGTGCTGTGCCGAAAGGTGTGCGGGGAGCGCCCCGCCCCGTCCGGCCCCGGGATCCGGGGACGTCGGGGCGTCGGGCGCGCCTCGTCAGACCTCGAGCAGCTCGGCTTCCTTGTGCTTGAGCAGCTCGTCGATCTGGGTGACGTACTTGGCCGTCTGGTCGTCGAGCTCCTTCTCGCCGCGGCGGCCGTCGTCCTCGCCGATCTCGCCGTCCTTGACCAGCTTGTCGATGGCGTCCTTGGCCTTGCGACGGATCGACCGGATGGAGACCTTGGCGTCCTCGCCCTTGCCGCGGGCGACCTTGATGTACTCCTTGCGGCGCTCCTCGGTCAGCTGCGGGAACACCACCCGGATGATGGAACCGTCGTTCGACGGGTTGACGCCCAGGTCCGAGTCACGGATGGCCTGCTCGATGTTGCGCAGCGCGCTCTTGTCGAACGGGGTGACGACCGCCATCCGCGGCTCCGGCACGGCGAACGAGGCGAGCTGGTTGATCGGCGTGATGGCGCCGTAGTAGTCCGCGACGATCTTGGCGAACATCGCCGGGTGCGCGCGGCCCGTGCGGATGGCGGCGAAGTCGTCCTTCGCGACCGACACGGCCTTCTCCATCTTCTCCTCGGCCTCGAGGAGGGTCTCATCGATCACTGTGTGCTCCCTGTCCGCTTCATCTGCTGTAGTCCCGTACCGGTACCCCGGACGGCTGATTGCTGCTCAGGCCCGGGCGGAATCCTGGCTGATGAGTGTGCCGATCTTCTCACCCTTCACCGCACGGGCGATATTGCCCTCGGCCAACAGCTCGAACACCAGCATCGGCAGGCTGTTGTCCTTGCACAGCGTGATCGCGGTCAGGTCGGCCACCTTGAGATCGCGCGCGATCACCTCGGTGTAGTCCAGCGCATCGAACTTGACCGCCGCGGGGTTGGTCCGCGGATCCGCGTCGTACACCCCGTCCACGCCGTTCTTGCCCATCAGCAGGACCTCCGCGTGGATCTCCAGCGCACGCTGCACGGCGGTCGTGTCGGTGGAGAAGTACGGCATGCCCATCCCGGCGCCGAAGATGACCACGCGGCCCTTCTCCAGGTGCCGGACGGCGCGCAGCGGCAGGTACGGCTCGGCGACCTGGCCCATGGTGATCGCGGTCTGGACCCGGGTCTCGATGCCTTCCTTGATCAGGAAGTCCTGCAGCGCCAGGCAGTTCATCACGGTGCCGAGCATGCCCATGTAGTCGGAGCGGGCCCGGTCCATGCCGCGGACCTGCAGCTCGGCGCCGCGGAAGAAGTTGCCGCCGCCGATCACGACCGCCACCTCGGTGCCCGCGCGGACCACCGTGGCGATCTCCCGGGCGATCGCGTGCACGACGTCCGGGTCGACACCGAGGCCGCCGCCGCCGGCGAAGGCCTCACCGGACAACTTGAGCAGAACCCGCCGGCGGTTGCCGTCCTGCGCGGTCTCCTGTGTCTGGTGCATGGGGCCTCTCCTTCTCCGCCTGCGCTGCGCAGGGCTCATGTGCTGCTCACAGTGCCGGGGGTGCGGTTCCCGGACCTGCGGTTACACGCGAGGAGGCCACTGCCGCGGGAACCGGTACGGTGTCCTGCACGGCAATGGCCTCCTCGTCGTTCATGGTGCCGACGCGGCGCCCCACGGGGTACCGGAGAGCCTGATCGGCGCGTTCCTACCGCCCCCGGCGAGGGGCGGAGCGCCTCCTACCTTAGGCCGGAAGCGCGGGGGAACCGGCTCAGGCGCCGACGCGGAAGCGGACGAAGCGCTTGAGGGTGACGCCGGCCTCGTCGAGGACCTTGGCGACGGACTTCTTGTTGTCCTTCGCGAAGGCCTGCTCGAGGACCGAGTTCTCCTTGACGAAGCCGGTCACGCGACCCTCGACGATCTTCGGCAGGGCGGCCTCGGGCTTGCCCTCCTCGCGAGCGGTGGCCTCGGCGACGCGACGCTCGTTCTCGATGTCGGCGGCCGGGATGTCCTCGCGCGAGAGGTACTTCGGGGCGAAGGCGGCGATGTGCTGCGCGACGTCCTTGGCGACCTCGGCGTTCTCCTTGTCGAGCTCGACCAGGACGCCGACCTGCGGCGGCAGGTCCGGGGAGGTGCGGTGCATGTAGGCGGCGACGAAGTTGTCACCCGAGAACTGGGCGAAGCGCTTGAAGACGATCTTCTCGCCCAGGTTGGCGTTGGCCTCGTCCACGAACTGCTGGACGGTCTTGCCGGGCTCGATCTCGGAGGCCAGCGCGGCGTCCAGGTCGGCCGGGGAGACGGCGGCGATGTGCTTCGCCAGCGCGTCAGCGACCTCGACGAACTTCTCGCCCTTGGCGACGAAGTCGGTCTCGCAGTTCAGCTCGAGCAGGACACCGGAGTTGCCGCCCTCCAGGACCAGCGACAGCGCACCGTTGGAGGCGTCGCGGCCCTCGCGCTTGGCAACACCCTTCTGGCCCTTGATGCGCAGGAACTCCTGGGCCTTCTGGACGTCGCCCTCGGCCTCGTCCAGAGCCTTCTTGCAGTCCATCATGCCGGCGCCGGTGAGCTCACGGAGCTTCTTGACGTCCGCGGCGGTGAAGTTCGCCATGGTGTGATCTCTTCTCACGTCTCGCGTGTCAGCGTGGGGTGGTGCCGGAGCCGCTGGTTCGGCCCCGGCACGGGAGAGAGGGGCGCCTACCGGCACGTACCCGGTGGGCGCCCCTCACCCTGTGGTACGTCAGGCCTGCTCGGCCTCGGCGGCCGGCGCCTCGGCGACCGGAGCCTCGACAGCAGCGTCAGCGGCCTCGGCGGCGGGAGCCTCGACGGCAGCGTCAGCGGCCTCGGCGGCGGGAGCCTCGACGGCAGCGTCAGCGGCCTCGGCGGCGGGGGCCTCGGCAGCAGCGTCAGCGGCGGGGGCCTCGTCGGCCTTCTGGCCCTCGAGGATGTCCTTCTCCCAGTCGGCCAGCGGCTGGTCGGCGCCCGGCTCGGCCTTGGTGTCGCCCTTGGCGACGCCGGCACGGGACTTGAGGCCCTCGGCGACGGCGTCGGCGATCACGCGGGTGAGCAGGGTGACGGAGCGGATCGCGTCATCGTTGCCCGGGATCTTGTAGTCGACCTCGTCGGGGTCGCAGTTGGTGTCGAGGATGGCGACGACCGGGATGTTGAGCTTCCGGGCCTCGCCGACCGCGATGTGCTCCTTCTTGGTGTCGACGATCCACACGGCGCTGGGCACGCGCTGCATGTCACGGATACCACCGAGGGTCTTCTCGAGCTTGGTGTGCTCGCGCTCGAGGACCAGGAGCTCCTTCTTGGTGAGGCCGGAGCCGGCCACGTCCGTGAAGTCGATCTCGCCGAGCTCCTTCATCCGCTGAAGGCGCTTGTAGACGGTCTGGAAGTTGGTCAGCATGCCGCCGAGCCAACGCTGGTTGACGTAGGGCATGCCCACGCGAGCGGCCTGCTCGGCGATGGCCTCCTGCGCCTGCTTCTTGGTGCCGACGAAGAGGACGCTGCCGCCGTGGGCAACGGTCTCCTTGACGAACTCGAACGCGCGGTCGATGTAGTTCAGCGACTGCAGCAGGTCGATGATGTAGATGCCGTTGCGCTCCGTGAAGATGAAACGCTTCATCTTCGGGTTCCAACGACGGGTCTGGTGACCGAAGTGGACGCCGCTCTCCAGCAGCTCCCGCATCGTGACGACGGCCATGGCCGTGCTCCTCAGGTGTTGCGCCCGGCTGCCCGCGCCACGCTCACGGGTGAGTCAGCGCAGTGCGGCGTAACGCCGGGTCGGTCTCGGTTGTCCGTGCCGGTCGGGTGACCGCCACGCCTGACGCCCCGGACGTGCCGTGCCTCCTCCGCCTGCGTTCGCGGCTCGGGGCCGCAGGCCGTGGAGCGCGGGCCCGAAGGGCCGTGATCCTTGGCTGCGCAGGCTCGGGGGACCGAGCGGCACTCGCACCGGAGAGGCCAGACCGGACCCTTGCGGGACCGGCTGCTCCACCGGTGGCGGGGCGTGCGAAGTCGACCCGGCGGACCGGGTCGCGTGTGAAGTGTACGGGAAGCGCCGAGCCAGGAGCGACCCCGGCGACCAGGAGGGGGCTCCGGGGGCTCCCGGTACGGGCTGCCGGTGGAGGTCCGGGCGGCGCATTCACCCGTGTGGGGGATCCCGGTTGTCCACAGGCCCGGCTTGTCCACAGGCGGGCGGAGGGGGCTGGTCGGGTGGGCGGGTCGGCGGGAGCCTCGGCGCATGACAGCGATCCGCTTCAGGTCCGGGGGCGCCGGCCCGGGTGCTCCGCCCGGCCCGCTTGCCCTGGCCGCCCAGTTTGCCCTGTCCACCCGGCTTGCCCTGTCCGCTCTGCCTTCGCTGGTCGCCGTGCTGCTGCTCGTGGTGGCGGTGCTGGGCCGGCCGCCGGGGCCGGGGCCGGCGGCCGGCAGACCGGACGGTCGGGGTCGGGCGCTCGGCCACGTTCGGTCGGCCGTGGCGCCGGTTGCCCTGGCGGCGCTGCTCGGTGCCGAGGGGGCGGGGCCCACGCGGGCGTGGCCGACCGGTGGGCCGGGCGGGTTGGGCCGACGCTTCGAGCCGCCGGCGGCGCGCTGGGCGGCCGGGCACCGGGGGGTCGACCTCGCGGCCCCGGCGGGGGCGCCGATCCGGGCGGCGGCACCCGGCGTGGTGGTGTTCTCCGGGCCCGTCGGCGGCCGGCCGGTGGTCACCGTTCAGCACACCGGGTCGGGCGACCCACCCCTACGGACCACCTACGTGCCCGTGACCGGCACCACCGTGGTGGGCAGCGCGGTGTCGGCGGGGGACGTCATCGGCACCTTGGCCGACAGCGGCGACCACTGCGCCGCCAGTTGCCTCCACTGGGGGCTGCTCCGCGGCGACCGGTACCTCGATCCGCTGGCGCTGCTCGGAGCCGGACGCGCCCGCCTGCTGCCGTTGTCGGGCGGCTCAGCCGTGCGGGGAGGGGGGTGAACACGGCCCCGGCGCCGACTGATGCTCCGGGTTCGGGGCGGCGGGCCGGCCGCCTCTCGCCAGACCGTGCAGGGCGAGAGCGACGGCGGCGTCTGCGACAGCCTGTTCCCCGGCGTCCGACGGCGCGTGGCCGGCTGCGCGCAGCCGCTCCGACTGCCGGACCGCCGCCTCCACCACGCCTTGGAGCAGTGCGGCCGCCAGCCGGGGCTGCTCGTGCCCGAGGTCTTCCAGGGCCTGCAGCACCAGTCCCACCACGCCCGCATGGGCGGAGCGGATCCGCTCCCGGGAGGCGTCGTCGAGTTCGAGCTCCGAGATCGTGACCACTGCGCGGTGCCGCGGGTCCCCGGCCAGCGCGAGCTGGCCCCGGACGTACGCCTCGACCCGGGCCTCGGCCGTGTCGCAGGCCGCCATCCCGGCCTCGATCTCGGCCGCCCAGAGTGGCAGATCCTCCGCGCACAGCGCCTCGATGACGGTGGCCCGGGAGCGGAAGTACTCGTACACCGACGAACGGGCGAGCCCGGTCCGGGCGGCGAGCGCCGGGAAGGTCAGCGCCTCTCCCCCGCCCTCGGTCAGCAGGGCGCGCGCAGCGTCCAGGAGCGCTGCTCGTTGCAACTGTCGATGCGCGGCCACCGTCGCCGCTCGGATCTTCGGCACCCTCCAACTCTACGAACCCCTACCGGCTCCCGGTACGGTGCCGCGCAATTTCGGAGGTCTCGGGCTCGGCCGGGCGGTCGGGAAACCGCGTGCCGGGCGCCGGGCCGTGGGCGAATCCGGGGACGGGGACACGGGGGCGCGCACGGGAACGGGCACGGGCCACGTTGGTTCAGCGCATGTCGGAGAGCTTGGCGCGCAGTTGGAGTACGGATTTGGTGTGGATCTGGCTCACCCGGCTCTCCGTCACCCCGAGGACCTGGCCGATCTCGGCCAGGGTGAGCCCCTCGTAGTAGTAGAGGGTCACCACGGTCTTCTCCCGCTCGGGCAGCGTGTTGATCGCCGAGGCGAGCAGCAGCCGCAGCTCACGGTCCTCCGCGACCTCGACCGGATTGTCGGCCCCGGTGTCCTCCAGGGTGTCCATCAGGCTGAGCCGGTCGCCACCCTCCCCCACCGGGTGGAGCAACTCGTCCAGGGCGACGACGTTGGCGAGCGAGAGCTGGCTGAAGATCGCCCGCAGGTCCTCCAGCGTGATGCCCATCTCCGCGGCCACCTCCGGCTCGTGCGGCGTGCGCCGCAGCCGGGCCTCCAGGGTGGCGTAGGTGCGCTCCACCGCCTTCGCCTTCTGCCGGACCGAGCGGGGGATCCAGTCGAGGGCCCGGAGTTCGTCGATGATCGCGCCGCGGATCCTGCTGATGGCATAGGTCTCGAACTTGATGGCCCGGTCGATGTCGAACTTCTCGATCGCGTCGATCAGCCCGAAGACTCCCGAGGAGACGAAGTCAGCCTGTTCGACGTTGGCCGGCAGCCCGACGCTGACGCGGCCGGCGACGTACTTGACCAGCGGGGAGTAGTGCAGGATCAACTGCTCGCGCAGGCGCGGGTCGCCGCTCTCCTTGTACGAGCGCCAGAGGGTTTCGAGCGCGGTGCGCTCGGGAGTGGCCGGCTGGGGCTTCGCTCTCGACTGGGACGGGGGTCTGGCTGCTGCGGTGGTGGCGGCCGCGGCGGTGATGGCTGGGGAACCGGCAGCTGGGGCGACCGCTGCGGTGGCGGGAGCGACGGTCGGTAGATCGATCGGTGCGCCCTCGCCCCCGCGCTCGCCACCTTTGGCCGGCTCGGAGGTGGGACCGGGGAGGGTGGTCGCGGCCGGACCCGATTGAGCCGGCACTTCCCGCTGCTCGGCTGCCCCGGACTGCTCGCGGTGTTCCGGGTGATCGAGCCGCACGGGCTGTACGTCCTGTACGGGCTGCGCGGGCCGCACGGTCGCTGCACCGGTCCGGTCTCCCGGTGGCGGGACGCCCGGTGGTGCGGTGTCCGGCGCGGCGGGGGCGGGCTCGGCTACGACCTTCGGCATGGGCGCCGGGCCGGGTACGGAGACGGGCACAGCGGGCTTGCCTGTGGGCGTGGCACCGGGCGGCGCCTGTTCGGCGACCTGGGCACGGGCCTCCGGCGCGGGGGTGCGTGCCGCAGGCTTGCCCTTCGGCGCAGGTGGGCGTCCGACCTGCCGAGCCAGCCCCACCATCGCCGGCGCCTTCGACTGCGGCTCCGCCGTGGGGCGACTCTCGGCCGCCGTCCCGTCCGAGGGCCGAGCGTCACCGGGCACCCGGTGTCCGGGGGTATGTGTGGGCATGCGTTGGTCTGCGCCGTTCTGCCGAGTCCTGTGCCGATTGGGAAGCCAGATGCGAGCGTAGCGTGATCGCATCACTGCATTGTGCTACCGCCACTCGGTCGTCCCCCGATCCGGTGGCTGATCGGCTCGGTCGACGGCCTCCCTTCTGGCTGCATCCGGGTGTGGCGCGGTGTCCACGCGATCAGCGCCTCCTGACCAACCGCCAGTGCGCGCCGTGCCGTTCGACGTGCCCGACGGAGCTCAGCTCGTACAGGCGTTGCAGGACTTCGTCGGGCGGGAGTCCAGCCCGACCGGCGAGCCATTCGACCGGCGCGCCGTCAGCGCCGGCGGGCACGGCTTCGAGCACCCGCGCAGTGGCGGGCTCCAGGAGGTCCCGGGGCAGGACCGGGCCGGCCTTGATCGGTGCCAGGTCCGTTCCGATCGCGCCGATCAGTTCGCCGATCTCCGCCGCGTCGGTGACCAGCGACGCCGCCCCGCTGCGGATCAGGGCGTGCACCCCGGCGGAGAGTTCGGAGGTGACCGGACCGGCCACTCCCATCGTGTGACGGTTGAGGTCCCGGGCGCGCCGCGCGGTGCTGAGGGCGCCGCTGCGCAGCGCTGCCTCGACCACCACGGTGCCCCGGGTCAGCGCGGCGATGACGCGGTTGCGCAGCACGAACCGGTGCCGGTTGGGGTGCTCCCCCGGTGGGAGTTCACTGAGCAGGATGCCCTGCTCGGCGATGTTGCGGATCAGCTGCGTGTTGCCCGACGGGTAGGCGACGTCGACCCCGCAGGCCAGCACCGCGACGGTGACCCCGCCGGCGGCGAGCGCCCCGCGGTGCGCCGCAGCGTCGATGCCGTACGCGGCGCCGGAGACGACCACCCAGCCGCGCTCGGCGAGCTGGGCCGACAGCTCGCAGGCCACGTGCGCACCGTAGGAGCTGCAGGCTCGTGCACCGACCACGGCCACCGATCGGAGCGCCAGCAGCCTGAGCGAGCCGGTGCCCCGCACCCACAGGCCGACCGGTCGGGCCTCCCCGAGGTCGTCGAGCTGGGACGGCCATTCGAGGTCGCCCGGAATGATGAACCGGCCGCCGAGGTCTTCCACCCTGGCGAGGTCGCCGTCGGGGTGGACTGCGGGCAGTCTGGCCCGGTAGGCGGCCAGCCGGACATCGGAGATCTCGCCGCCGTCGACCGGCCCTCCGCCACTGATGGCTCCCATCAGGTCGTCGGCGCTCACCTCTGCGAGGCATCGGCCGATCACCTGGTCACCGGGTTCGATGAGCCTGGTGAGGGCGGCGCGGGCCCGCCGCTCCTGGTCGGGCCTGGCCCAGGCCGACCGGGTGTCCGGTCGAGGGGGCTGATCCGGCGAGTGGCCGGCGGGAGCCGCTGCGTGCTGGTCAGGGGTGGTCCGGGGATCGTTCACCGCTGCCTCCCTGGCAGGTCCGGGACTGATGGGTCGGCGCCGGGCGGGCTGGCGCCCCTTGTCCGGCTCAGCACTCACCCCCGAGGTCGTCATCGGCATCGCTGTCGGTGGTGGCTGCCCGGTCGGCCAGGGGCAGCCCTCGCTGGACGCCGGTGCGCAGCATCAGGGCGGTGCGGACGTCGATCCGGCCGGGTTGGTCGCGTCCGGCGAGGTCGGCGACCGTCCATGCCACCCGGAGCACCCGGTCCAGGCCCCGGGCGGTGAGCAGGCCGCGTTCCAGGTCCCGTTCGGCGTCGGTGAGCGCGCCGGGGGCCACTCGCCAGCGAGTCCGCAGCTCGTGGCCGGGGACTTCGGCGTTGGTACGCCACGGGGTGTCGGCCAGTCTCGCCGCGGCACGCCGGCGTGCTTCGCAGACGCGGGCGGCAACCGTGCGGGTGCTCTCCGCCGACTGCCCCTCGCCGAGCAGCTCGGTCTTGGTCACGGGGGCGACCTGGACCTGCAGGTCGACCCGGTCCAGCAGCGGTCCGGACAGCCTGGCCTGGTACCGGTTGACCATGGCGGGCGTGCATTCGCAGCCGCCGCCTCGCATCGAGTGGCGCCCGCACGGACACGGGTTGGCCGCGAGGCACAGCAGGAAGCGCGCCGGCAGCCGCATCGATCCCGCCGATCTGGCGATCATCACCTCCCCCGCCTCCAGTGGCTGCCTGAGCGCGTCCAGGGCGCGGACCGAGAACTCGGGCGCCTCGTCGAGGAAGAGCACGCCGCGGTGGGCAAGCGAGACCGCACCCGGTCTCGGCAGCCCACTGCCGCCGCCGACGATCGCGGGCATCGTCGCCGAGTGGTGCGGCGCGCAGTAGGGCGCGGTGGCGATCAGCGGGCGACCCGGTGGAAGCAGGCCGGCCACCGAGTGCACTGCGGTGACCTCCAGCGCCTCGGGCTGGGTCAGCGGTGGGAGGAGGCCGGGCAACCGCTCGGCCAGCATGGTTTTCCCGGCTCCGGGCGGACCCTTCAGGTACAGGTGGTGGGCGCCGGCGGCCGCGATCTCCAGGGCCCGGCGGGCCTCGTACTGGCCCGCCACGTCGGCGAGGTCGGGCGGTCGCTGCCGCACCCCGCCGAGGTCTCGCACCCCGATTCCGGGGAGGAGCAGCCCGGCGAGCATCGGGTCCGGTTGCCCCGCGACCGGGTCGGGGGCCTCCTCGGGCGGGGACGTGCCCGAGAGCAGGGCGATCAGCTGGCGCAGGGTGCGCACACCCAGCACGGAGACCCCGGGCACCAGGGATGCCTCGGCGGCGGCCTGTTCGGCGACGACGATCTGCCGGAAGCCGGCGTCCGCCGCTGCCAGGACGGCGGGCAGAACTCCGCGCACCGGCCGGACGCGCCCGTCGAGGCCGAGCTCGCCGATGATGAGCAGCTCGGCGATCGTCTCCGGCGGCAGACGCTCCGCGGCCGCCAGTACGGCGCAGGCGACCGCCAGGTCGAATCCGCTGCCGCCCTTCGGGACCGAAGCCGGGCTGAGGCCCACGGTGAGCTTGCGCTGCGGCCAGCTCTCCCCACTGTTGACGACCGCGGCCCTGACCCTGTCCCGGGCCTCGGTGAGGGCCTTGTCCGGCAGCCCCACCAGCGCGAACGCCGCCACACCCGGTTCCAGGTCGGCCTGGACCTCCACCACGACGCCGTCCACGCCGACCAGCGCGACGGAGCAAGTGCGGGCGAAGGCCATCTCAGATAGCCCCGCGCAGGTGTTCCACCTGGGCCGCGCCCTTGCGCCGGTTGACCACGGCCACCAGGTCGATCCGGACCCCGCCGGGCGGCGCGGGCGCCGGCGGGACCGGCGTGGACGGTTGCTCAGGGATGGGTGGGGTGCCGCGCTTCCGGGATTTCCGGGGCTTCGAGGAGCCGGTCGGCGGCGCCGCGCCGGGCGCTTGCGGCTCGGTAGGCGGCACGCCGTCACGACCGGGCGGTGGGAGGACCGCCCCTGCCCTGGCCGCTTCCGCCACCTGGACGAGCCGGTCGAAGTGGATGGGCCAGCGCTCGTCGAGCCATCGCGCGGCGAGGTGGTGCAGCCGGTCCGCCTTGGTCCGGTCGATGGCCTGGGCGGGCTGCTGGAAACCACGCTCGGAGCGGGTCTTGACCTCGCACACCGCGAGGGTGTCGCCGTCCAGCGCGACGATGTCCAGCTCACCCTCGGCACAGCGCCAGTTGCGTTCCAGGATCCGCAGGCCGTCCTGGGCGAGCCGGCGCGCGGCGACCTCCTCGCCGTAGCGGCCGAGGCCGTTGTTGCCGGCGCCGCTGCCCGCGCCGGTGCCGTTCCCCGCCCTTCCGCCAGGATCGCGGCGGGCCTTGCTGCTGTTCGTGGGGCCAGCGGTGCTGACGCCCGTGTCCTTGCCACTCTGCACGGCGATCACCTCCAGGTCAGGAGGTTGCAGGGCAGGCGTCGGCGGAGCCAGAGGGTGCCGGTTTCCTGTGGACAACTCAGGGTTGTGGATAGCCGAGGTCACCCACAGGAGTGGGGATTCGGCTCAGCTCTGGACATCGTGCATTCGTCGGGGTCAGTCTCGGTGCCCTCGGGTCGGCCGCCGCTCGACTCAGCTGCCGAAGGCGGCGTCGTCCGAGGGCAGCTCGAGGTCGCTCTTGGCGAGCTCCTCGATGTTGACGTCCTTGAAGGTCAGCACCCGTACCTTGCGGACGAACCGGGCCGGCCGGTACATGTCCCAGACCCAGGCATCAGCCATCGACACCTCGAAGAACACCTCGCCCTGGACCGAGTGAACCTGCAGGTCGTAGTCGTTGGTGAGGTAGAAGCGCCGTTCCGTCTCGATCACGTACTTGAACAGGCCGACGACATCCCGGTACTCCCGGTAGAGCTTGAGCTCCATCTCGGTCTCGTACTTCTCGAGGTCTTCGGCACTCATCCAAGCGTCCCCTCAACTCGTCACGTCCACCCCATTGTGGACCACTGCACCTGCCGTCAGAGCCTCACTGGCTGGACCGGCGGTCCGCCGGTGGCAATGCGCTCCAGAAGTCCTACAAGTCCCACCGGGTAGACGGTCTCCCCGGTGACCCGCAACTCCGCGAGTGACCACCATCGCAAACCGAGCAACCTCGCGTGCTCCGGGGCTCCGCTTCGGGCCGGACCGACATCGGTCCTGCTCGAACGAGCCAGGTAGAACCACTGCTCCTGCTCGAATTCCTGCCCTTGATAGGAGAAAGCAGTCGTGCCGTACGCCACCAGCGCCCCCAGCTCCACCTCGACCGGTTCGAGCTCCTCGGCCAGCTCGCGCAGGGCTGCCTGCCGTAGGTTCTCGCCGGGCTCCACACCGCCGCCCGGCGTGATCCACCAGCTCACGCCGGGAACGGCCGGGTCGAGCCCGTGCAGCAGCAGGATCCGGCCCTGTCCGTCGAGCAGCAGGACGCGGACCGCCCTGCGCTTCACCACCGCCATCCGGTCCCACTCCGTCCTACGGGTCCTGCGGAGCCTCGGTGGGCCTTCCCGGGCCGCACCGCCGTCCGGCGGGTGGAGTCGGATCCGCGCCTGGCCGGGCCGGGCCCGGGAGCTGTCCCGGTCAGGACTTGCGGCGCCTCCTGGTCCACCGGACGAGCGACACCGCCCACCCGGCGGCCGCCGCCAGCAGGACCAGAGCGACACCGCTGACCATCGCGTAGGCGGCCGGTTGCAACGGGCCGGGGCCGTGGGCCCGCGGACCGCTGAGGGCGTCGAAGGCCGTGGTCCGCTGGTGCACGGCGATCCGGGAGGTCGGCAGGACGGTGGCTGCCACCCTCGCCTGGACGTCGGAGGCGGGGAGGGTCCCCGAGGCGATCTCGAGGTGGCTGCGCGAGTCGATGGAATTGGTCCGGAAGTCGCCGAGGACGAACAGCCGGCCCTCCGGCACCGTGATGCTGAACGCCTCACCGGAGCCGATGCCGCGGTCGACGTAGGGCTCGTCGATCGGGACCCCGTTGACGAGCAGCCGCTGCCGGCTGTCGCAGCAGGACACCGTGTCGCCGGCGACCGCCACCACCCGCTTCACCATGTCCGAGTCGCCCCAGACCGAATCCTTGAAGATCACGATGTCACCGCGGCCGACGCCGGCACCGTCGGTCTTCCGGGCCAGCACGATGTCGCCGATCTTGATCGTCGGGGACATCGAAGCGCTCGGGACCCGGTAGGGCCGGTAGTCCACGGCGACCAGGCCGAAGCCGGCCACCAGCATGACGAACCCCAGCGCGATCACCGCACCCTGCACGACGACCGCCACGCTCCGGCGCGGCCGGGTGCCCGCCGGCGCCGAAGCCGTCCGCTCCGCCACACTGCTCATCGCCACCCACCCATTTCTGTTCGGCCCGGCTACGGGGCCCGGCCGGCGCAGGAAGCCCGGTCCGCACCGGGGTCCGGATCCGGGCGCGGAGCCCGGCCCGTGTCCGGGGCCCGGCCCGCCTCCGACGGACGGATGCCGGCCTGCGGTGCGCCGCGGCGAGCCTGCAAAGACTCGCGGGCCGCGGCACATGCGAGCAGATTACTCACGAGTACCGCGGCCCGCGCAAGAGTCGGCCACAGATCAATCGTCCCGGGCCGGTGCCCGCCGTCCGCTCAACGGCGGCGACGCAGCAACCAGACCGCAGGCACCGCGGCCGCCGCCCCGGCCAGCGGGGGCGCCAGCGGACCGGAGGCCGACAGGCCCTTCTGGTCGAAGGTGTCCGGCACCGGGAGGGTCGCCCAGTCACCGATCGGCCACGCGACGACGAAGGCCCGGCCGACCACGTTCTCCACCGGGACGGTGCCACCGCCCGGCTGGTCCTGGTGGTAGCGCGAGTCGAGCGAGTTGCCGCGGTGGTCGCCCATCACCCAGATCCGACCCTCGGGCACCTTGACCGGCCCGAAGGGCTTCTCACCGCAGGGGGTGTTGCCCGGGTAGATGTAGGGCTCGTCGAGGGCAATGCCGTTGACCTTGACCGGCCCGTCGCCTTCGCACTCGACCGTGTCGCCACCGACCGCGATGACCCGCTTGATCAGGTCCTTCTCGTTGCTGGACGGCATCAGCCCGATGAAGCTGAACACGTCCTGGATGCCGCGCACGAACCCGTTGTCGCTCCGCTGCGCCGGCTCGTCGTTCAGCCAGCCGCCCGGATCCTGGAAGACCACCACCTCGCCGCGCTCGGGCTCGGCGCCGAACCAGGGAGTCAACTTGTCGACCAGGACACGATCGCCGACCTGGAGGGTGTTCTCCATGGAGCCCGAAGGGATGGAGAAGGCCTGCACGAAGAAGGTCTTGATCACCAGCGCCAGGATGAGCGCGATGCCGATCAGGATCGGCAGCTCCTTCCAGAAGGACCGCTGCTTCGGAGGCCTCGAGGCCTCGTCGGCGTCGTCCCCGTCGACGGTGCCGCTCCGGCCGGAGCCGTCCACCGGCCCGGTCGGGGAGTCGCCCGGGTCACCGGCACCGCCGGCCGGTCCACCCTGCCGGGCGGCCGGGTCCGCCATCGCGCGCTCGGTGGACGGGTCGGCCTCGACCGACCTGACTCCACGACCCCCGGCGCCCTCGGGCTCCGGGCCACCCGAGCGGGCACCGATCACCAGATCCCCCACGACATCTCCTCCCTGCTGTGCGGACGCCCGCGCGTCCGCGCTCACCAGTGCCGCACAGCGGGCACCACGTTGCGTGATCGACCGTCAACCCGCCTCACGACTGCCCGGTCCGGGCAGTCCTGACACCAGCGCAGCCTTGGGGACGACCGGCCAGCACACCGGACGATGCGGCATCGAACGATACGGCACCGAACCATGGGCTCCCGGTACTCCTGCACTTCTCTATCACTCCGACTCGACGCACCGGTGCTCCCACACGGCGGCCCTTGGAGGCCGGCGGTCGCCCGCCCGCTCCGCCGGGGTCTAGTGCCGTCGCCGAACCAGAGTCGGAAGAACGCCCAACACACCCATAACGAGCGGGGGTTCCGCAGGATCCGGCCGACCGGGGACAGGTTGCAGCTCCATGTCGGCGCGTGCGTCCGGCCGTTCATCGAGAACGCCGGGCGGAGCGGCGGCCGACAACGAGGAGAGTGATGACGGTGTATCGAGTTGACCCACCCGGGAAACCGGCCACGCGATCATGAACGCCTTGCCGACCACGTTCTTCATCGGGATGGTGCCGTTGCCGGGGTTGGCCATGTGGAACCGCGAATCGGCCGACAGGTCCCGGTGGTCACCCATCACCCAGAGTCGCCCGGCGGGCACGGTCACCTTGAACGACTGCCGGGAGGGCGCGTTGCCGGGCGCGATGTAGGACTCGTCCACCGCGACCCCGTTGATGAGGAGCCGCCCACGATCGTCGCAGCACTCGACGGTGTCACCCGGGACGCCGATGACCCGCTTGATCAGGTCTCCCTCGTTGTTCGAGGGGATCAGACCGACCGTGGAGAGGGCAGACTTCACGCGTCGCATCACCGGACCGTCGGTCGACGGCGAGTTGTCGTTCTCGAGCCAGCCGCCAGGGTCCTTGAACACCACCACGTCGCCGCGGCCCGGCTCATTGCCGAACCACGGTGTGAGGCGGTCCACCAGGACGCGGTCCCCCACCTGGATGGTCTGCTCCATCGATCCGGACGGGATGACGAAGACCTGCACGAGGAAGGTTTTGAGCACGATCGCGATGAACAGCGCCACCACGGCGATCAGCGGCAGCTCTCGCAGCAGCGAGCGGCGCCTGCGCCGGGCCGCGCGCTGGGCGGTCCGCCTGCGATCGGCACGGCCACGGGTGGGCATGCCCGAAGGCGGTGCCTGGTCCGTCGTCGAGCGCGCCGGTGTCGAACGGGCCGGTGCGGAGCGCGCCGGCGGCTCGTCGACCACCCGGCCCCTACCCCTGGTTCCCATGTGCGGAGGTCCCCCCTATCGCCGAGAAAGCAGCCGGGCGGTCCAGAGAGCGCCACCGGCCGATCGGGAAGACCACCCACTCGGCGCGCCCGATCACCTTCTTCTCCGGGACGGTGCCGCCGCCGGGCTCGCCCAGGTGGTCCCGGGAGTCGCTGGACGCGCTCCGGTGGTCACCCATCACCCACAGCTTCCCGGGCGGCACCACCACGTCGAACGGCACGGCGGAGGGTGCCTCGTCGGGCGCCAGGTAGCCGGTCTCGTCCAGCGGCACGCCGTTCACCCGCAAGCGACCGTCCGTCCCGCAGCAGGCGATCCGGTCGCCACCGACGCCGATCACCCGCTTCACGAAGACCGAGTTGCCGGTCGGCAGCAGGCCGAGCTCGGCGAGGGTGCCCCGGACGGCGCCCGGCTCGGCGGCGTACGGCAGGAAGGAGCCCGTGCCGTCGAAGACGACGACGTCCCCGCGCTGCACCCGGTCACCGAAGGTGTAGGCGAGACGGTTCACCACCAGACGGTCGCCGGGACGCAGGGTGTTCTGCATCGACCCCGACGGGACCACGAACGGCCGCGCCACGAAGGCGTTGACCACCAGGAGGGCGCCCACACAGATCCCGACCAGCAGCAGGACTTCGCGCGCCAGTCGGTGTACCCGGCCGCCGTTCCCCTCCTCCGCAGGGTCGCCATCGGCGGGGCCACCCTCGACCCGACCGCCCTCGGCGGGCTCGCGCCCACCCTCTCCGGCACCGGCACCGGCACCGGCCGCCGGTAGGTCCACCGCACCGTCTCCGGAACCAGCGCCGCCGCCGGCCTCACGCCCATCCCCTGGAGCAGCGTCGGAACCATCCCCACGGCCCGCCTCGGCATCCGTGTCGGCCACCGCCACGGCACCGGAAACAGCCGCGGACCGCGTCGGCGTGTCCGTACCGTCCGGTACGGGACTGCTGACGCGGTCCGCGGGTGGTTCGTGCGTGCTCATCGCGCTGAGCTTAGCCCCACCACCTGAGAGGTGGAGAGGGCCCGGCGCGACCTGAGCCGAAGCGGCTCCGGAAGCCGGAGCCGTCCGGTCAGTTGTCGCGCTTCTCCTTGATCTTCGCGGCCTTGCCGCGCAGGTCACGGAGGTAGTACAGCTTGGCGCGGCGAACCGCACCGCGGGTGACGACCTCGATCTTCTCGACGACCGGGGTGTGCACCGGGAAGGTGCGCTCCACGCCGACGTTGAAGCTGACCTTGCGGACGGTGAAGGTCTCACCGACACCGGCGCCGTGGCGACGGATGACGACGCCCTGGAAGACCTGGACACGGGAGCGGTTGCCCTCGATGACCCGGACGTGAACCTTCAGGGTGTCACCGGCGCGGAAGGCCGGGATGTCGGTACGCAGCGAAGCGGCGTCGACAGCAGCGAGCTTGTTGCTCATTTTGCTCTCCATCGCAGGCGCCACGGGCCGCCCACGGAAAATCGTCACAATGGGGTTTGCTGCGGGCCGCATCGGCTGGCGGCGATCCCCCCGTGGCGGGGGCACCGGTCCACGTGACTCCCCTCAGGGGCGTCCAGCGACAGACAACAGTCGCCTATTCTTCCACAGCATCGGCCGTGGCCAGAAATCGGCCCTGCTCCTCGTCCCACCGGAGGCCGAGCACGCTGAGTGCCTCCCGCTCCTTCTTGTCGAAGGCCCCGAGCTGCCAGCGGGCCACCAGGTCGGGGCGATGGGCGAGGGTCCGGGCGAACGCCTGCTCCCGGCGCCAGCGGGCGATCTTGCCGTGGTGACCGCTCAGCAGCACCTCCGGCACCTCGCGACCGCGCCACTCGGCGGGCTTGGTGTAGACGGGGCCTTCCAGCAGGTCCGCCATCGCGCCCGGGGCGAAGGAGTCGTCCCGGTGCGACTCGGCGTTGCCGAGCACGCCGGGCAGCAGCCGGGCGATGGCCTCGACCATCACCAGCACCGCGACCTCGCCACCGGCCAGTACGTAGTCGCCGATCGAGGCCTCGACGACCGGCATCCGGGTCGCGGCCTCCTCGATCACCCGACGGTCGATGCCCTCGTAGCGCGCGGGGGCGAAGGCGAGCCAGCTCCGCCCGGCCAGTTCCTGGGCGAGCTCCTGGGTGAACGGCTGCCCGCTGGGCGTCGGCACGACCAGGGTCGGCACCGGGAGCCCACCCGGGTCCGACGCCGCTGCCAAGGCCGCCGCCCCCCCACCCTGCTGACCCTCACCCGCACCCTCATCAGCGCCCGAACCGGCGGCGAACGCCTGCGCGCCCTCGGCCAGCACGGCATCCAGCGCAGCGCCCCACGGCTCCGGCTTCATCACCATGCCCGGCCCACCCCCGTACGGGGTGTCGTCCACCGTGCGGTGCACGTCCGTGGTCCAGGAGCGCAGGTCGTGCAGGTGGACGTCCAGCTGGCCGCGTGCGCGGGCCTTGCCGACCAGCGAGACGTTCAGCGGCTCCAGGTACTCGGGGAAGATCGTGACGACGTCGATCCGCATCCGGCTCACGCGGCGTCCCCGCCGTCCCGCTCGCCGGACGCCTGCCCGTCCCCGTCCTGCCCGTCGCCGCCCTGCTCGGCGGAGCCCCGCGCGCCGGAAGCCCGCTCACCGGAGGCCCGCTTGCCGGAAGGCTGCTCGTCGCCCTCGATCGGCTCGATCAGGCCGGCCGGCGGGTCGATCACCGCACGCTGGTTCTCCAGGTCGACGGTCGGCACGATCCGGCTGACGAACGGCACCAGCACCTCGGTGCCGTCGGCCTTGGTGACCGTCAGCAGATCCTGGTACGGGAGGTGGATCACCTCGGTGAGCTCCCCCACCGGCGTCCCGTCGGTGAGCACCACGTCCAGCCCGATGAGCTGGTGGTCGTAGTACTCCTCCGGGTCGTCCGGCACCTCGTCCGGGTCCACCTCGGCGATCAGCATGGTGCCGCGCAGCGCCTCGGCGTCGTTGCGGTCCTTGACCCCGGCGAAGCGCAGCAGCAGGCGGCCGCTGTGCACCTTGCCGGACTCGACGGTCAGCGGGCCGGCCGAGGCCGGGTCGGTGAGGAGGACCGCACCGGGGCCGAGCCGGAGTTCCGGCTCGTCGGTACGGACCTCGACGCTGACGTCCCCCTTGATGCCGTGGGCGCGGCCGATCTTGCCGACGACGAGCTGCACGGTGATCGCTCTCCTGGAGTCGTGCGCTGCCGGACCGGACGGACCTGTGCTGCCGGACCGGGCAGAGATGGGCGGAATAAAGAAGTGGCGGAACAGACAGCGAGAAGAAGAGAAGCACGGGCGCGGGCCCCCGCCGCCACCAACGAGGAAGGGCCGGCCGGGACGACTAAGCGTCCCGGCCGGCCCAGAAACCTGACGGTCTAGTGTCAGCGAATGCTGTCCACGTCGACCAGGTCGACCCGGACGTTGCGACCGCCGAGCGCGCCGACCACGGTGCGCAGAGCGCGCGCGGTCCGGCCGCCACGGCCGATCACCTTGCCGAGGTCATCGGGGTGCACCCGCACCTCGATGGTGTGCCCCCGACGCAGCTGGCGCGAGCGCACCTGCACCTCGTCGGGGTGCTCGACAATGCCCTTCACCAGGTGGTCGAGGGCTTCCTCGATCACGCTCAGGCCTCGGTGGAAGCGGCCTCGGCCTCGTCAGCCTTGTCCGCCTTCTTGGCCTTCGGGGTGATGGCGACACCGGTGGTGGCGTCCTCGAAGCCGGCGACGGCCTTCGCGAAGAGGTGCGAGAAGTCCTCGACCTTGGGCTCGGCGACCTTGAGCGGCGCCGGGGCCGGCAGGCCCTTGAACTTCTGCCAGTCGCCGGTCAGCTTGAGGATGGCGAGCACGGGCTCGGTCGGCTGGGCGCCGACGGACAGCCAGTACTGGGCGCGGTCGGTGTCGACCTCGATCTTCGAGGGGTTGTAGGTCGGCTGGTAGATGCCGATCTCCTCGATCGCACGACCGTCACGCTTGGTGCGCGAGTCGGCGACGACGATGCGGTAGTGCGGGGAGCGAATCTTGCCGAGACGCTTGAGCTTGATCTTGACTGCCACGGGAGTGGATTCTCCTGGTGTTGACGTGGGTGAGCGGCCGATCGGCTCCGCGTGGGGTTGCGGGGCCCGGCCGTTCAAGGGACACGCCAGCCGTAGGAGAGAGGGGTCCTGCTCGGCTGCCGAGTACTCAGCTGTCCATTCTGCCATACCGGGGCAGGTCGGCCCGACCGAGGGTCCCCGCCCTCGGTAGAGCCGAACAGCCACGCGGTGGCAGTCGACAGCGGTCCCGACGCCTGCGGAGCGCGCCCCGGTCCGACCCGACCCGGTCTCCGGCACCCTCCGGTGGCACCCGTCCACCACTGCTACTGCGACTGTTCCGGTTCTGCCTCTGTGCCCGATTCCGCTGCCGGTGTCGCGTACCGCACCGTTCGCGCCGATCGGGCCCTCCGTCCTGCTCGGACCACCCCACCTGCTCGCGCCGTCCGTCCTGCTGGGCCGCTCGACCGGACCGCGGGGTACGCCCCGGGCCCGCGACCGCCTCGCCGGCGTACCGACTACGCGATCTTGAACGGCTGCTGGCAGGCGCCGCAGACGATCGACGCCTGGGCGAGCACCGACGGAACGACGCGCACGTTCCGGCCGCACCCGCAGACCGCCTTGACCCGGACGCCGCCGCCGGAGGACCCGTGCCGCGCCGCCGGACCGCGGAACGCCCGGTGCACACCCTCGCCGGCCACGGCCAGCTGGTGGGCGCCCAGCGCGCGGTCGAGCCGCTCGATGGTGCTGGAGTAGCGGTCCCTGGTGTCGTTGAGCATGGTCACCTGGGAGAAGCCGCTGCTCGCGTGCGGCTCCACCGGGTGGGCCAGCCCGAGCTCGGAGGCGAGCATCAGGAAGCGCCGGTTGTGGTACCGGCCGGCCCTCGAGGTGTCGCGGATCTCGCGGGCGGCGGCCAGTCCGTGGGCGGCTTCGTGCAGCAGCCGCTCGAAGTCGAGCCGGGTGCCGCAGGCCGAGGAGGACTCGCCGATCAGGGCCTCGGGCGAGGCCAGGTCGGGAAGGTCCTGGTGGTGGGCCTGGATGTCGCTCCAGGCGGCGGCCAGTTCGGCCGCGAGGACGAGAGGCTGTGTCGTGCTCACGCTGTACCAACGATGCGCAGGGAGCCGACGTTCCACGAGTTCCCGCCCGAGGGGAATTCCCAGGAAACTCTCAGGAATACACAGCTGTGCGCGAATTGCGCTGACCGGATCTGACGCAAGACCAACCCCCTGCAACTCTCGGCCCGCCGGATTCGGCGGGCTCTCGGCTATCACCCCAGGGCGGCTGCGCCCATAGGACAGACGGCCCGCGGCCTGGTCGGAAATTGACAGGGCCACGGGCCGTATACCGTACCGCTAGTTCAGCGCGACCGGCAGTTGACTGGTGAGTAGTCTCGGCGCGGAACGCGGACGGGTGGGCGAACAGCTTTCGAACGGCCGTCGACGTCCGGGGATACCGGTTGTTCCGGCCTCCGCGGAGGAGTGGCGGACCGCTTCCGCGAACCCTTCGGAGTCCACTTCCGCGTCCGCCGCCCCGGTGATGTGCGAGCCGTCGGCGGGCACATCATCGGGGCGGCGAATTCGTCCGGAAATATCCGGTACGTCAGTAGGCGCGCGCGACGATCGCGACGTTGCCGTCCTGGTCGTCGGTGGCCGGCACGGAGCCGTCCGCGGCGACGATGCAGCGCACCGAGACGCCCTGCTCGGCCAGCTTGGCCTCGCCCTCCGGACCGAGCTCGGCCCAGGAGATCCGGCCCCAGCCGGTGGTGGCGGCCTCGACGGCCTCGTCGATGGTCTTGACCTCGACCGTGCGGGCCTCGCGGCGCTCGCGGGACTGGCGCAGCAGCAGCGCCTGGTCCTCCTCCAGGATGCCGGGCACCAGCGCGGCCAGTGCGTCCACCGACACCGGCTCCTTGCCGCCGGCGATCCGGCGGGCCAGCATCGCGGTGCCGTTCTCCAGGTCGCGCGGGCCGACCTCGATCCGCAGCGGCACTCCCTTGAGCTCCCAGTCGACCGCGCGGCGGCCGAACGGGGTGTCGGTGCGGTCGTCGACGACCACGCGGACGCCGGCGGCCTCCAGCTGAGCGCCGATCTCGCGGACCTTGGCGAGCACCGCCTCGTCGCCCTTGATCGCCAGCACGACGGCCTGGACGGCGGCGAGGCGCGGCGGCACCCGCAGACCGTTGTCGTCGCCGTGCGACATGATCAGGCCGCCGACCATGCGGGTGGAGACGCCCCAGGAGGTCTGCCACACGTGCTCGCGCTGGTCACCACCGGACAGGAAGGTGGTGTTGAAGGCCTTGGCGAAGTTCTGGCCCAGCTCGTGGCTGGTGCCCATCTGCAGGGCCTTGCCGTCACCCATCATGGCCTCGAGGGTCAGGGTGTTGATCGCGCCCGCGAACCGCTCCTTGGCGGTCTTGCGGCCGAGCACCACGTCGATGCCCAGCACGTTGGTCATGAAGTCGCCGTACACGTCGGTGTGGATCTGCGAGGCGTACGCGCGGGCGTCCTCGTACGTGGCGTGCGCGGTGTGGCCCTCCTGCCAGAGGAACTCGGTGGTGCGCAGGAAGACGCGGGGGCGCAGCTCCCAGCGGACCACGTTGGCCCACTGGTTGATCAGCAGGGGCAGGTCGCGGTGGCTCTGGACCCACTTGGAGAAGTACTCGTTGATGATCGTCTCGGAGGTGGGCCGGACGACGACCGGCTCCTCCAGCTGCTTGCCGCCGCCATGGGTGACCACGGCGAGCTCGGGGGCGAAGCCCTCGACGTGCTCGGCCTCACGGGTCAGGTAGGACTGCGGGATGAACATCGGGAAGTAGGCGTTCTGCGCGCCGGCCTTCTTGATCCGCGCGTCCATCTCCTGCTGCATCCGCTCCCACAGGCTGTAGCCGTACGGTCGGATGACCATGGTGCCGCGCACCGGACCGTTGTCGGCCAGCTCGGCCTTGTTGATGAGGTCCTGGTACCAGCGGGGGAAGTCGTCCGCCTGGGGGGTGAGAACGGGTGCCTTAGCCATGGGGCAGATGGTACGGGGCCCGGGGCGCCGACTGTGAATCGGTTTACCCGACGGGTGGGCGGGCAGCGCGGAGGGCTCGGACCGGCGCATCCCACCGGCGCACCACCGCAGCGCGCGGATACCTGCTCGCACCCCTCTGGACGCCGGGCCCCGACCGCTGTTCGCTGGATGCGGGGCGGGGTCAGCGGGGGGAGCCGTAGACACCGAAACAGACGCCGGTGCAGGGCATCGGTATCCAGAACCGGATGGGAGGCCGCGATGGCTTCAGCGCATGTGGCCGGCACAACCGCGCAGCGCCCCGACACGCACGGCACGGCGGGGTCGCACGGCCGGGCGCGGGACTGGGCGGAGATCCAGGAACGCATGCTGGTGCCGCTCTACCAGGCGGTCTTCGAGCGGTTGGAGGTCGGTCCGGCCACCAGCGTGCTCGGTCTCGGGTGCCGGTCGGGGCTGGCCCTGCTGCTGGCCGAGGAGCGCGGCGCGCAGGTCTGCGGACAGGAGTCGGAGGCCGAGCTGAGGGAGCTCGCCGAGGGGCGCGGACTGCGGGTGCCGGCCGAGTCCGCGGGGGTCGCGCAGGCCGATCGGCGGCTCACCCGGTCGGCGTACGGCATCCCCCGGGCGGCCCATTCGCTGGTCACCGTTTTCGAGCAACTCCCCTACGTCGGTGACCCGTCCCGCCTGGTCGCCGAGGCCGGCGCGCTCACCATGCTGGGCGGGCACCTGGTGCTCGCCTGCTGGGGCCCGCCGGAGCGGTGCGAGAGCGCCGGCGCGCTGGACGTCGCGCGCCGCCTCTCGGTCCGGACCCCGGCGCACGCCCCGTTCGCGCTGAGCGGCCCCGGGGCGCTGGAGCAGCTGCTCGCGGACGCGGGCCTGCGGCCGGCCGGCAGCGGCCGGGTGCACTGCCCGTTCGCGTACCCGGACCTGGAGAGCGCGGTGCGCGGGATGCTGTCGACCGGGCTGTTCGACAGCGCGATCGAGGACTCCGGCCGGACGCTGGTCGGCAAGGAGCTGGAGGAGGCGCTGCACCCGTACGTGCAGGCGGACGGCTCGGTCCGGATGGCCAACCTGTTCCGCTACGTGGTGGCCGAGCAGCCGCGCTGAGCGCCGGCCGGGCCGCAGCGGGGTGGTGCCCCGGCCAGGGGGCGCCACCCCGCACCCGTCCACCCCGCACCCGTCCACCCCGGCCGGCACGCGCGCGAGTCCCCCGACCGCCGTCAGTCCTGCGCCGGGGGCGGCCACTCCTCCGCCGTGAGGGCGAACCGCTCGTGGTCCCGCCAGGCGCCCGCCAGGTACAGCATCCGCGGGGTGAAGCCCTCGTGCCGGAAGCCCAGCCGGCGGGCCAGCGCGATCGAACGCCCGTTGTCCGGCTGGACGTTGATCTCCAGCCGGTGCAGCCCGAGCCCGCCGCGCTCGACCGGCGCGAAGCATCGCTCGACCACCAGCCGCATGCCCTCGGTCATCAACCCCGTCCCGGCGAACGGCAGGTAGGAGTCGTAGCCGAGGGCGGCGTTGCAGAACCGGCCCATCACGATGTTGGCCACGTTGCACTTGCCGACCAGGCCGCCGTCCGCGGCCTCCTCGATCAGGAAGGTGCGCAGTCCGGGACCCTGGCGTTCGAGCAGCTCGGGCAGCCCGTCCGGCTCGACCGGGTTCCACCGGCCGATGTGCTCGGCGGACCGGCGCACCGCGTCGGCGTACGGTCCGGCGTCTGCGGGCCTCGGCGCCCGGATCCTCACTCGCATCGGACCATCATCGACCATCCTCGGTCACCCGTGCGGTAGCACCCGGACGACGGCGTGCGGGAGAACGGACGGTGCAGGGAGACCGGGCGGCGCACGGACGGCGGCGGCCCGCCACCCCGGTGCGGGGGTGGCGGGCCGCCGGCACGGACCGTCAGATCAGGTCCCGGAACTCCTTGGGCAGCTCGAAGTCGGCCGGGCCCTTGCCCGCACCGAGGCCGAACGCGCCGCCGGGGGCGGGCGCCTGCGGGGTGCCCGGACCGAGCGCCTTGCGCTCGGCGGCCGCCGCCTCCTCCTGCGCCCGCTTCAGCGGGTTGCCGGAGCGCTTGCGGCCCTTGGCGGGCTGCGACTTCTTCGCGGACTTCTTGCCGCCGCCACCCATGCCCGGGATCCCCGGCATACCGGGGATGCCCTTCCCGGAGGCCATCGCGGACATCATCTTGCGGGCCTCGAAGAACCGCTCGACCAGGTTGTTGACCTCGCCGACGCCGACGCCCGAACCCTTGGCGATGCGGGCCCGGCGCGAGCCGTTGATCAGCTTCGGGTCGGTCCGCTCGGCCGGGGTCATCGACTTGATGATGGCGCCGACGCGGTCGACGTCCTTGTCGTCGATGTTGTTGATCTGGTCCCGGATCTGGCCCATGCCGGGCAGCATGCCGAGCAGCTTGGAGATCGAGCCCATCTTCCGGACCTGCTCCAGCTGGGCCAGGAAGTCGTCGAGCGTGAAGTCCTTGCCGCCGCCCTGCAGCTTGGCGGCCATCTTCTCGGCCTCGGCCTGCGAGAAGGTCTGCTCGGCCTTCTCGATCAGGCTGAGCATGTCGCCCATGCCGAGGATGCGCGAGGCCATCCGGTCCGGGTGGAAGGCGTCGAACTCGTCGACCTTCTCGCCGTTGGAGGCGAACATGATCTGCCGGCCGGTGACGTGGGCCACCGAGAGCGCGGCACCGCCTCGGGCGTCGCCGTCCAGCTTGGAGAGCACCACGCCGGTGAAGTCGACGCCTTCGAGGAAGGCCTGCGCGGTGGTGACCGCGTCCTGGCCGACCATCGCGTCGACCACGAAGAGGACCTCGTCCGGGTTGACCGCGGCGCGGATGTCCGCGGCCTGCTGCATCAGCTCGGCGTCGATGCCCAGGCGGCCGGCGGTGTCGACGATGACCACGTCGAACTGCTTCTGCTTGGCGTACTCGATCGAGTCGCGGGCCACCTGCACCGGGTCGCCGACGCCGTTGCCCGGCTGCGGGCCGTAGAAGGCCACGCCGGCGCGCTCGGCGACCACGCCGAGCTGGGTGACCGCGTTCGGGCGCTGGAGGTCGCAGGCGACCAGCAGCGGGGTGTGCTTCTGGGTCTTCAGCCAGTGGCCGAGCTTGCCCGCCAGGGTGGTCTTACCGGCTCCCTGGAGACCCGCCAGCATGATCACGGTCGGCCCGGTCTTGGCATAGCGCAGGCGCCGGGTCTCGCCGCCGAGGATGCTGATGAGCTCCTCGTTGACGATCTTGATGATCTGCTGGGCCGGGTTCAGCGCCCCGGAGACCTCGGAGCCGAGCGCGCGGTCCTTGACCTGCTTGATGAAGGCCCGCACCACGGGGAGCGCGACGTCCGCCTCCAGCAGGGCGATCCGGATCTCGCGCGTGGTGGCGTCGATGTCCGCCTCGCTGAGGCGGCCCTTGCCCCGGAGGTTCTTGAACGTCGCTGCGAGGCGGTCGGAGAGAGTGTCGAACACGTCGGTCGCGGGTCCCTTGCGGCATCGGTACGGGTACTGTCGTCGTCCCCAGGGTATCCGCCCGGTCCGGTCGCGGTCTCCACCCCGGTCATCAGGCTCCCGGAACCGCAGGTCACGACCGGCGCGGCCCGCCCGTCACCCCGGCCCGACCCGCCCGTCACCCCGGCCCGAGGGCCTTCAGTCGAGTGCCTTCAGCCGAGCGCCTCCTGGACGGCCGCGGCCACCTGCGCCGCCCGCTCCGTGCCGAGCGGCCGGCCGGCCTCGTCCGTCACGTAGAAGGCGTCCACCGCGTCCGCGCCCAGGGTGGAGACGTGCGCGGTCCGGACCCGGACCCCGGCGCCGTCCAGTGCCCGGCCGATCCGGTGCAGCAGCCCGGGGGCGTCGTGCGCCCGCACCTCCAGGATGGTCGCGCTGCGGGAGGCGTCCGGCGCGACCGCGACCACCGGGGGCGGGGTGGCGATCCCCGATCGGCGCGGCGCGGCCGCGTCCCGCTCCGCCAGCTTGCGCGAGACGTCCAGCGAGCCGTCCAGCGCCCGCCGCAGGTCGGCCCGGAGCCTGGCGGTCTCCGGCAGCTCGCCGTACTCGGCGGCAACCGTCCAGGAGATCAGCAGCACCGGTCCGGCCCCGATCGGGTCCAGTTCCCGCAGGCCCGCGGCGCGGACCCGCAGCCGGTGCAGCGCGAGCACCCCGGCGACCGTGCCCAGCAGGCCCGGACGGTCCGGGATGGCCAGGGTGAGTTCGACGCCCATCGGCTCGGTGGCCGGCGCGTCCTGGTCGGTCTCGGCCCGCAGCGCGAGCGCGGGCCCGCCGGTGCGGGCCGCCTCGACGGCGAGCCGCTCCTCGTCGGCGGTCGGCGCGGCCTCGGCCGGTCGCCCCTCGCCACCCGCCAGCTGGGCGGCGGCCCGCGCCACCAGGCCGGCCACCAGCGAGGCCCGCCAGCCGCTCCAGGCCGCCGGGCCGGTCGCGGTGGCGTCGGCCTCGGTGAGCGCATGCAGCAGCTCCAGCTGCGGCAGCGTGCCGACCACCTTGGTGATCAGCTCGACGGTCGCCGGGTCGTCCGGGTCCCGCCGGGTGGCGGTGTCCACCAGGGTCAGGTGGTGGCGCACCAGCAGGGCGAGGGTCTCGGTGTCGGCCCGGTCGAAGCCCATCCTGGTGGCCACGTCCCGGACGATCACCTCGCCGGCCTCCGAGTGGTCCCCGGGCCAGCCCTTGCCGATGTCGTGCAGCAGCGCGGCGACCAGCAGCAGGTCCGGCCGCGCCACCCGGCGGGTCATCGCGGCGGCCCGCACCGCCGTCTCGATCAGGTGCCGGTCGACCGTCCAGCGGTGCACCGCGTTGCGCTGCGGCCGGCAGCGGACCCGCTCCCAGTCCGGCAGCAGCCGGCTGATCAGGCCCTCCGCCTCCAGGGCCTCCCAGACCGGCAGGCAGGCCTCCCCCGCGCCGAGCAGGGTGACCAGCTGCTCGCGGGCCTCGTCCGGCCACGGCACCGGCAGCGGCCCGGTCTCGGCGGCCAGCCGCCGCACGGTGGCGTACGAGACGGTGAGGCCCGCCTGCGCGGCGGCGGCGGCGGCGCGCAGCGGCAGCACCGGGTCCTGGGCGGGCCGGGCGCCCTGGGCGAGGACGGCCTCGCCCTCGTGCTCGACCACGCCCTCGGCCAGCGGGCGGCGCTCGACCGCGCCCTTGGCGACCGCGCCGCCGGTCCGGCCGACGCCGGCGAACGGGAACGCCAGCCGGGAGATCCGCCGTCCCCGGTTGGCGCGGGCGGCCAGTATCCGCTCGACCGAGCGCCAGGTGACGTCCCCGGCGTACGCGACGGTGCGGGCCGCCTCGTACACCTGGCGGAGCAGGATGTCCGCGTCCAGCACGCCGAGGCGGGCCGCGACCTGGTCCTGGTCCTGGAGGCTGAGCCGCTCGGTGGCCCGGCCGGTGACCAGGTGCAGCGCGTCGCGGACGTCGGCGAGCCGGGCCGCGGCCGCGTCCAGCCCCTCGCGCGGGGCGTCGGCCAGCCAGGTGGCGGCGATGGCGCGCAGCGCGACCACGTCGCGCAGGCCGCCGCGGGCCTCCTTGAGGTCCGGCTCCAGCAGGAAGGCGAGTTCGCCGTGGCGCTCGGCCCGGTCCCGGACCAGCCGGTGCAGCTCGGGCAGCCGCCCGGCCGCATCGGCCCGCCAGTCGGCCAGCACCGCGGAGCGCAGCCGGGCGGTGAGCTCCGGGTCGCCGGCCACGTGCCGGGCGTCGAGCAGGCCGAGCTGCGCCCTGAGGTCCTCGGCGGCGACCGTGCGGGCCTGCGCCAGGGTGCGCACCGAGTGGTCCAGGGCGGCCCCGGAGTCCCAGACCGGGTACCAGATCCGGTCCGGCAGTTCGGGGTCGAGGGCGCCGTCGTGCAGCAGCACCAGGTCGAGGTCGCTGCGCGGGGAGAGTTCGCCGCGGCCGTAGCCGCCGACGGCGACCAGCGCCGTGCCGGCCGGGGCGCCGGCCGCGCGATGCAGTCCGGCGAGCCAGCGGTCGGTCAGGTGGGCCAGCTCGGCTCGGCGCCGGGCACCGGACAGCGCGGGGTCGGCGAGCAGGCGGGCGCGGTCGGCGGCGTGGTCGCCCGGGTGGGCCGGGTCGCCGGGGTGGGTGTGGGTGGTGGTCACGTCGTGGTCCCCATCCGTGGAGCGGGCGGTGCCGGGTCGGACCCCCGGCGGCCGGGCCGGGACGCGCCGTCGGCAACGGCGCCGGATGCGCCTGCGGCGGACCTGCTGGGGCAGGTCCGCCTAGGGCTTGAGGTGCTGGAGCTGTGTCGTACCTGCTGTTACTGCTGGTGCCGATGGTGCCGATGGTGCTGAATGCTAGAGGGCGTCGGGCCCGCGCTCGCCGGTCCGCACCCGGACCGCCGTGTCGACCGGGACGGACCAGACCTTCCCGTCCCCGATCTTGCCGGTGCGGGCGGCCTTGACCACGACCTCGATCAGCTGCTCGGCGTCGTCGTCCTCGACCAGGATCTCGACCCGCACCTTGGGGACCAGGTCGACGGTGTACTCGGCGCCGCGGTAGACCTCGGTGTGCCCGCGCTGGCGGCCGTAGCCGCTGGCCTCGGTGACGGTCAGGCCGTGCACCCCGAACGCCTGCAGGGCGTCCTTCACCTCGTCCAGGCGGTGCGGCTTGATGACTGCGGTGATGAGCTTCATCAGGCGTCGACCTCGGTCTTCCGGGCGGTGGCGGCACTGGCGGAGGGGGTGGAGGCGGTGGTGGAGACCCGCCCGAGGCTGGCGCCCACCGCGCTGAAGTCGTACGCGGACTCGGCGTGCTCGGCCTGGTCGATGCCGGCCACCTCGACGTCCTCGGAGACCCGCAGGCCGATGGTGCGGTGGACGGCCTGGCCGAGCAGCCAGGACAGTACGAAGGAGTAGACGGCGACCACCGCGACGCCCATCGCCTGCTTGCCGAGCTGGCCGAGGCCGCCGCCGTAGAACAGGCCCTGGGCGCTCTGCCCGACGTGGCCGGTGGCGAAGAGGCCGACCGCCAGCGAGCCGATGATGCCGCCGACCGCGTGCACGCCGACCACGTCGAGCGAGTCGTCGAAGCCGAACCGGTACTTGAGGCCGATCGCGGCGGCGCAGACCGCACCCGCGATCAGGCCGAGGGCGATGGCGCCGAGCAGCGAGACCGAACCGCAGGCGGGGGTGATCGCGACCAGGCCGGCCACCGCACCGGAGGCGGCGCCCAGCGTGGTGAACGCGCCGTGCTTGATCCGCTCGTAGGCGAGCCAGCCGAGCACGGCCGCGGCGGTGGCGATCTGGGTGTTCAGGAACGCCATCCCGGCGACGCCGTTGGCGGCCAGCGCCGAGCCGGCGTTGAAGCCGAACCAGCCGAACCAGAGCAGGCCGGTGCCGAGCATCACCAGCGGCAGGCTGTGCGGCCGCATCGGGTCCTTCTTGAAGCCGACCCGCTTGCCCAGCACCAGGCAGAGCGCGAGGCCCGCCATGCCGGCGTTGATGTGCACGGCGGTGCCGCCGGCGAAGTCGATCACGCCGTTGCGGTCGCCCAGCCAGCCGCCGTTCCCACCGTCGAAGAAGAAGACCCAGTGCGCGACCGGGAAGTACACGACGGTGACCCACAGGGCGACGAACAGCGCCCAGCCGGCGAACTTGGTGCGATCCGCGACCGCACCGCTGATCAGGGCCGGGGTGATGATCGCGAACATCAGCTGGAAGGCGGAGAACGCGGTCACCGGGATGGTGCCGGTGATGTCGTTGAGGCCGATGCCGCGCATCCCGAGGAAGTCGAGGTTGCCGATCAGGCCGGCGCCGGCGTCCGGGCCGAAGGCCAGCGAGTAGCCGTAGAGGACCCAGAGCACGCTGACGATCGCGAGCGATACGAAGCTCATCACCAGCATGTTGAGCGTGCTCTTGACCCTGACCATGCCCCCGTAGAAGAAGGCCAGACCCGGGGTCATCAACATGACCAGGGCCGCACAGATGAACACAAAGGCGGTATCGCCCGCGCTGAAGCCGTCCGGCATCGGCGTCTCCTCTGGATGGAAGCCGCACCACACCCGGGATCCCTGTCCCGTGCCACCCGGGGTGTCGGCGATGAGAGGAGCGTGCCGAAGACTGGTTTCGGCCGATGCGGCTCGGTGTTTCACCGCAGTGACGTGGTTGACCTGCGCGTTACGAGGACGTGAACTGCGGCCGTGCCATGACAGATCTTGCGCTACCGTACGGCCGCCCGGGACGGGTCGTGCCCGGGACGTCACCGACCGTGGAGGCCGGCTCGCTGCGGGGCGGGGGAGCCCGTGCGGATGCGAGTCGCGGCGGCCTCCACGGTCGGAGTACCGGTCCGGCCGTGGCCGGAAATCGGGGGTGCGCGGTGGCTGCGCGGGCCCTTCGGCGGGCCCCGCGTCAGACCGCGGTGGCGGCGAACTCCGGGATGTCCTGGACCACCCGCTCGGCCAGCCGGGAGATCTCGGGCACGTCCTGGTACTGCCGGGTGGCGGCCTCCGAGGTCTTGCGCACCCGGGTGTTCAGCCGCTCCGAGCGGACCTTCTTGGCGATGTCCACCGCCTGCTCGCACATCACCGCCGCCTGCTCCGGCTCACCCTGGAGCAGGTGCACGCTGGCCATGCCGACCAGGTTGAAGGCGTACGAGCGGACGTGCTCGCCGTCCTGCCGGAACAGGTCGACCGCGCGCTCCATCACCGGGGCGGCCATCGAGGCGTACAGCGGACTGCGGGTGGAGTGGTAGGCGAGGTCGCGGAAGGAGTGCGCGTTCTCCGCGTTCAGCTCCGCCTCGGAGAAGAACTTCAACCAGTCCGGGGTGCCGTCGCCGGGCCGGCAGTCACTGAAGGTGTCCTCGGCCAGCCGGGCCGCGCGGGCGCAGCGGTTGACCTCGCCGATGGTCGCGTAGGCGCGCGCCTCCATCGCGTACAGCAGGGCCTGCTGGCGCGGGCCGGCGGTGTCCCGGCTGCCGTACTGGGCGAGGTGGATCAGCTCGAGGGCGTCCTCGCCGCGGTTCAGGTGGATCATCTGGCGGCTCATGTCGGTGAGGATCAGCGCGCCGAACGGGCGGTCGCCCGCCTCCTTGGCCGCGTGCAGCGCCAGCACGTAGTACTTCTGGGCGCTGGGGTGCATGCCGACGTCGTACGACATCCAGCCGGCCAGGTGGGCGAGCTCGGCGGTGAGTCGGAAGAGCCGGCGGGTGGTCTGCTCGGGGTAGGTCTCCTGGAGCAGGTCGGTGACCTCGTGCAGCTGGCCGACCACGGCCTTGCGGCGCAGGCCGCCGCCGTTCTGCGCGTCCCACTGGCGGAACATCTCGGTGGTCTGCTCCAGCAGTTGGAGCTCGGGCTCGGAGAGCCGGCCGGTGTGCGGCTCGCCCCCGTTGGCCGCGGTGAGGATCGGCATCGGGGCCCCGCCCGGCCCGGGGGTGAGCCAGCGCTGCATCGGCTCGATCAGCGCGGCGCCGGCCGTCAACGCGAGCGAAGTGCCCAGGAAACCGCGGCGGTTGAGCATCAGGTCACTGCGGGAGTACTCGCTGATCAGCTGGACGGTCTGCTCGCCGCTCCACGGCAGGTCGACCCCGCCGCCGACGGTGGAGACCGGGACGGCCGCGCGCAGCCCGAGGTCCTCCACCGAGACCACCGAGCCGAACCGCTCGGAGAACAGTTCGGAGAGGATCCGCGGGATCGGCTCGCGCGGCTGCTCGCCGTCGAGCCAGCGGCGCACCCGGGAGGTGTCGGTGCTGACGTGGTGGGCGCCGATCTGCCGGGCCCGGCGGTTCACCTGACGGGCCAGCTCGCCCTTCGACCAGCCGCTGCGCGTGAACCACGAGCCCAGCTTCTCGTTCGGTTGCTTGTCTCCCATGGGAACGTCCCCATCCCGCCCGGCCCCAACCAGGGCCCCGATCGTGTGCCCGACGGTTGCGGGCTCTTGCTCGACGTGCTGTGCCTTGCGGTGCCTCTGCGTGCCTCTGCCGTGCCATGCCCGGGTGACCGACCGCCGAAGCGACCGGTTCATTGCTTTCCGTGTGCCGAACGTAACGCTCCATCCGCCATCCGGGGGAGCGTGGCTCGGGAAACGCCACCTTTCGCCACCCCTACGAGTGAACTACGCACGCACTGTCAGCGGTTCACTGGTAGTCGGCCCGGCGTGACACCGGCACATGCCGGTACCGCCCGGGCCCGCCCCATTCGCCGCTGCATGCGGCCAACTTCCGCGAGGAAAAGGCGCGTTGCCGACCTCGGAGATGACGGAGGCACCCGTGCAGCAACGACGATCCGGCATCCGGCGAGCCGGTGCAAGGCGGCTCCTGGCACACGCCACCCGAATTGGTGCACGCCGCCCGCTGCGCGCCGCCAATGCACCACGCGCACCACGCCGGACAATTGACCCATTGTCACGGTCCCGTAACCACCGGCAATCCGAACCTGTTGGGGGAGGCATGGACAACCTGTTCGGCGATCTCCGGCTGGGCACCCTGTGGTCGACACCGCTGGGCATCCGCCGCACCCGCGCCACCTCGCTCCAGGCGGCCACCGAGTACACCGGCCGGCTCGGCTGGACGGTCGCCGTGGGCACCGCGGCGCCGGGGCTCGCCCCGGGCGCGGCCGGCTGCGGCTGCGGCTGCGGCTGCGGCGTGCCCTACTGCGCGGCACCCGGCCTGCACGACTCCGTCGGCCCCGAGCTGCCCGCCGGCACCCCCGTACCGGAGCTGGCCGGCCGGTGCCCCGCCGGCGCCCCGCTGCTGCTGCCGACCGGTCGCCACTTCGACGTGCTGGACGTCCCGGCCCAGCCCGGCCTGCAGGCGCTGGTCCGGCTGGAGCGGATGGGCACCCAGGTCGGCCCGGTGCTGGCCGCCCCGACCGGCCGGCTGCTGTTCTTCGTCGCCCCCGGCACCGCCGAGCGGCTGCCCGACCTGCTGTACCGGATGGGCTGGGACGACGCCGCGCTCGACCTGGCCTGCCACGGCGCCGGCGGCTACCTGGCAGCGCCGCCCACCGTGCTGGCCGGTCTGGGCCCGATGCGCTGGCTGCGCCGCCCGACCCGGGAGAGCGCGGCCTGCCCGCCGGAGGCCCGACTGCTGCTCGGCACCCTCGCCTACGCCTGCCACCGCACCCGCTCGCGGGACGCCGAGGCCGCCTGGTTGGCCTCCTGACCGAGCCGGCTCCGGGTACGAGAACGGGCACGAGCGCGGGCAGCGGACCGGGTACGAGAAGGGGCCGCCTCCCCGGGTGGGGAGACGGCCCGGAGCCTTGGACCGGCCGGATCAGTCGCCGATCAGCGCGTCCACGAAGGCGGCCGGCTCGAACGGCGCCAGGTCGTCCGCCCCCTCGCCGAGCCCGATCAGCTTGACCGGCACGCCCAGCTCGCGCTGGACCGAGATCACGATGCCGCCCTTGGCGGTGCCGTCCAGCTTGGTCAGCACGATGCCGGTGATGTCGACCACCTCGGCGAACACCCGGGCCTGCACCAGCCCGTTCTGGCCGGTGGTGGCGTCCAGCACCAGCAGCACCTCGTCCACCGGGCCGTGCTTCTCCACCACCCGCTTGACCTTGCCCAGCTCGTCCATCAGGCCGGTCTTGGTGTGCAGCCGGCCGGCGGTGTCGATCAGCACGGTGTCCGCGCCCTCGGCGATGCCCTCCTTGACCGCGTCGAAGGCCACCGAAGCCGGGTCGCCGCCCTCCGGACCGCGCACGGTCCGCGCGCCGACCCGCTCGCCCCAGGTCTGCAGCTGGTCCGCGGCGGCGGCGCGGAAGGTGTCGGCGGCGCCGAGCACCACCGAGCGGCCGTCCGCGACCAGCACCCGGCCGAGCTTGCCCGAGGTGGTGGTCTTGCCGACGCCGTTGACGCCCACCACCAGGACGACGGCCGGGCGGCCGTCCTCGTGCTTGGCGGTCCGCAGCGAGCGGTCCGCATCGGTACCGATCAGCCCGGTCAGCTCCTCGGCCAGCAGGGTCCGCAGCTCGGCCGGGGTACGGGTGCCGAGCACCTTCACCCGGGTGCGCAGGCTGTCCACCAGCTCCTGGGTGGCGGCCACCCCGACGTCGGCGGTGAGCAGCGTCTCCTCGATCTCCTCCCAGGTGTCCTCGTCGAGGCGGTCCCGGGAGAGCAGCGTCAGCAGGCCCTTGCCCAGCGTGTTCTGCGAGCGGGAGAGCCGGGAACGCAGCCGGACCAGCCGGCCGGCGGTGGGTTCGGGGACCTCGATCGCGGGCGGGGCGAGGGCCTCCTCGACCGGCAGCTCGGCCTCGGGGGCCTCGACCGACTCGACCCGTGCCTCGGTCGGTGCCCCGGCCGGCTGCTCGACCGGTGGTGCCTCGGTGGCCGGCGCCTCGACGGCCTCCGGTGCCTCGGGGGCGGGGGCGGTGACGACCGGGGTCGTCGCGCGCGGGGGCAGTTGCTTGCGTCGTCTGCCGGTAACGACGAGACCTGCGATCGCGCCGACGGCGACCACGGCGATGACTACGGCAAGGATCACGTATTCCATAACCCCCCCAGTATCCGCGACACCCCCCCTGCGGGGAACGGTGACATTCGCGGGCGCCGGGACCTCCACCCGATACGCGCACCGAACCGTGCCGGGGGCCGGTCAGGGCGGGCCCGGGGGCCGGTCGGGGCGGGCCCGGGGGCCGGTCGGGGCGGGCCCGGGGGCCCGGGGGGTGTCAGTCCGCGGCCGCGACCGCCTCCTGCCGGCGCGGCGGAGCGGGCCGCTCCCGGTGCTCCTCGCGCAGCCGCTGGCTGATGACCTGGGAGATGCCGTCGCCCTTCATGGTCACGCCGTAGAGCGCGTCGGCGGACTCCATGGTCAGCTTCTGGTGGGTGATCACGATCAGCTGGGAGCTCTCCCGCAGCTCCTCCATGATCGCCACCAGCCGGCGCAGGTTGGTCTCGTCGAGCGCCGCCTCCACCTCGTCCATCACGTAGAACGGGCTCGGCCGCGCCTTGAAGATCGCGACCAGCAGCGCCACCGCCGTCAGCGAGCGCTCACCGCCGGACAGCAGCGACAGCCGCTTCACCTTCTTGCCGGGCGGGCGGGCCTCCACCTCCACGCCGGTGGTCAGCATCGACTCCGGCTCGGTCAGCACCAACCGCCCTTCCCCGCCGGGGAAGAGCCGCGAGAAGACGCCCTCGAACTGCGCGGCGGTGTCGTGGTAGGCCGCCGTGAACAGCTGCTCCACCCGGACGTCCACGTCCCGGACGATGTCCATCAGGTCGCGCCGGCTGCGCCTCAGGTCGTCCAGCTGCTCGCCGAGGAACTGGTGCCGCTCCTCCAGCGCCGCGAACTCCTCCAGCGCCAGCGGGTTGACCTTCCCCAGCTGCTGGTAGGCCCGCTCGGCCGCCTTCAGCCGCTTCTCCTGCTCGGCCCGCACGTACGGCACCGGCTCCCCCGCCGGCTGCCCCTCCTCCGGCACCGGCGGCGGTACCGGCCGGTCCGGCCCGTACGAGGCGAGCAGGTCGCCGCCCTCGATGCCGAACTCCTCCAGCGCCTTGGTCTCCAGCTGCTCGATCCGCAGCCGCTTCTCCGCCCGCAACACCTCGTCCCGGTGGCCGGCGTCGACCAGCCGGTCCAGCTCGGCCTTGAGCTCGCGGCCCGACTCGCGCCCGGCCCGCAGCTCGCTCTCGCGCCCCGCCCTGGCCTGCTCCGCCTCGGTGCGTTCGGCCTCCGCCCGGCCGAGCGAGCCCTCCAGGCAGCCGAGCAGTTGCCGGGCCCCGGCCGCGACCGCCGTCGCGACCGCCGCCTGGTGCCGGGCGCGCTCACGCCGCTCGGCCGCCCGCTTCCGGGCCTCCCGCTCGGCCTGGGCCGAGCGGTCCAACTGATCGGCCCGGCCGGACAGCGCCCGGACCCGCTCCTCGTGGGTGCGCACCGACAGCCGGGCCTCCAGCTCCAGCTGCCGGGCCTGCGAGCCGGCGGCGGCCAGCCGGTCCCGCTCGGCGCCGTCCGGCTCCTGCTCGCCGCCCTCGGCCAGCTCCTCGGCGGTGGCGAGCCGCTCCGCGAGCTCCTCGGCGGCGGCCAGCGCATCGGCGAGACCCTGCTCGGCCCGGGTGGCCGAGCCGGCCAGCCGCTCCGCCTCCCCCGCCGCGGCCCGGGCCTGCCCGCCGAGCCGGCCCAGCGAGCCGGCCAGCTGGGCCCGATCCCGCTCACCCTGCCGTCGCCGGGCCGCCAACTCGTCCAGCGCGGAGCCGAGTTCGCTCCGCCGCTCGGTCGCCTCGGCCAGTGCCGCGCCGGCCTGCGCGTGCCGCTCCGCGCACTCCTCGATCTGCCGGGCGGTCTCCGTCACCGCGGCCCGGGTCTCCAGCAGGCTCGGCGCACCGGCCGAACCACCCTGCGCGAACCCGGTCGAGAGCACGTCCCCGTCCGCCGTCACGGCGGTCAGCTCCGGCTCCGCCGCGAGCAGCAGCCGGGCGCCGTCCAGATCGGCCACCAACACCACGCGCTCCAGCAGGACTTCGGCGGCGGCCAGCACCTGCTCGGCGCCGCTCAGCGCCGCCGCGGCCCAGCGCGCCCCGGCCGGCAGCGGCCGCCGCTCCCCCGCCGGGCGCGGCCGGGCGATCAGCAGCGCCGCCCGCCCCGCGTCCTGCGCGCGCAGCCGGCGCAGCGCCTCGACCGCGGCGTCCGGGCCGGTCACCGCCACCGCGTCCGCCGCCGTGCCGAGCGCCGCCGCCACCGCCACCTCGTCACCGGAAGCCACCCGCAGCAGCTCGGCGGCCGATCCCAGCACCCCGGCCGGCGCGCCCCGGGCGAGCAGCTCACCGCTGCCGTCCTTGCGCCGCAGCCCCAGCGCCAGCGTCTCGTGACGGGCCGTCAGTGCGGCCCGCTCGCGCTCCGCGGCCCCCACCGCCTCCCGGGCGGCGGCCAGCTCCCGCTCCGCCCCGGCCAGCTCCTCCCGGGCCTGCCCGTGCGCCCGCTCCAGCTCCTCGTCGCCGGCCTCCACCTGCTCGGCCTGCTCGCGCAGCTGCTCGTACTCCTCCTGTGCGGCCCGGGCCCGCAGCTCGGCCTCGTCCCTGGCCTCGGCCAGCCGGCCGATCTCGGCCTCGGCGCCGGCCGCCCGGGAGCGGGCGGCCGCGGCCTGTCCCTGCAGCCGGGCCAGCCCCTCCCGGCGGTCCGCGATGGCCCGGGCGGCGGCCTTCAGCCGGGTCTCCTCGGCGGTCAGCGAGCGCTCCAGCTCGGCCCGCTCCTCGACCGCCTCGGCCAGCGCGTACCGCGCCTGCTCCAGCGCCTCGGTGAGCGCGGCCTCCTCCTCGCGCACCCGCTGCGCCTCGCGCTCCAGCTCCTCCGGGTCCCGCCCGCGCCGCTCCTGGGCCTGCCCGTCGCCCTGCGCGTGCCGGACCTTCGCCTCGGCCAGCCCGATGGTGCCCCGGGTGCGTTCGACCAGCGCGGAGAGCCGGTACCAGGTCTGCCGGGCCGCCTCCAGCTGCGGGCCGAGCTGCTCGACCTGCGCCTCCAGCACGGCCTCGCGCTGCTGCGCCTTGGCCAGCTCCTGTTCGACGGTGGCCCGGCGCAGCCCGAGCGCCAGCTCGTCCGCGATCTCGGCCTCGACCGCCCGGCGCAGCGCCAGCAGGTCGTCCGCGAGCAACCGCAGTCTGGCGTCGCGCAGTTCGGCCTGGATGCCGGCGGCCCGGCGGGCGATCCTGGCCTGCCGACCGAGCGGCCCGAGCTGCCGGCGGAGCTCGGCGACCAGGTCCTGGACGCGGTTGAGGTTGCCCTGCATGGCGTCCAGCTTCCGCAGCGCCTTCTCCTTGCGCTTGCGGTGCTTGAGGACGCCGGCCGCCTCCTCGATGAAGGCGCGCCGGCCCATCGGGTCCGCGTGCAGGACGGAGTCCAGCTGGCCCTGGCCGACGATGACGTGCATCTCGCGGCCGATGCCGGAGTCGGAGAGCAGCTCCTGGATGTCCAGCAGCCGGCAGGTGGTGCCGTTGAGGGCGTACTCGCTGCCGCCGTTGCGGAACATCGTCCGGGTGATCGTCACCTCGGAGTAGTCGATCGGCAGGGCGCCGTCGGTGTTGTCGATCGTCAGGCTGACCTCGGCGCGGCCGAGCGGGGGGCGCCCGCTCGTCCCGGCGAAGATGACGTCCTCCATCTTGCCGCCGCGCAGCGACTTGGCGCCCTGTTCGCCCATCACCCAGGAGAGCGCGTCCACCACGTTGGACTTGCCGGAGCCGTTCGGCCCGACCACGCAGGTGATCCCCGGCTCGAAGCGCAGGGTGGTGGCCGAGGCGAAGGACTTGAACCCGCGGAGGGTGAGACTCTTCAGGTGCACCCGTACCCTCCTGACCACGGCGTTCCGGCTCTGCTGGCGACTGTATCCGGCAGTGCGGACACGGAGTCGTCAGGAGCCGGTTTGGCCACGCCGGGCCTGGGCACCTTTACGGGAAAAAGACCGCATGCGACTGATGCCGGACACGACGAAGGGACGTCACCAGGACGTCCCTTGCAGGCTGCATTCCCCTTCGGGATGCTCAGTGCGCAACAGCGTCGATCTGCGGAAGGATCGGGGGCTCAGGTGAGGGCCGGCTCCCGGTGATCCAGTTCGATGCTGCTGAGCAGCGAGTGCTCGTCAGCGACAGCGAGCAGTGCGTCGTTCTCCGTCTGGAGCCGGTTGAGCTCGGCCTCCAGATCCTGGACGCGCTGCTGGAGCCGTCGCATCTCGGAGAGCATTCGCGGGTCGGGGCCGCCGACGTACCCGAGAAGCGCCTTTGCCATGATGAATGGTCCTCCACGCTGAGTGACCGAACCGGGAGCGGTACTGGTCTAGGGGGAAGGGAACACGCACCCGACGACGCGACCGGCTGTGCTGGCTGGGCACTTCGGAGCACCCGCAGTGAGCTGGGCCCACGGCGGAGTGACCCGACCGGGTAAACGCGGACGTGTGCGCGGGTTTTCAGGGTCTCACCAAAGACGGTACGGGTCAACACGATCACCGCACGCTACCGCCCCCCTGTCACCTGCATGGCGGGACGGACACACCACGGGACGGGGCGGGGCCCCGCGAAGGGCCCGGGTGGATCACTGCTCGGTGCGGAGTCAACCACGAGTCCGCGCAGTTGGCAACCGCATGACACCGGCAGTTGCCCCGCCCGGGGGACATTCCGGACGATCAGCGGATGGCGAAGCTCCGGTACCCCTCGCCGGTCGCGCTCCAGATCTCGGTCACTCCGCTGACCTGGCCGGGAGTGTCCGGGCCGCGCAGCAGCGCGAGCAGTTCCTCGCACTCGGCGTGCAGGCCCTCGGCGACCACCTGCACCCGGCCGTCGCCGAGGTTGCTGGCGTAGCCGGTCAGACCGATCTCCAGCGCCCGGGCCCTGGTCCACCACCGGAAGCCGACCTGCTGGACCCGGCCGCGCACCCAGGCGGTGACCCGGACCGGGTGCTGACTGTCATGACCGTGCATGCGTCGACCCTAACGGCAGCCGCGGGACTCAGAAGCCACCGAAGTCGCCACCGCCGCCACCCCCGAAGTCGCCACCACCGCCGAAGTCCCCGCCGCCGCCCTGGTCGTCGAAGCCGCCGAAGTCGGAGGAGTTGAAGTCGGCGCCCGAGTAGTCGCCCGGGTCCACCCCGTTCGAGCCGTCGAAGCCGCCCGGGGTGGCGGCCCACGCCGAGCCGGAGGACATCGCCGAGCCGAGCACGGTGCCGACCAGCAGACCCGGCAGGATGCCGGAACCGAAGTAGCCGCCCGCCCAGGGGCTGTAGGCCGGGCCGGCGTTCCAGTACGGCTGGCTGCCGTGCTCGGTCTGCACGGTGCGCACGTCCGGGTCCCGGCCGTCGGCCAGCCGGGCGGCGTCGGCGGCGCAGACCGGGACGGAACGCGGTGCGCCGCCGGCCGGGGCCCACTGCGCGTCCTGCACCGACGGGCCGTGCCGCGGGTCGAAGAAGCACGGCACCCGGCGCTCGGGCAGCGCGCGGTGCTCGCGCCGGGCGGCCAGCGTCGCCAGCGAGAACCGGCCGTCCGCCAGCGCCTCGGTGACGGGCCGGACGTCCTCCGGGCGCTTCGCCGCGTCCATGGTCTGCTTGGCGCGCTCGTAGGCGTCCAGCGCCCGGCTGTAGTCGGCCCGCTGGTCGTCGTCCGCATCGGCGGCGCCGGGGCTGAACTCCAGCCGGTCCAGCTCCTCGCCGAAGGCGGTGATGTCCTCGTCCACCACCGTCCGCAGCTGGGCCAGTTCGGCCCGCTGCCGGTCGAGCTTGCGGCGCTTGGAGCGGCGGAACAGCAGGAAGGTACCGGCACCGGCCAGCGCCAGCAGGGCGAGTGGGACCGCGATCGCGGCGGCGCTCACACCGTCCGAGCCGACGCCGTGGCCCTTGGTCTGGGGCTCGGCCTGGGAGACGAAGTCGTTCAGGGTGCCGTCGATGTCACCGGGGTGGGAGCGGGCGGCCGCGCCGGCGATCCGGTCGGCGGCCGCGGGCGCCAGCGCCTGCCGGTCGGCGAAGGCGCGGAACTGGTCGCCGCGCCAGATCGCGTAGACGCCGACGATGCCGACCTTGGTCCGCAGGTCCTGGGCGACCGTCCTGGCCGGGTAGCTGTCGTCGGCCGGCACCACCGCGACGAAGATCGGCTTGTCGGCCTGCTCGATCTTCTTGGTGAGCGCGGCCGCCTGGGCCTCGGAGAACCGGCCGGTCATCGCCGGGTCGACGTAGACCTGGCCCTGCTTGAGGGCGGCGGCGGCCTGGTCCACCCCGGACCCGGCGGCCGAGGCCGGGCCGGCGAGGGCCAGCAGCAGGCCGAGCAGCAGCGCCACCAGCGCGGCCGGCAGGACGGCCGGGGCGATACCCGGGATCCGGCGGGAAACGGTTCTCATGGGACCGACGGTACCCGGCGGGGCCGGTGGTGTGCCCCTACCGCAGGCGGAGCCACCCCCGCCGACCGACCGGACTTGGCCTCCGGGGAGATCATCCGGGGCCGCGACCAGGCATAGTGGTCCCTGCTTCCCCTCCCCCTGACCCGCCTCGACCCGCCCCGATCGGAGCTTTCCCGGTGATCATCGGACTCGTCACCGCCGTTGCGGCCTCCGTCTGCTACGGCACCGGCTCCGTCCTGCAGGCCGTCGGCACCCGGCGCTCCGCCCGCGAGGAGACGGCCGCCCGGGGTGCGGCGGCCGGGTCCACCGAGCACGGCGGGCCGAGCCTCGCCTCGACCGCCAAGGCCGCGGTCACCTGGGAGTTCATCGTCGGCACGGTGCTCGACCTGATCGGCTTCGGGCTGGGCGCGCTGGCCGCCCGGCTGCTGCCGCTGTTCCTCTCCCAGACCATCATCAGCGCCAACCTGGTGATCACCGCCCTGCTCAGCATCAAGCTGCTCGGCCTGCGGCTGAAGCAGCTGGAGTGGATCTCGATCGCGGTGCTCTGCGGGGCCCTGGTGATGCTCGCCGCAGCGGCCGGGCCCGAGGGCGGGCACCACGCGGCGATGGCCTTCCACTGGTGGCTGCTGATCGGCTCGGTGGTGCTGATCGCCGGCGGCAGCCTGCTGGTACGGCGGCTCGGCCGGGGCGCCGCGATCGTGGCCGGTCTGCTGTCGGGGCTCGGGTTCGGGGCGCTGGGGGTCGGGGTGCGGATCCTCAACGGCGTCCAGCCGTTCGACCTCGGGCAGCTGCTGGGCGACCCGGCGCTGTACGCGATCCTGGTCGGCGGGATCGGCGGGATGTACCTGCACACGGTCGCGCTGCAGGTCGGCTCGGTGAACGGGGCGACCGCGGCGCTGGTGGTCGGCGAGACCGTGGTGCCGGGGGCGATCGGCGTGCTGTGGCTGGGCGACACCTCGAAGGACGGGCTCGGCTGGCTGGCGGTGCTCGGCTTCCTGGTCGCGGTGGTGAGCGCGGTGGGGGTGGCCTACTTCGGCCAGAGCGAGGCGGAGGAGCACGGCGCCCAGCCCAAGCTCCCGGAGCCGGCCGGCCACTGAGCCGCGCTGCCGGCGGCACCCCGTGCTCGGCCGGGCAACACCCAGGGGCGCGGGGAACTGCGCAGGACGGGAGGTGCGGCGCCGTCACTCCGGATTCGCGCAGTTCCCCGCGCCCCTCAGCGGAGGCTCTAGCGGGGGCGGGGGGCCCGTTGGCAGCGGGGGCAGAAGTAGCTGGAACGGTTCATCCACGGGTCGCGGCGGATCGCCGTCCCGCAGCGGCGGCAGGGCTCCCCCTCGCGCCCGTAGGCGTCCAGCTCGCGGGAGAAGTACCCGCTCTCCCCGTTCACGTTGACGTAGAGGCTGTCGAAGCTGGTGCCGCCGACGGCCAGCGCCGCGCTCATCACGTCCCGGGCGTGCCCGAGCAGCAGGTTCCCCTGCGGACGGGTCAGGGTGGCGGTCGGCCGGTCGTAGTGCAGTCCGGAGCGCCACAGCGACTCGTCGGCGTAGATGTTGCCGACCCCGCTGATCAGCGTCTGGTCGAGCAGGGCCCGCTTGACCGTGGTCCGCTTGGCCCGCAGCGCCGTCACGAAGGCGCCGTCGTCGAAGCGCGGGTCGAGCGGGTCGCGGGCGATGTGCGCGATGGAGACCGGGGTGTGCTCGGGGTCGTCCGGCTCGGCCTCCTCGACGGCCAGGCCGCCGAAGGTCCGCTGATCGACGAAGCGCAGCTCGCGGCCCCGGTCGGTGAAGCGCAGCCGCACCCGCAGGTGGGTCTCGTCCGGCACGTCCGGGTCCTGGACCAGCAGCTGGCCGCTCATCCCGAGGTGGCCGATCATCGATTGGTGGTCGCCGAGCGGCACCCAGAGGTACTTGCCGCGCCGCTGGGCCTCCCCCAGCGTGCTGCCGGTGAGCCGGGCGGCGAACTCCGCGGCGCCGCCGGGCTGCCGGCGCACGGAGCGCGGATGCAGCACCTCGACCTCGGCCACGGTACGGCCGGCGGCCCAGCGGGCCAGGCCGCGCCGGACCACCTCTACCTCGGGAAGTTCAGGCACTTCGGCCCCCCGGCCGGGTTCAGACGGCTGCGCCGGGGCGGTCGTCGGCGTACTTGGCCTTGATGGCCCGCCAGGCGCTCTCCGCGGCCTTCTGCTCTGCTTCCTTCTTCGACCGGCCGCTGCCGTGCCCGAAGTCCTCGCCGGCCACCCGGGCGGCGGCGGCGAAGGTCTTCTCGTGGTCCGGACCGGATTCGGTGACCACGTACTCCGGCACGCCGATCCCCACCGAGGCGGTGAGTTCCTGGAGGCTGGTCTTCCAGTCCAGGCCGGCGCCGAGCTGGGCGGACTCCGCGATCAGCGGGTCGAAGAGGGTGTGGACGAACACGGTGGCGGCGTCCAGGCCCCGGTCCAGGTAGACGGCGCCGATCACGGCCTCGACGGTGTCGGCGAGGATCGAGGACTTGTCGCGTCCACCGGTCCCCTCCTCACCCTTGCCGAGCCGGATGAAGGCGCCGAGGTCCAGGCCGCGGCCGACCTCGGCGAGCGCGCGGGAATTGACCACCGCGGCGCGCAGCTTGGCGAGCGTGCCCTCCGCGACCTCCGGGTGGAGGCGGTAGAGGGTGTCCGTCACCACCAGGCCCAGCACCGAGTCGCCGAGGAACTCCAGGCGCTCGTTGGTGGGCAGCCCGCCGTTCTCGTAGGCGTAGCTGCGGTGGGTCAGGGCACGCACCAGAAGGGCGCGCTCGAGCGTGTGCCCGAGGCGCCCTTCCAGGACGTCGTATTCGGTCGAGGCCGGCCCACTGCCCTTGCCCCCGTTCGAAGAGTCCTTCGCGGTGGGAGCCTGCTTGCGGGGGGAGTTGCTCTCCGACATCGATCCGTGCACCCTGCCGATCAGACCGAGAGGACCTGGCGGCGGTTGTACGTGCCGCAGCTGGGGCACGCGAGGTGACCGAGCTTCGGCTCGTGGCAGCGGTCGCACGCCACGAGGGCCGGAACGACGGCCTTCCAGTTGGACCGGCGGTGGCGCGTGTTGCTGCGCGACATCTTCCGCTTCGGAACAGCCACGGCTACTTCTCCTGGTTCTCGGCGAGACCCTCACGGGTACCGCTGTTCTTGATCCCGTCACCCTCGTCGCCGGGGGCGGCGGAGAGTCCCTGCAGTGCCGCCCACCGGGGGTCGGCGGCGTCGTGGTGGTGCGACGGGTCGTCGCTCAGGCGTGCGCCGCACTCGACGCACAGACCCAGGCAGTCGTCCTGGCACACCGGCTGCAGCGGCAGTGCGAGCACCACCGCGTCACGCAGCACCGGCTGGAGGTCGAAGTAATCGCCCTCCAGGCGGTAAGTCTCGTCTTCCGAGTCCTCGTCGAGGTCCTCGTCGGCGCCCGCCGCGCGGCCACGGCCGCGGTCGTCGGACTCCGGGTAGTAGTACAGCTCCTGGAAGTCGACCTCCAGGTCGTCGTCGACCGGCTCCAGGCAGCGCACGCACTCGCCCTCGACGCGGGCCTCGGCGGTGCCGGTCACCAGCACGCCCTCGACCACGGATTCCATCCGCAGCTCGAGGATGATCTCGGAGGTTTCCGGGACGCCGATCACGTCTTCGATGCCCAGCCCCTCGGGGGCCGTCAGGGTGCGGGATACCCGGCGCAGCGAACCGGGGCGACGGCCGAGCTCATGCGTGTCGAACACGAGCGGGTCGCGGTGGTCGAGGCGGTTCAAGGTGTCCTGACTTCCTGGCGGCGGCACGCACAGCCGTGGGTGCCGCAGGTTTTCCTGAAGAATGTGTTGCCGCCGAGTTGCGGGCAGCAGACGGCCCCGGAACAGGCCGAGTGGTCAGACTACCGGAGAGTGGGGCCAGGCCCAACTTCGGGCCCGCGCCCCCCGCCGCTCAGCGGCCGCCGAGCTCCCGCAGCCTGGTCATGTCGATCATGCTGGTGTCGAAGAAGCTGGTCTCGTCCAGGCCGCCCTGGTGCGGCACCTGGGAGTGCCCCTGGGCCTGCTGGTGCTGCTGGTGTCCGTGGCCCTGCTGGTGTCCCTGGGCCTGCTGCTGCCCGTGCTCCTGCGGGTAGCCGCCGCCGTCCGGCACCGGGTTGCCCCAGGCGTCGTACTGCTGCGCCTGCGGGTAGCCGGGCTGCTGCTGGTAGTACGGGTCCTGGCCCGGGTAGGCGGGCTGCTGCTGGTAGCCGTACCCGCCGCCGGCGGTACCGTCCGTGATCGGGTTGCCCCAGCCGTCGGTCTGCGGGGCGCCGGCCGGGTCGTAGCCGCCCTGGTAGACCTCGGCGTACTGGGTGGTGGCCGCGTACTGCTCCTCGCCGGGGGCCTGCCAGCCGGCCGCGGCGGGGGTCTGCTCCGGCCAGCTCTGCTGCTGCGGGACGGCCTCCTCGCGGTACCAGGGCTGCTCCTCGCCGTCCTCGGCGAAGCCGGAGGCGACCGCCTCGGCGCGGATCTTCAGCTGCTGGGCCTCGTCGGCGGCGGCCAGGTAGGCGCCCAGCTCGTCGATGGGCGCCTTGCCGAGGAGCTTGTCGCGGCCCTTGCCGACGGCCTGGAGGGTCTTGCTGAGCACGACCTCCAGGGTGGCGAGCTTCACATCGACGTACTCGTCGACCTCGGGGCTCGGGGTGGCGTGCGGCTGGAACTCCTCGCCCTCGGCCTCCCCCTCCGCGTCGGACTCGTAGACGCCGGCCGCGCCGCGCAGCTTCTGCCGGCCGCGGCCGACCGCGCCGAGCGTCTTGGTGAGGACGACCTCGAAGTTGGCCAGCTTGCTGTCGACGTAGTCGTCGGCCTCGGCGCGCTTGGTCTCCACCTCGGCGCGGGCCTCGCCGAGGATCCGGTCCGCCTCGGCCTGGGCCTTACGGACCACCTCGGTGTCGGAGATCAGCGAGCCGCGCTCGTCGTGCGCCCCGCGGATGATCTGGTCGGCCTGGGCGTGCGCGTCGGCCACCATCTGCTGGTGGTCGGCGACCACCGACTGCGCCTGGGCCAGTTCGGCCGGCATGGTGTCACGCAGGTCGCGGAGCAGCCCGACCAGTTCGGCCCGGTTGACCACGCAGGACGCCGACATCGGCATCGCGCGGGCGTTCTCCACCACGGCGACGATCTCGTCGAGTTTCTGCTGCACGTCCACGAGCGCATCAGTCTTTCCGTGTGCCGCCGAGGTGCGGCGGAGGCAGTCCCCGTCGGCTCGGCAGCGCCCACGGGGCGGGAGTACAGACTGTACGGCCACTGCGCCCGGAGCTCACAACGCCCGTGGCCCGGGCGCCGCCCGACAGGGGGACGTGTTGTGACGGTTCGCCAGGAAGGTCCGGCTTGCCCCGATCAGCCCCGCCGCTCGGCGATCCGCGCCACCAGCCGGCTGTTGACCACCTCGGGCAGCAGGTGGGAGACGTCACCGCCGTACGCGGCGACCTCCTTGACCAGCGAGGAGGACAGGAAGCTGTAGGTGGGCGAGGTCGGCACGAAGAGCGTCTCGACGCCGCTGAGGCCGTGGTTCATCTGCGCCATCTGCAGCTCGTAGTCGAAGTCGCTGACCGCCCGCAGGCCCTTGATGATGGCCGGGATGCCGCGCTCCCGGCAGAAGTCCACCAGCAGGCCGCTGTGCGCCTCGACCTCGATGTTGCCGTACGGCGCGCAGGTCTCCTCGATCAGCGCGATCCGCTCCTCGACCGTGAACATGCCCTGCTTGTTCCGGTTGATCAGCACGGCGACATGGACCACGTCGTACAGCTTCGAGGCCCGCTCGATGATGTCGAGGTGTCCGTTGGTGATGGGGTCGAAGGACCCCGGACAGACGGCGCGGCGCATGGCGTGCACTCCCTTGTGGGGGTAACTGGGGCTACGGGTGCTGGTCGGCCTCGGCGGCGGCGCGACCGTACCAGAGGGTGCCCTCGCCGTAGCGGCGCGAGCGCAGCGGCTCGAAACCCTCCGGCCAGCCGAACTCGCCGCCCCGGGTGCTGCGTTCCACGGTGACGAGAACCTCGTCGTCGAGCCAGCCCCCCGAGCGGAGTGTGATCAGCATCTCGCACACCTCCTGATCGGTCACCGAGTAGGGCGGATCGAGGAAGACCAGGTCGTACGGGGCGCCGGCGGGCGGGCTCCCGGCGACCACCCGCTCGGCCCGGTCGGCGCGCACCTCGGCGCCGGGCAGGCCGAGGGTGCGGACGTTCTCCCGGATCACCCGGGCGGCGGACGGGTCGGCCTCGACCAGCAGCACGTGCTCGGCCCCCCGGGACAGCGCCTCCAGGCCGACCGCGCCCGAGCCGCCGAACAGGTCGAGCATCCGGGCGCCGTGGACGGTGCCGCGCAGCGCCGCCAGCGTGGAGAACATCGCCTCCCGGGCCTTGTCGGAGGTCGGGCGGGTGGTCCGGCCGGGCGGCACGGCCAGTCGACGGCCGCCGGCCGTACCGGCGATCACGCGGGTCATGAGCGGGGAGGGTCCTTTCCTGGGGCAGCCACCACGCTATACCGGCCCGGCCGCCGGACCGCGGCGACCGACCAGCGGCGATCGGCTCAGCCCTTCTCCAGGTACTCCGCGCGGTCCTCGTCCAGCAGGCTCTCCAGCGCCGTCCGCAGCTCGGGGTGGCGGGCCAGGTCCGGGTCGTCGGCGACCAGCGCGGTGGCCTCCTCCCGGGCGGTGGCGATGACCTCCTCGTCCTCCAGCACCGAGAGCACCTTGAGCGAGGACTTCACGCCCGACTGGGCCTGCCCGAGCACGTCGCCCTCGCGGCGCTGCTCCAGGTCGATCCGGGACAGCTCGAAGCCGTCCAGCGTGCCGGCCACCGCGTCCAGCCGGGCCCGCGCCGCGCTGGCCGCGGGCATGTCGCTGACCAGCAGGCACAGGCCCGGGGCGGTGCCCCGGCCGACCCGGCCGCGGAGCTGGTGCAGCTGGGAGACGCCGAACCGGTCCGCGTCCATGATCACCATGGCGGTGGAGTTGGGCACGTTGACGCCGACCTCGATCACGGTGGTGGCGACCAGCACGTCGACCTGGCCGGCGGTGAACCGCCGCATCACCTCGTCCTTGGCCTCCGGCGCGAGGCGCCCGTGCAGGATCTCCACCCGCAGGCCGGCCAGCGGACCCTTGCCGAGCATCTCGGCGGTCTCCACCACGGACAGCGGCGGGCGGCGCTCGTCGGAGGCCGCGCCCAGGTCCTCCGGGTCGTCCGGCAGCGCCTTGCGGCGCTTCTTCGGATCGTCCGGCTCGTCCCCGATCCGCGGGCAGACCACGTACGCCTGGTGGCCCTTGCCGACCTCCTCGCGGACCCGCTCCCAGGCGCGGGCGAGGAAGTTGGGCTTCTCCACCGCGGGCACCACGTGGGTGGAGATCGGCGAGCGGCCGGCCGGCAGCTGGTCGAGGACCGAGGTCTCCAGGTCGCCGAAGACGGTCATCGCGACGGTGCGCGGGATCGGGGTCGCCGTCATCACCAGCAGGTGCGGCGGCTGCCCGCCCTTGGCGCGCAGCGCGTCGCGCTGCTCGACGCCGAACCGGTGCTGCTCGTCCACCACCACCAGGCCGAGGTCCTGGAACTGCACCTTGTCCTCGATCAGCGCGTGGGTGCCGATCGCGATGCCGGCGTCGCCGCAGGCCATGTCCAGCAGCACCTGCCGCCGGGCCGGCGCACCCATCGAGCCGGTCAGCAGCGCGACCTTGGTGCCCAGCTCGGAGCCGCCGAGCATGCCGCCCTCGGCGAGGTCGCCCATCATCTCGACGATCGAGCGGTGGTGCTGCTGGGCCAGCACCTCGGTCGGGGCGAGCAGCGCGGCCTGGCCGCCGGCGTCGACCACCGCGAGCATCGCGCGCAGCGCCACCAGGGTCTTGCCCGAGCCGACCTCGCCCTGCAGCAGCCGGTGCATCGGGTGCTCGCTCGCCAGGTCGGCGAAGACCTCGCCGCAGACCGTGTGCTGGCCCTCGGTCAGAGTGAACGGCAGCCGGGCGTCGAAGGCGTCGAGCAGGCCGCCGGGGGCGGCCCGGCGGGCCACCGCGGGCAGCGCGGAGTCGGCGGCCCGGCGCTGGGCCAGCGCGACCTGGAGCACGAAGGCCTCGTCCCAGCGCAGCCGGCTCTGGGCCCGCTCCCGGTCGGCCTGGTTGCGGGGCCGGTGGATCAGCTCCAGCGCCTCGGGCAGCGGGATCAGCTCGTGCTTGTCGCGCAGGGCGGCCGGCAGCGGCTCCCCCACGTCGCCGAGGTGCTTGTCCAGCGCCGTGCGCACGCACAGCTCCAGCTTCCAGCTGGGCAGCTGGGCGCTGGCCGGGTAGACCGGGATCAGCCGGCCGGCGAACTGCTCGGCGGCGTCGGAGCCGGCCTCCTCGTCCAGCAGCTGGTAGTCCGGGGAGGCGAGCTGGCGGGTGCGGTTGAACAGGCCGACCTTGCCCGCGAACAGGCCCTGGGCGCCGGGGCGCAGCTCCTTCTGCCGCCAGCCCTGGTTGAAGAAGACCAGGCTGAGCCGGCTGCGCCCGTCGGTGACCACCACCTCCAGGCGGTCGCCCTTGCGTCCCTTGAACGGGATCAGGGTGACCTTCTCGATCCTGGCCAGCACCGTGACGTGCTCGTCCACCTCCAGCTCGTCCAGGCTGGTGAGCGAGCCGCGTTCGACGTACCGGCGCGGGTAGTGGTGCAGCAGGTCGCCGACCGTGCGCAGCTTGAGGCTGTCGGCCAGCACCTTCGCGGTGCGGTCGCCGACCAGCTTGGTCAGTGGTTCATCGAGAGCGCCCATCAGCACCTATTGGACACCACCGGGCGGACAGTGCGGGCTACTCCACCCCGATGAGCAGCGGAGCCGACTCCTGGCCGCCGAGGTAGACCACGGTGTCCACCTCGGGCCGCTGCCGGCGGGCGTGCGCGACCAGCTGGTCGGCGAGCGCGTCGGGGGCGCCCTCGCCGAGCACCAGGGTGACCAGTTCGCCGCCGGCGGCCAGCATCCGGGCGAGCACGGTGGCCGCGGTGCCGGCCAGCTCGGAGCCGATCAGGGCGACGTCGCCGTCGATCAGGCCGAGCACGTCGCCGGCCTGGCAGACGCCGGCCATGGTCCACGACTCGCCCTCGGCGACCGCGAGTTCGGCGTAGCGGGTGGCGCCGGCGGCGGAGGTCATGGCGACCACGTCCTCGTCGAAGCGGCGGGCGGGCTCGTGCACGGCGAGCGCCGCGAGCCCCTGGACCGGGGAGCGGGTGGGCAGCACCGCGATCCGCAGCCCCTCCTCGCGGAGCTGGTCGGCGGCGGCGCCGGCGGCGGCGCGCAGTTCGGGGTCGTTCAGCAGCAGGACGACCTCGCGGGCGGCGCAGCGCCGGACCGCCTCGACCAGTTCGGAGCTGGCCGGCGGGTGGTCGGGGTCGGCGAAGAGCACGGCGGAGCCGGCCTGTTCGCAGAGTTCGGCGAGCCCGCTGCCGGTCACCACGCTGAGCACGGCCCGGCCCTGCGGGGCGGGTGCGGGCATCTCGCCGACCCGGGCCGCGGCCTCCGCGAAGTGCGTGATCCGGATCCGGTACGGGCGGCCCGCCTCCACCCCGGCCTCGACCGCGGCGCCGGCGTCGTCGACGTGCACGTGGACGTTCCACAGGCCGTCGCCGCCGCCGACCACCAGCGAGTCGCCGAGCCCGGCCAGCGTGGTCCGCAGGCCGGGCATCGCCTCGTCGGGCGCGTCCAGCAGGTAGATCACCTCGAACGCGGGGTGGCCGGGGCCGGCCGGCCGCTCGTGGCCGGCGCAGCCCGTGGCGGGACCGGGGGCGGGCACCGCGGCCTCGCCGCGCAGGGCCAGCGGTCCCATCGGGCTCTGTCCGCAGACCGCGTCCAGCAGCGCGCCGAGCACGGCCACCAGTCCGCGCCCGCCGGCGTCCACCACGCCGGCCTCGGCCAGCACGTCCAGCTGCTGCGGGGTGCGCACCAGCGCCTCGCGGGCGGCCCGGTGGGCGGCGTCGGCGACGGCGGGCAGGCCGTCGGGGCTGTCGCGGGCCCCGCGGGCGGCGGCGGCGGCGACGGTGAGCAGGGTGCCCTCGACCGGGTCGGCGACGGCCTGGTAGGCGGCCCGGGCGGCGGCGTCCAGGGCGAGCCGCAGCTGTGCGGGGCCGCCACCGTCGGCCAGCGCACCGGACAGGCCGCGCAGCCACTGGGCGAGGATCACCCCGGAGTTGCCGCGCGCGCCGAGCAGGGCGCCGCGGGCCACCGCCGCCAGGGCGGGGCCGAGGCCGGGCTCGGGGTGCTCGGTGAAGCAGGTCTCGCCGTGCGCGGCGGCCGATTCGACGGTGAGGTAGAGGTTGGTGCCGGTGTCGCCGTCGGGCACGGGGTAGACGTTGAGCGCGTCGATCTCCTCGCGGGCCTGGCCGAGTGCGGCGAGCGCCAGCCGGTACCAGGTGCGGACGGCCGGGGCGTCGAGCGTGTCCAGCACCAGGTCTCCTCCGGGTGAACGCCACGGGAACGCGACTGAACGCGGTGGCTAGGGCGATGCTGGCAGGTTATCGGTGCCCGGCCGCGGTCCGCCCGCGCGGTCGGTGCCGGCCGGCGACCGGCGGCCGGGCACGATCACGGCCCTGAGCATGGTAGTTTCGTTCAGCGGGAGCACCCGATGTATGCTTCTGCGGTTGCCTGGAACAACCCGGGCTCACCCCCTTGAACCGGTCCGTTCCCACGCGAGTGGGGCGGTGGCTCAGCCGGGGTTTTCGAACGTACCTGATCTGAAGTCTTGGAGTGACTCCTGTGGCTGCCAACTGCGACGTCTGCGGCAAGGGGCCGGGCTTCGGCAACAGCATCTCCCACTCGCACCGCCGTACCCCTCGTCGTTGGAACCCCAACATCCAGACGGTGCGCGCTGTGGTTGGGCGGACGCCGAAGCGGCTCAACGTCTGCACCTCGTGCATCAAGGCCGGTAAGGTCTCGCGCTGACGCGCAGACCGGTAAGCCGGTCCTCCGGACAGCCGATCCATCCTCGGGTGGGTCGGCTGCTCTGTTGTTCCGGGCCTGCACGGCGCTGCGGGGGTCAGGAGGTTCTCCTCCTGACCCCCGCAGTGCTGTGTCCGGGCCCGCTCAGCGCAGGCGCCAGCCGTGGTCGACCGGGCCGATGCCCGCACCCAGCGCGAAGCCGGCCGCGATCGCGCCGGTGACGTACTCCTTGGCGGCGGCCACCGCCGCGGGCATCCCCGCGCCCTTGGCGAGTTCGGCGGCGATCGAGCTGGCCAGGGTGCAGCCGGTGCCGTGGGTGTGCCGGTTGTCGTAGCGCGGCGCGCGGTACCAGTGCTCGCTGCCGTCCGAGCCGACCAGCAGGTCGGCGGCCTCGCCCTCCAGGTGGCCGCCCTTGACCAGCACCCAGCGGGGGCCGAACCCGAGCAGGGCCTCGGCCGCGGCGCGCATCCCGGGCTGCCCGGTGACCTCGATGCCGGTGAGCTGCGTCACCTCGTGCAGGTTGGGGGTGGCCAGGGTGGCCACCGGCAGCAGCCGCTCCCGTACGGTGGCGACCGCCTCGGCCGCCAGCAGCGCGTCACCGTGCTTGGAGACCCCGACCGGGTCGACCACCACCGGCGCCCCGACCCCGGCCAGCAGCTCGGCGACCACCTCGACCAGCTCGACCGAGGCCAGCATGCCGGTCTTCACCGCCTGCACGCCGATGTCGTCGACCACGCTGCGGAACTGCGCGCGGACGGCCTCCGCCGGCAGCTCCCAGTAGCCCTGCACGCCGAGCGAGTTCTGCGCGGTGACGGCGGTGATCACGCTCATGCCGTGCACGCCGAGGGCGAGCATCGCCTTGAGGTCGGCCTGGATGCCCGCGCCGCCGCCCGAGTCGGAGCCGGCCACGGTGAGCACCCGCGGGGGTGCGGAGGAGGGGTGGACTGTCGAAACCATGCCGCCAACCTACCGGCAGCGGCTCACAGCACCGCTTCCGATTCGGACCAGCGGGCCTCGGGCACGGTCTTCAGCCGGGTGACCGCGTCGCCGATCGACACCAGCCGGATGTTGTTGCCGCGCAACGCGGTGAAGTGCCCGAACGCGCCCTTGTGCACGGCCTCCACGGCGTGCCAGCCGAACCGGGTGGCGAGCACCCGATCCCGGGCGGTGGGGGTGCCGCCGCGCTGGGTGTGCCCGAGGATGACCGGCCGGGCCTCCTTGCCGAGCAGCCCCTCCAGCTCGTTGGCGAGCCGGTTGCCGATCCCGCCGAAGGTGCGGTGGCCGTACTGGTCGACGTGGCCGTGCTCGAACCGCAGCGTTCCGGGCAGCGGTTCGGCGCCCTCCGCGACGGCGATGATGGCGAACTTCTTGCCGCGCCGGAACCGCTCCTCGATCATCCGGGCGAGCACCTCGATGTCGAAGGGCTTCTCCGGGATCAGGATGCCGTGCGCGCCGCCGGCCACCCCCGCGGTCAGGGTAATCCAGCCCGTGTGCCGGCCCATCAGCTCGACCACCATCACCCGCTGGTGCGACTCGGCGGTGGTCTTCAGCCGGTCGATCGCGTCGGTGGCCACGTGCACGGCGGTGTCGAAGCCGAAGGTGACGTCGGTGGCGTCGATGTCGTTGTCGATCGTCTTCGGCACGCCGACCACCGGCAGCCCGGCGTCGCTGAACAGCTTGGCGGCGGTCAGCGTGCCCTCGCCGCCGATCGCGATCAGCGCGTCGATGCCGATGCTGCGGGCCAGGATCCGGGCGTTGTCGACGGCCCACTCGATCCGCTCGCGCTGCACCCGGGCCGAGCCGAGGATGGTGCCGCCGAGCGTGAGCAGCCCGGTGACGTCGTCGTGCGAGACCACCCGGCTGCGCCCCTCGATCAGGCCGAGGAAGCCGTCCTCGATGCCGACGATCTCGTCCCCGTGGACGTCGGTGCCCCGGTGCACCACCGACCTGATCACCGCGTTGAGGCCGGGGCAGTCGCCGCCGCTGGTCAGGACGCCGATTCGCATGGTGGCAGTGCTCTCCCGCTCCGTGGGGCCCGGCAGGGCGCCGGGCCGGTGCCGACAGCGCAAGCGTACGCACTCGCCCCTGCCGCGGCCCCGCTCCCGCGCCACCGTCCCACGATACGGACGGTGACCGGCCGGTCACCGTCCGGGCGGGCGGTTCACTGCTCGGCGAAGTGGTCCCAGCCGCCGGCCCGGTCCCAGGGCGCGCCGTCCACCGTGACCCGGCCGCCGCGGGCCGCGCTCGCGGTGCGCACCACCTCACCCACCACCCGCCAGCGGGCGGGCAGTTGGACCGACTTCGGGAAGGTGGCCACGATCGCGTGGTCCTCCCCGCCGGAGAGCACCCACAGCAGCGGGTCCACCCCGACCGCCTGGCCGATGTCGGCCATCTGCGCCGGGACGTCGAAGTCGGCGGCGCGCAGGTCGATGTCGACGCCGCTGGCCCGGGCGACGTGGCCGAGGTCGGCGACCAGGCCGTCGCTCACGTCCACCATCGCGTTGGCCCCGAGGTCGGCCGCGGCCGGGCCCGCGTGGTACGGCGGTTCGGGGCGCCGGTGCGCCTCCACGAAGGCCCGCGGGGAGCGGAACCCGCGCTGCAGCACCGTCAGGCCGGCGGCGGACCAGCCCAGCCAGCCGGTCACCGCGACCACGTCGCCGACCTGGGCGCCGGAGCGCAGCACCGGGGCGCGGCCCTGCAGGTCGCCCAGCGCGGTGATGGCCAGCGTGATGGTGTCGCCGCGCACCACGTCGCCGCCGACCACGGTGGCGCCGGCCACCTGGCACTCGTCGCGCAGCCCGTCCATCAGCTCGGTCGCCCAGGTGGTGGGCAGGTCGGCGGGGGTCACCAGGCCGAGCAGGATCGCGGTGGGCACCGCGCCCATCGCGGCCACGTCCGCGAGGTTCTGCGCGGCGGACTTGCGGCCGACGTCGTAGGCGGTGGACCAGTCACGGCGGAAGTGCCGGCCCTCGATCAGCACGTCGGTGGTGGCCACCACGCGCCCGTCCGAGGCCTTGACCACGGCCGCGTCGTCCCCCGGTCCGAGTTCGACGGCCGGGGTCAGCGGCAGCCGGGCGGTCAGCTCCCGGATGAGTCCGAACTCGCCGAGCTCGCCCACGGTCCCCTGCATCTGCCGTCCTCTCGACTCAATCCGTCCGGCCCCGCGGAAGGCTCCGCCGCCGGGTCGGGGCCCGTCCGCCCGCCACGGCCGCGCGCCCCCGCGCGCAGCGTACGCCCTCGGGCCCGGCAGGGGACTCCCGTACCGGCGCCAGCGCGCGGTAGCGTGGTGATCAGCCTGTCGGTCGGCCCGCCGCACCACTCCTGGCCGGTCCCGGGGGGCGATCTCCGTTCCGAGCCGCCTGGAGGTCCCTGTGGTCCATGCATACATCCTGATCCAGACCGAGGTGGGCAAGGCGACGGCCGTGGCCCAGTCCATCTCGAAGATCGAGGGCGTCCTCACCGCCGAGGACGTCACCGGACCGTACGACGTGATCGTCCGCGCCGCGGCCGACACGATGGACAACCTCGGCCGGATGGTCGTGGCCCAGGTCCAGCAGGTCGAGGGCATCACGCGCACGCTGACCTGTCCGGTGGTCAACCTGTAAGCCCGGATAGCATCGGCGGGTGACCGTGACCTCCCGCCTCGCCGCGCTGCCCGCCCCGGTCCGCTGGCTCACCCCGCCGGCGGTGCTGCTGGGCGGCATCGTGCTGCTCGCGGCCGCCTGGACCGGGCCGGCGGACGTCACGCCGCCGGTGCCCCGGGCGGCCGTCGCCGGCTACTGCGAGGCCCTGGACAAGGCCCTGCCGAAAACCGTGCTGGGCCACCCCCGGCAGGACCCGTCGCCGGCCTCCCCGTACACCGCCGCCTGGGGCAGCTCGCCCCGGACGGTGCTGCGCTGCGGCATCGAGCGGCCCGGCTACCTGGACGACGACCCGCTGCGGAACTCGCCGGAGATCAACGACGTGCAGTGGGGGATGTCCGAGACGGCCGACGGCGGGTACCGGTTCGTCACCACGCTGCGCAGGACGTACGTGGAGGTGGAGGTGCCCAAGGGGGCCTACCCGAACTACTCGGACCCGCTGAGCTCGCTCACCGACGCGATCAAGGCGACCGTCCCCGACGGGCTGTGACCGGCGGGCCGGCGCCGCTCCCGGTCACCCGGGGACGGCGCCGGCCCGACGCGGGACGGTCGGCGCAGGCCGGTCAGCGCAGGCCGGTGGAGCGCCGCAGCGCGGCCTGCAGCAGACGGTCGATCAGCTCCGGGTACGGCACCCCGCTGGCCTGCCACATCTTCGGGTAGGCGGAGATGGGCGTGAAGCCGGGCATGGTGTTGATCTCGTTGACCATCCAGCTGCCGTCCTCCAGCAGGAAGAAGTCGACCCGGGCCAGCCCCTCGCAGCCGAGCGCCTCGAAGGCGGCCACGGCCTGGCGCCGGATCTCGGCGGTCTGCGCCTCGTCCAGCTTCGCCGGGATCTCCACCTCGGAGGAGTCGATGTACTTGGCCTCGAAGTCGTAGAACTCGAAGTCGCCGCCGACCACGATCTCGGCCGGCACGCTGGCCCGCGGGCCGTCCTCGAACTCCAGCACCGCGCACTCGATCTCGCGACCGGTCACCCCGGCCTCGACGATGATCTTCGGGTCGTGGCGGCGGGCCTCCTCGATCGCCGCGTCCAGCTGGGCCAGGTCCTTGACCTTGGTGATGCCCATGCTGGAGCCGGCCCGGCAGGGCTTGACGAACAGCGGCAGCCCGAGCCCGGCGATCCGCTCGCGGGCGGCGGCCCGGCCCTGCTCGCTCTCCCACTCGCGCGGGCGCACCACGGTCCAGTCGCCCACGCCGATGCCGTGCGAGGCGAGGATCCGCTTGGTGTACTCCTTGTCCATGCCGGCCGCGCTGGCCAGCACGCCGGAGCCGACGTACGGCACCCCGGAGAGCTCCAGCAGGCCCTGCAGCGTGCCGTCCTCGCCCCAGGGGCCGTGCAGCAGCGGCAGCACCACGTCCACCTCGCCGAGCACCTTCGGCGCGGCGCCGGGCTCGCTCCAGACCACCTCGCGGCTGCCGGGGTTGCCGGGCAGGGACACCTGGCCCTCGGTGGACTCGGCGACCTGGTCGACGTCCGGCAGCCGGCCGTCGGTGATCGCCATCCGGCCGGGCTCGTCCCCGACCAGGGCCCAGCGGCCCTCATGGGTGATGCCGATCGGCAGCACCTCGTACTTGCTCCGGTCGATCGCTCGGAGCACGCTGCCGGCCGTGACGACCGAGATGGGGTGCTCGGAGCTGCGGCCGCCGAAGACGATCGCGACGCGCGGCTTGGCCGCGTGGTCCGGGGAGGTCTTTTCGATGCTCATATCGCTTTTGAGACTACCGTGCGGATGTTTCCGGTTCTCGTCACCGGCGCTCCGGCTTCGCCGAACGGGCCATCAGGCCCTTGAGCACCTCGTGGGTCGGGCGGCCGTTGTGCACCACGTCGACCACCGCCTCGACGATCGGCATGTCGACGCCGCTGCGGCGGGCCAGGTCGAGCACCGACTCGCAGGACTTGACGCCCTCCGCGGTCTGGCTGGTGGCCGCGACCGCCTGCTCCAGGGTCATGCCCCGGCCGAGGTTGGTGCCGAAGGTGTGGTTGCGGGACAGCGGCGAGGAGCAGGTGGCCACCAGGTCGCCCATCCCGGCGAGGCCGGCGAAGGTGAGCGGGTCGGCGCCCAGCGCGACCCCGAGCCGGGTGGTCTCGGCCAGGCCGCGGGTGATCAGCGTGGCCTTGGTGTTGTCGCCCAGGCCCATCCCGTCGGCCATGCCGACGGCCAGGCCGATCACGTTCTTGACCGCCCCGCCGAGCTCGCAGCCGACCACGTCGGTGTTGGTGTACGGGCGGAAGTACGGCGTGTGGCAGGCGGTCTGGAGCCGTTTGGCGACCGACTCGTCGGTGCAGGCGACCACGGTGGCGGCCGGCTGCCGGTTGGCGATCTCCCGGGCCAGGTTGGGCCCGCTGACCACGGCGACCCGCTCGGGGCCGACCCCGGCCACCTCCTGGAGCACCTCGGTCATCCGCTTGGCGGTGCCGAGCTCGATGCCCTTCATCAGGCTGACCAGCACCGTCCGCGGGCCGAGCAGCGGCGCCCAGGCGGCGAGGTTCTCGCGCAGCGTCTGGGACGGCACCACCAGGACCGCGAAGTCCGCGTCCGCCATCGCCTCGGCGGGGTCGGCGGTGGCCCGCACCGAGGCGGGCAGCGGGACGCCCGGCAGGTAGTCCGGGTTGACCCGGGTCCGGTTGATCTCGTCGGCCAGCTCCTTGCGGCGGCCCCACAGCGAGACCTCGCAGCCGGCGTCGGCCAGGATCATCGCGAAGGCCGTGCCCCAGGAGCCGTTCCCGAACACCGCGCACCGGGTCACTGGGCCTGCTCCTCGGTGCCGGTCCCCTTGGTCGCGGCCCGGTCGCCCTTGCCCTCGGCGGCGGCGGCCCGCTCCCGGGCGGCCCGGCGCATGTCGTAGCGGACGGCCGGCGGCTGCTCGTCGCGGATGCCGGCGAGCACGTCGGTGATCGCCACCATGATGTCCTCGGTGGCCTCGCGCAGCACCTGGGCGGTGAGTTCCTTGCCCTGGTAGCGGCTCAGGTCCACCGGCGGGCCGGCGGCCACCGTCACCCGGTGCCGGGGGAAGAGGTTGAACCTGCTCTTGCCGCCGCGCCCGTACGGCGGGACGATCTCGTGCGCGCCCCAGTGCGCGACCGGGATCACCGGCGCGCCCGTCATCAGCGCGACCCGGGCGGCGCCGCTCTTGCCGGTCATCGGCCACAGGTCCGGGTCCCGGGTCAGCGTGCCCTCGGGGTAGAACTGCACGCACTGGCCGCCCTCGATCGCCTCGATCGCGGCACGGAAGGCGGCGGCGGCGTCGGTGGACTCGCGGAACACCGGGATCTGGCCGGTCTTGCGCAGCATGAAGCCGATGAACGGCACCGAGAACAGCTGGGACTTGCCGAGTATCCGCGGCGGGCGCCCGCTGTTGTACTGCCAGTGCGCGTACACCACCGGGTCGATGACCGAGTTGTGGTTCACCACCGCCAGGAAGCCGCCCTCCTTGGGGAGGTGCTCCCATCCGCGCCAGTCCGGCTTCACCAGGGCGGTGGTCACCGGCTTCACCAGCACGGCCGCGAAGCGGTACCAGATGCCGTAGTCGGCGTTGCCGAACCTGGCGTTCGAGCGGCGGGCCACCCCAGCTCCTCCTCATCCGGTGCGGCACCCCGGGTGCCGCACGTCTTCCGTCGCCTCCCGGCCTTCGCCGGCGGGGCCGTGGGCCCGGTCCGCACCCGTACCGCCGTGACCGGCGGGAGAGGTCCCGACCTGCGGCCCGCCGCCGGCCGCACGGCCGGGCGGCGCCCCAGGCGCGGACCAGTCTCACCTGCGGACCTGCCGGCTGTCGAGCGGACCTGCCCGTCGGCCGCGGGCACGTGAGCAACCGCACGCCGGGCGCGCGGTGCGGCTGGCCAGGGCCGCGGACCCGGCGCCACAATGGCGCCGATGACCCAGGACACCGTACGCCCCGCCGGGCCGCTCCCGCCCGCTCCCTCCCCGCGGCGACCCGGCGCGGACGCTCCCGGTGCGCCGGGCTGGTCCCTGGTGCTGCCGGTCAAGCCGCTCGAACTGGCGAAGAGCAGGCTGGCCCCGTTCGCCGGGGCGCGGCGGCCCGAACTGGCGCTGGCGTTCGCGCTGGACACCGTCACGGCGGCGCTCGCCTGCCCGCCGGTGGCCCGGCTGCTGGTGGTCACCGGGGACGCGCTGGTGGCCGAACGGGTCCGCGCGCTGGGCGCCCTGGTGGTCGCGGACGAGCCGGTCGGCCGCCGCGGCGGGCTCAACCCGGCACTGGCGCACGGAGCAGCGCGAGCGCTCCAGCACGCGCCGCGCGCCCCCGTCGCCACCCTGTCCGCCGACCTGCCCGCGCTGCGCCCGGCCGAACTCGCGCTGGTCCTGGCCGCGGTGCCCGCCGGCCGGCGGGCCTTCCTCGCCGACACCCCCGGCACCGGCACCACCCTGCTGGCCTGCCCGCCGGGCCTGCCGCTCGGCCCCGCGTTCGGACCGGGCTCCCGCGACCGGCACGCCGCCCGCGGCGCCCGCGAACTCCCGCTGGCCGGCGTCCCGTCGGTGCGCCGGGACGTGGACACCGCGGCCGACCTGCTGGAGGCGCTGGCGCTGGGCGTCGGAGCGCACACCGCCGCGGTGGCCGCCACCCTGGTCTGAGCCACCGGGGCGCTCGCTATGCTGCACGCATGCAGGCCACCTCGTTCACCTTCGACCCGGCGACCCGGACGGGCTCGGTACTGCTCGACGACGGCACCCCGGTGCCCTTCGACGCCGCCGCCTTCGACGCCGGCGGCCTGCGCCTGCTGCGCCCCGGCCAGCGCGTCCGGATCCGCACCGAGGGCAGCGGCGAGGCCCGCCGGGTGGTCTTCCTGACCCTGCAGACCTTCCCGGACCCGGGCGCCGAGGCCTGACCGCCGTACCGCCCTGGCGGGTACCAGAACCTAGGCCCCGGCCGGCCGCACCGTGACGGTGTACGGGCGGCCCGCCAGCCGGAAGGTCACCTCCAGCCGCCCCTCCCGGGCCAGCGCCTGCGCCACCCGCGGCACCGCCTCCGGTCCGAAGTACCCCTGACAGGCCTCGTACTGGGCCCAGCCGAGCGGCAGCATCCGCAGCGCCTCCCAGAGCGCCGCCATCGCGTCCGGCAGCCGGTTGAAGGTGGCGGGCAGGGTGATCCCCTCGATCACCACGGTCACCGCCGTCGACGCCGCCGCCGTGTTGCTGGTCGTCATGGTCCGCGCTCCTCGCTCTCCTGGTCGCGGCCCGCCTGCTCGGGTCCGCCGTCGCCCCGGCCGTCCGTGCGCCCACCCGTCCCTGCCCCGGGCCGGTCGTCGACCTCCGCCCAGATCAGCTGGGCGCCGGCGCAGGACCGGTGGCCGAAGCGGTCCGCCCCGGCGAGCACGGCGAGCAGCTCCCGGTGGGCCGCCTCCCCCGAGCAGCCGAGCGGCACCTCCACCCGGTACCCGCCGCCCTCCGGCCGCCGGCGGACCCTCGCCCTGGCCCCGGTGACGCCGGCGAGGCGACGGGCGAGGATCCCGGCGAGGTCGAACGACCTGGTGGTGCGCACGCGACGTTTCTCCTTGCGGGCAACCGCTCACACGTGGTGATTCTAACTCATTAGATTGCTCCTGATGGATTAAATTGTCAATGCCGTATCACCCGCCCTGCCGAACGCGGCCGGGCCGAGCCTGCGCCAGGAGTGATGGATGCCCTCACAGGAGCCCCCTTACCTGCGGGTCGCGGACGACCTGCGGCGCCGGCTGACCCGCGGCGAATGGCTGGTGGGCGAGCGGCTGCCGTCCCGCGCACAGCTCGCGGTCGAGTACGGCGTGGGGCCGAACGTGCTCCAGCGGGCGCAGGAACTGCTCATCACCGAGGGGCTGCTGGAGGGCCGGGCCGGCTCCGGCACCTACGTGCGGCTGCCGACCGAGCGCCGGCCGATGGTGCGCTCCCGGCACCGCGGGCTCAGCGGGCCCTCGCCGTTCCGGGCCGACCACGGCAACCGGGAGCCGGCCGGCAGCTGGGACGCCAACAGCTTCGCCCGCACCCCGGCGCCGCCGGCGATCGCCGACCGGCTCGGCATCGAACCCGGCGAGCCGACCGTGCGCACCTGCTACGAGTTCCTCACCGACGGCCGACCGGTGCAACTGGCGGAGAGCTGGGAGCCGATGGCGGTCACCGGCGGGACCCCGGTGCTGCTGCCCGAACTCGGCCCGCTCGCCGGGCAGGGGCTGGTCGAGCGGATGGCCTCGATCGGCGTGGTGGTGGACCACCTGGTGGAGCGGCCGCGTCCGGCCCGGGCCACCCAGGCGCAGGCGCACCTGCTGGGCATCTCGGCCGGCGATCTGGTGACGCTGGTGGAGCGGACCTACTTCGACGTGGACGGGCGGGCGGTGGAGACCGCCGACGTGGTGATCCCGGACTCCCGCTGGGAGATCGTCTACGAGCTCCCGGTCCAGGGGCGCTGAACCCGCGTCACCCCGCCACCGGCACCACGCGCCGCCCCCGGGCGGGAACGGAAACGGCTGCGGCGGCCCACCCCGGAGTGATCCGGGGCACGGGCCGCCGCAGCCGTACCGGTGCGCGCACCGTCACCTCGCCACCGCGGGCACCGGCGTCGCCGGTGCCCGGGGAGCCGCCGGGGACTACTTGGCGGTCGCCTTGCGCGCGGTGGTCTTGCGCGTGGCGGTCTTCTTCGCCGGCGCGGTCTTCTTGGCCGCGGCCGTCGCCTTCTTGGCGGTGGTGGTCTTCTTGGCCGCCGCGGTCTTGGCGGTGGTGGCCTTCTTCGCCGCGGTCTTCGCCGGCGCGGCCTTCTTGGCGGCCGCCGTGGTCTTGGCCGCGGTGGTCTTGGCCGCCGTGGTCTTCGCCGCGGTGGTCTTGGACGCCGTGGAGCGGGCGGTGGTGGTCTTCTTGACCGCCGCCTTCTTCGCGGTGGTGGTCGCCTTGCGGGCGGCCGTCTTCTTCGCGGCGGTGGCCGGAGCGGCGGCGGCAGCGGCGGCGGCGCGCTTGGTGGCGGCGCGCTTCACGGCAGCGGTGGTGCCGCCCTTGCCCGGGGTGAGGGAGCCCTTGGGGGCCTTCTTCACCGAGGGGCCGTCCTTCGGCAGCTTCTTGGCGCCGGAGACCAGGTCCTTGAAGCCCTGACCCGGACGGAAGCGCGGGACCGCGGTCTTCTTGACCTTGACCCGCTCGCCGGTCTGCGGGTTGCGGGCGAAGCGCGCGGAGCGCTCCACCTTCTCGAAGGTGCCGAAACCGGTGACCGACACGCGGTCTCCTGCCACAACGGCACGCACCATGGTGTCGAGCACTGCGTCGACGGCCTCTGCGGCAGCCTTGCGACCGCCCAGCTGCTCGGCCACCGCTTCGACAAGCTGAGCCTTGTTCACGTCTTCCCCTTCGGAAACGGGCGCCGGATGATTCCATCCGTTCATTTCGCACGTTAGGTATGTATCTGCGGACTTTCAATTACCAAACGTGTGAATCACCCTAGTGTCGCAATGGATTTGCGCGTCGGCGACCTCACGGGCGCGGCTGCCGCCCCTCGTCGAGGTCTTGCACAAAGCGACTCAACCGCCGCGCCGCCTCCGGAAGATCGCGCTTGGCGGTCTCCGTGACGATGAGCAGTTGCCGGGTGAGAGCGGTCTTTGCATCCGTTGACACGTTCAGCGCAGAAACGCGAGCGTGCGCTTGCTTCAACCGCTCGGCCACTAGCGCGTAGAGCGCCGTGACTTCCGAGTCGTCCGGTTCCTCAGCAGGTGAGGTGTGTTGGTCCGTCCGGTCGTCAATTCGACTGCCGGCTGCACCGTCCGTCCCCTCCGTCGCGGCGGGTTCGCCACCCGGGCACGGAGGTTCGGGGAGCCGGTGCATGCAACGATTGTGCCATCTGTACGGAGTTGCGCTGCCCCGGGGGTTTATGCCGACCGGGCCGGCCGTCCGAACTCCCGTCCCGAACAGCCGAAGACCCGCCCCCCCGAGGGGAGGCGGGCCATCCGGCGAAGCATCAGAAAGCAGCGGCTCAGGCCACCGGGAGGGTCCGCGGCTTGAAGGCCGGCCGGGTCGTCTCGAAGGCGGCGATGTCGGCCTCGTTCTGCAGCGTGATGCTGATGTCGTCCAGGCCGTTCAGCAGCCGCCAGCGGACGTTGTCGTCCAGCTCGAAGGAGGCGTGCACGCCCTCGGCGCGGACCTCCCGGGCCTCCAGGTCGACGGTGATCTCGGCGGTCGGGTCGGCCTCGACGAGCTGCCACAGCCGCTCCACCGTCTCCTGCGGCAGAACCACCGTCAGGAGGCCGTTCTTCAGCGAGTTGCCGCGGAAGATGTCGGCGAACCGCGAGGAGATGACGGTCTGGAAGCCGTAGTTCTGCAGCGCCCAGACGGCGTGCTCGCGGGAGGAGCCGGTGCCGAACTCGGGGCCCGCCACCAGCACGGTGGCGCCGGCCCGCTCGGGGCGGTTCAGCACGAAGGACTCGTCCTTGCGCCAGGCCTCGAACAGGCCGTCCTCGAAGCCGCTGCGGGTGACCTTCTTCAGCCAGTGCGCCGGGATGATCTGGTCGGTGTCGACGTTGCTGCGGCGCAGCGGGACGGCCCGGCCGGTGTGGGTGGTGAACTTCTCCATGCTGCTCAGGCCTCCACAGCGACGTTGGACGACAGGTCTGCGGGCGCCGCCAGCCGGCCCAGCACGGCGGTGGCCGCGGCGACCTGGGGCGACACCAGGTGGGTGCGGCCGCCCTTGCCCTGGCGGCCCTCGAAGTTGCGGTTGGAGGTGGAGGCGCAGCGCTCCCCCGGGGCCAGCTGGTCCGGGTTCATGCCCAGGCACATCGAGCAGCCGGCGTGCCGCCATTCGGCGCCGGCGGCGGTGAAGACCTTGTCCAGGCCCTCCTCCACGGCCTGCAGCGCGACCCGCACCGAGCCTGGCACGACCAGCATCCGCACGCTGTCGGCGATGGTGCGGCCCTCCAGGACGGCGGCGGCGGCGCGCAGGTCCTCGATCCGGCCGTTGGTGCAGGAGCCGACGAAGACCGCGTCCACGGCGACCTCGCGCAGCGGCGTACCGGCCTCCAGGCCCATGTACGCGAGCGCGTTCTCGGCCGCGGTCCGCTCCTGCGGGTCGGCGAAGGAGGCCGGGTCCGGCACCTCGGCGCCCAGCGGCGCGCCCTGGCCGGGGTTGGTGCCCCAGGTGACGAACGGGGTGAGCTGGGCGGCGTCGATGAAGATCTCGTGGTCGAAGACCGCGTCCTCGTCGGTGGCCAGGGTCTCCCAGTAGGCGACCGCGGCGTCCCAGTCCTCGCCCTTGGGGGCGTGCGGGCGCCCCTCCAGGTAGTCGAAGGTGGTCCGGTCCGGGGCGATCATGCCGGCCCGGGCGCCCGCCTCGATGGACATGTTGCAGATGGTCATCCGGGCCTCCATGGAGAGGCTGCGGATGGCCGAGCCGCGGTACTCCAGGACGTAGCCCTGGCCGCCTCCGGTGCCGATCTTCGTGATCACGGCCAGGATCAGGTCCTTGGCGGTGACGCCGTCGGGCAGCTCGCCCTCGACCGTGATCGCCATGGTGCGGAACGGGGCCAGCGGCAGCGTCTGGGTGGCCAGCACGTGCTCGACCTGGCTGGTGCCGATGCCGAAGGCCAGCGCGCCGAAGGCGCCGTGGGTGGAGGTGTGCGAGTCGCCGCAGACCACGGTGGTGCCCGGCTGGGTCAGACCCAGCTGCGGGCCGACCACGTGCACCACGCCCTGCTCGATGTCGCCCAGCGAGTGGATCCGCACCCCGAACTCGGCGGCGTTGCGGCGCAGCGTCTCCAGCTGCACCCGGGAGACCGGGTCGGCGATCGGCTTGTCGATGTCCAGGGTGGGGGTGTTGTGGTCCTCGGTCGCGATCGTCAGATCGGTCCGGCGGACCTTGCGGCCGGCGAGCCGGAGGCCGTCGAAGGCCTGCGGGCTGGTCACCTCGTGCAGCAGGTGCAGGTCGATGTAGAGCAGGTCGGGCTCGCCCTCGGCGCGCCGGACGACATGGTCGTCCCAGACCTTCTCCGCCAGTGTCCGTCCCATCGCTTTCCCTCCAGCCGGCCGCATTGCCGGCCTTCTCGTGTCGTCGAGGTCTCTTCCCGAGCCACCCTGGTGAGGCTCGCCGCAGGCGACCTGCACGCCGGATCGTGTCCAGGATGCGGACACCTCGGTAAGGGTCCGCCCTGGGTGTCTCCCGGGCTGCTGCATCCAGAGTGGCGCTTTTCTCGCCGGATTGAACTTGCGTCTCGCGTACTGAGACTGCAGTATCGAGACATGGACAACACAAGCGGCGTCGGCGTTCTCGACAAGGCCGCTCTGGTGCTCAGCGCACTGGAGTCGGGCCCCGCCACGTTGGCGGGGCTGGTCGCCGCCACCGGTCTGGCGCGGCCCACGGCCCACCGGCTCGCCGTCGCACTCGAACACCACCGCCTGGTCACCAGGGACATGCAGGGCCGCTTCATCCTCGGCCCCCGACTCTCCGAACTCTCCGCCGCGGCCGGCGAGGACCGGCTGCTGGCCGCCGCCGGCCCGGTGCTCACGCACCTGCGCGACGTCACCGGCGAGAGCGCCCAGCTCTACCGCCGGCAGGGCGAGATGCGGATCTGCGTGGCCGCCGCCGAGCGGCTCTCCGGCCTGCGCGACACCGTGCCGGTCGGCTCCACTCTGCCGATGAAGGCCGGCTCCGCCGCGCAGGTCCTGCTCGCCTGGGAGGAGCCGGAGCGGCTCCACCGGGGTCTGCAGGGCGCCCGGTTCACCGCCACCGCGCTGAGCGGCGTACGGCGGCGCGGCTGGGCCCAGTCGATCGGCGAGCGGGAGCCCGGCGTGGCCTCCGTGTCGGCGCCGGTCCGCGGCCCCTCCAACCGGGTGGTGGCCTCCGTCTCGGTCTCCGGCCCGATCGAGCGCCTCACCCGCCACCCGGGCCGGCTGCACGCCCAGGCCATCATCGAGGCCGCCAACCGCCTCACCGAGGCACTGCGCCGCGGCTGAGCCCCGGCCGGCGCCCCGCCGTGACGAAAACCCGCCGTGACGAAAAAGGCCCGCCCCGAGCGATCGGGGCGGGCCTTCGAACATCCCGGCGCACGGCGCTCCCCGTCGGAAAAGCGCGGCGGTTCCGGAAAAACAAAAAGCCCCGGTCACCCGGAGCTGTTGTTGGCTGGGGTACCAGGACTCGAACCTAGACTAAATGAACCAGAATCACTCGTGCTGCCAATTACACCATACCCCAAAAGTACCCCCGACCGGATTCGAACCGGCGCTACTGCCGTGAGAGGGCAGCGTGCTAGGCCGCTACACAACGGGGGCCCGCACCATCACTGGTGCTGAGTACCCCCGACCGGATTCGAACCGGCGCTACTGCCGTGAGAGGGCAGCGTGCTAGGCCGCTACACAACGGGGGCATACTCATATCTTTATTCAGTTTGCAATTTGCATTGCGTACCCCCGACCGGATTCGAACCGGCGCTACTGCCGTGAGAGGGCAGCGTGCTAGGCCGCTACACAACGGGGGCGTGTACCACTTGTACTGCTTGCACCACTTGTACTGCGCTGGGGTACCAGGACTCGAACCTAGACTAACTGAACCAGAATCAGTCGTGCTGCCAATTACACCATACCCCACCAGAGTTCGACCCCTGCGGGGCCCTCCTCGGTGTCTCGCGCCTCCCTGCCCGGGCGGCGCAGAAAGAACATTACCCGACGCGCGGCCCGGCTCCAAAATCGATAACCGCAGGCAGCGCCGCCGGCACCTGCGGACCTGGTCAGCGCACCAGGCCCGCAGGTGTCCGGGACCGGCTCAGGAGGCCGGCAGCAGCTCCAGGGCGGCGCCCAGCCGGCGCAGCGTCTCGGCCCGGCCGAGCAGCTCCATCGACTCGAAGAGCGGCGGAGAGATCCGGCGGCCGGTGACGGCCACCCGCAGCGGGGTGAAGGCGAACTTGGGCTTGATGCCCAGGCCCTCCACCAGCGCCTCGCGCAGCGCGGCCTGGATCGGCTCCGGGGTGAAGTCCCCGAGCTCCTCCAGCGCCTTGATGCTGGCCTCCAGCACCGGGCGGGCGTCGGCGGTCAGCACCTTGGCCGCGTCCTCGGGGTCGACCGCGAACTCGGCCGGGTCGACGAACAGGAAGCCGGCCATCGGGACGATCTCGCTGAGCACCACCATCCGCTCCTGGGTGAGCGGGGCCACCGCGGCCAGCAGCGCCAGCTGCTCGGCGCTCGGCTCGGCCGGCAGCAGGCCGGGGGCCTGGAGGTAGGGCACCAGCCGGCGGACGAACTCCTCGGGGGCCAGCTCGCGCACGTGGCGGGCGTTGATCGCCTCGCACTTCTTCAGGTCGAAGCGCGCCGGGTTGGCGTTCACGTCGGCGATGTCGAAGGCGGCGACCAGCTGGTCCATCGAGAAGTGGTCGTCGTCCGCGGAGAGCGACCAGCCCAGCAGGGCCAGGTAGTTGAGCAGCCCCTCGGGCAGGAAGCCGCGCTCGCGGTAGAGGTTGAGCGAGGCCTGCGGGTCGCGCTTGGAGAGCTTCTTGTTGCCCTCGCCCATCACGTACGGCAGGTGGCCGAAGCGCGGGGTGGTGCCGTTGCCGACGCCGATCTCGGCGAGTGCGGCGTAGAGCGCGATCTGGCGCGGCGTCGAGGAGAGCAGGTCCTCGCCGCGGAGCACGTGCGTGATCTCCATCAGCGCGTCGTCGACCGGGTTGACCAGGGTGTACAGCGGAGCGCCGTTGGCCCGGACGATGCCGAAGTCGGGGACGTCCTTGGGGTCGAAGGTGATCGGGCCGCGGACCAGGTCGTCGAAGGTCAGCGCCTGGTCGGGCATCCGGAACCGGACGATCGGCTGCCGGCCCTCCTGGCGGTAGACCTCGACCTGGTCGGCGGTGAGCTCGCGGCAGTGGCCGTCGTAGCCGCTGGGCCGGCCGGCCGCGCGGGCCGCCTCGCGGCGGGCGTCCAGCTCCTCGGTCGAGCAGTAGCACTCGTACGCGTGGCCGGCCGCCTTGAGCCGGGCCGCGACGTCCGCGTAGGTCTCCATCCGCTGCGACTGCCGGTACGGCGCGTGCGGGCCGCCGATCTCGGGGCCCTCGTCCCAGTCGAAGCCGAGCCAGCGCATCGCGTCCAGCAGCTGGTTGTAGGAGTCCTCGGAGTCGCGGGCCGCGTCGGTGTCCTCGATCCGGAAGACCAGCTTGCCGCCGTTGTGGCGGGCGAAGGCCCAGTTGAACAGGGCGGTCCGGACCAGGCCGACGTGCGGGTTGCCGGTCGGGGAGGGACAGAAGCGGACCCGGACGGTCGGGTCCAGCTCGGAGTTAGCCACGCTTGAAGCCTCAATCACGGGAGATGACCTTGTTGGCGAGAGTGCCGATACCTTCGATGGTGACGGCGACCTCGTCGCCGACGCCGATGGGGCCGACACCCGCGGGGGTGCCGGTGAGGATGACGTCGCCCGGGAGCAGGGTCATCGCTTCGGAGATGTGCGCGATCAGCTCGGCGACCGGGCGGACCATCAGCGAGGTCCGGCCGGCCTGCCGCAGCTCGCCGTTGACGGTGCAGGTGACCGCCAGGTCGGCCGGGTCGAGGTCGGTCTCGATCCACGGGCCGAGCGGGCAGGCGGTGTCGAAGCCCTTCGCGCGGGCCCACTGGCCCTCGCGCTGCTGCACGTCGCGGGCGGTCACGTCGTTGGCGCAGGTGTAGCCGAGGATCACCTCGGGCACCCGCTCGACCGGCACCTCGCGGCACATCCGGCCGATCACCACGGCCAGCTCGGCCTCGTGCTGCACGTCCGAGGAGAACGGCGGGTACGCGATGGCCTCGGTCGGGCCGATCACCGAGGTGGAGGGCTTGAAGAAGGTCAGCGGGACGGCCGGGACCTCGTTGCCGAGCTCGGCGGCGTGCGCCGCGTAGTTGCGGCCGACCGCGACGATCTTGCTCGGGAGCATCGGGGCGAGCAGGCGGACGTCCTGGAAGCGGTAGCTCTCACCGGTCGGCTGCGGAGCCCCGAACGGGTGCCCGGCCAGTGCGTGCAGCACCAGCGATTCGGGCTTCGAGGGATCGCCCTCGATCACGCCGAAGGAGACGCTGCCGGCGGCAGGGCTTCCTTCCCGGACGGAGAACCTGGCAATGCGCACTGCCCAGCAACCTCTCGGTTCGTCGGCCGCCGGGGCGCCCGGACGCTGGCGGGGCCCGCGGATCGGGGCCCTGCACGATCGTGCCCAGGCTATCGCGTGGGCCGTCGCCCACGGTCGCGGCGGGCTCGAGGGCCTCGGCGGGGTCTTCCCCGGCGCACCCACCCCCGGGAACGCCGGAGGGCGCCGACCGCAGCGGTGCGGTCGGCGCCCTCCGGGGCGGTCGGGGTCAGTCCAGCGGGATCCGCGGGGCCGGCGCGACCATCAGCACGGTGCGGCGCGGGTTGGCGGTGCTGTCGGGCAGCTCCGCGGCGTACTCGCGGGGCGTCTGCGCGGCGAGGAAACCGGGCAGCTGGCCGAAGTCCTCGACGGAGGCCAGGGTGGTCCGACGCGGGTTGGCCGTGGGGCGGCAGTTGAGCGTGGACTTCGAAGCCTTCTTCGTCGGCTCGGACATTGCGTCACACCTCGGGGTCGGAGACCGGCGGCGGGCGACCGACCCGATCGGGGCGGCGCTTTTGGACCGGCCTCGGGATGGGCAGGCTGGAATCGCGGCGGGGCACAGCGGAGCGTCCCGTCGGAGCAAGGCTAAGGATCTCCTTTCACAGCCGCCGTGACCAAAGCTACACATAGCGCTGTGACTTTGCTCACATTTCACCGGAAAATTGCCGCGATCTCGGCCAATTCCGACCTCGGAGAATGGCCGACATAGGGGATATCTCGGACATTTTGGGACCTCCGGCACTCAGGTGAATCCGCAGCCCACTTGGCATGCATCCGGCAAGTGTCCGAAAAGGGCCGTATTCCGGCACCCCTACCGCACAGTCCGTGAGGCGGTGCGCGCACTGGGTAGCCCAGGACACCGACGGGTAACGCCCCTTGTTGGACTTCTCGCGCTGTGCTGGAATGCCACGGAAAAACTCGACACCGTCCTATCCCGCCAGTCGCGGGAGGGGCGCCCGGTCCAGAGGTTGCGACGCCAGTGCAGGGACGTTTCAAGAGGGGCAGCGGCGCCGCGGGTGACCCGGAGCAGCGCGAGCCCATGTCAGGCTCCCACCAGGCAGCACCGATGACCGGCGCTGCCGCCGATCGGTTGACTTCCGGCGGCTCCGAGCCAGACGCAGGCGAACACGCCGCCGGCGCGGACAGCGCCGAGCACGCCGACAAGGAGAGCCGCCGATCCCGGCTGCGCGGTTCACTGAACCGCCGCCGGGCCACCGGCATCAGCCGCTTCGCCATGAAGAACTGGCGGATCCGGACCCGCCTGATCGCGCTGCTGCTGCTCCCCGTGATGGTCGCGCTGGTGCTCGGCGGCCTGCGGGTGCAGACCTCGCTGGAGAACTCGCGGCAGCTGGCGCAGATGAAGGACCTGGCGGACCTGGCCCGTAAGGCCACCGCCCTGGCCAACGCGCTGCAGACCGAGCGTGACGTCAGCGCCGGCCCGATCACCGCGGACGCCAACCACCTGAACCCCGAGGACCCCGAGGTCACCGAGGCGAAGAAGAACAGCGACGCGCTGAGCAAGGCGTTCAACGCCAGTGCCGACAAGTTCGACGAGCTCGACCTCGCCGGTGGCAAGACGCTGCTGCTGCAGGTCCGCAAGGACCTCAACCAGCTCACCGCGGCCCGCAACAACGCATACCGGAGTCCTGACAACATCCAGGCCACCATCACGAGCTACGACGTGATGATCAAGGACCTGATCGACATCATCCAGGACCTGGCGATCACCTCGAACAGCACCGAGCTGATCAAGACCACCCGTGCGCTGCGGCAGTTCTCGCTGGCCAAGGAGAGCACCTCCATGCAGCGCGCGCTGATCAGCGCGGCGCTCGCCCGGCCCGGCCAGCCCGACCTGAGCACCTCGGACGAGACCTTCGGCATCCGCCTCCAGGGCGCCGAGGACAACGCGCTCGCCAACTTCACCGCGATCTACGGCGAGGGCGAGGCACGCGCCAAGCGGGCCCAGATGAGCTACAACCAGCTCATCGCCGAGGCCGACCGCTTCACCAAGGCCGTGCTCAACCCGAACGGCATCCAGCAGGCCGAGAGCCGCAGCTACAAGAGCTGGTACGACGACGCCACCGCGAAGATCACCGCGGAGCGGAACATCGAGACCGGCCTGGTCGACGACCTCGACGGCAAGGCCCAGGCGCTGCAGTCCGACGCCGACACCGAGGCCCTGATCAACGCGGCGCTGGTCGCCATCGTGCTCATCGTCGCCATCGCCGGCGCGGCCCTGATGGCCCGCTCGATGGTGCGCTCGCTGACCCGACTGCAGTCCGCGGCCGAGGACGTCGCCGAGCGGCGACTGCCCGAGCTGGTCAAGACCCTGTCCGAGAGCGACCCGCAGGACGTCGACGTCACCGTCGAGGCGGTCGGCGTCGACTCCGCGGACGAGATCGGCCACGTGGCGCACGCGTTCGACATGGTGCACCGCGAGGCCGTCCGCCTCGCCGCCGAGCAGGCGCTGCTGCGAGGCAACATCAACGCGATGTTCACCAACCTCTCGCGCCGCAGCCAGGGCCTCATCCAGCGCCAGCTGTCGCTGATCTCCGAGCTGGAGAGCCGCGAGGCCGACCCGGACCAGCTGGCCAGCCTCTTCAAGCTCGACCACCTCGCGACCCGCATGCGCCGTAACGGTGAGAACCTGCTGGTCCTCGCGGGTGAGGACCCGGGCCGCCGCTGGACCCGCCCCGTCCCGCTGGTCGACGTGCTGCGCGCCGCCGCCTCCGAGGTGGAGCAGTACGAGCGCATCGAGCTCGCCGCGGTCCCGTCCACCGAGGTAGCCGGTCGCGTCGTCAACGACCTCGTCCACCTGCTCGCCGAGCTGCTGGAGAACGCCACCTCGTTCTCCAGCCCGCAGACCCGGGTCCGGGTCACCGGCCACGCGCTGCCGGACGGCCGCGTGCTGGTCGAGATCCACGACACCGGCATCGGCCTCAGCCCCGACGACCTCGCGGACATCAACGAGCGCCTCGCCAGCCCCCCGGTGGTGGACGTCTCGGTGTCCCGCCGGATGGGTCTGTTCGTGGTCGGCCGCCTGTCCCTGCGACACGGCATCCGGATCCAGCTCCGCCCCAGCGACTCCGGTGGCACCACCGCGCTGGTCATGCTCCCGGTCGACGTCACCAACTCCGCCGACCGCCGGGGCGGCCGCCCCGGCCAGGGCGGTCCGGCCGGCAAGCAGCAGCGCGGTGCCGGTCCGACCCCGCGCCAGCAGGGCCGGGCCGGTGCGGCCGACGCGCTGTCCGGCCGCCAGGCGGCCGCGCTCGGCCAGGGCCCGGGCGGTGCCCCGGGCGGGCGTCCGCAGCTCGGCGGCGCGCCGCAGGGCAACGGCCCGCAGGGCGGTCAGCAGAACCGCGGTCAGGGCGGCGGCGGGATGTTCGGCGGCCAGCCCTCGGGCGGTCCCGGCGCCCCCGCCGGCAACGGCGGTCCCACCGGCAACGGTGGTCCCGGCGCTCCCGCGGGCGCCGGTCTGCCGACCCGCGAGGTCGGCCAGTCGCTCCAGGGCGGCGGCCCGGCCCCGCAGGCCAACCCCTCCCCCGACATGCCGCCGCGGCGGGTGCCCGGCGCCTCCGGTGCGCCCGGTGCGCCCGGTGCTGGTGGTCCCGGTGCCGGTGGTCCCGGCGGGATGCCCCGCCGCTCCCCGCGCCCGCAGGAGGCCCCGAACGGCCGCCGGCCGGCCGGCGAGCGCCCGCAGCAGCGGCCCGGCGCCGAACTGCCGGAGAGCGCCGCACCGTTCGGCGAGCGTCCGCAGCACGGCCGGGCCGACCAGGCGCCGCAGGCGGACCCCGCCCGCGGCGGGCTGGCCCCGCGCCGCCCGCAGGCGCCGCAGGGTCCGCAGAACCCGCAGAACCGTCCGGCGCAGCCGCAGCAGCAGTCGCAGCAGGCGCCGGCCGAGAGCGCGGCCGAGAGCACCGCCCAGTTCGCCCGGCCCCGGTTCGAGGCCAGCGACATCGACCCCCGGGACCCGCTGGGCCTCGGTCTGGTCGAGCCGGTGCTGCCGAGCGTGCCCGGCCCCGCCGGCCAGCAGCAGCCCCAGCAGGGCCAGCCGCAGCAGGCGTTCGCGCCGCAGCAGGGCCAGGCGCCCGGCGCCCGGCGCCCGCAGCGCCAGGCCGGTGGCGAGCGGCCGCAGCCGATGGCGCTGCCGACCGGCCCGGGCGCGGAGGACACCCAGCAGTGGTTCCGCCCCGAGGACGGCGAGCAGGGCGACCGCCCGCGTCCGTACCAGCCGCAGCGCCCGGGGACCTCGGCCCCCGGCATCGCGGCGCAGGGCCGTCCGCAGCAGGGTCACCCCCAGCAGCAGCGGCCGGCTCCGCAGGGCCGCCCGCAGCAGGCGCCGCAACAGCAGGCCCCCCAGCAGCAGGCCCCGCAGCAGGCGCGCCAGCAGGCACCCCAGCCCCAGCAGGCACCTCAGCAGCGCCAGGCGCCGCAGGGTCCGGCCCAGCCGCCCCTGCAGCCGGAAGCCCCGTGGCGCCCGTCGGCCAACGACGAGCGCTGGCGGCGGGCCGAACAGCTGCGCGAGCCCTCGACCGGTGGCCTGACCACCTCCGGGCTCCCGCGCCGCACCCCGCAGGCCAACCTGGTGTCCGGCACGGCGGAGTCCTCTCCGCTGACCGGCCCGCAGGTGTCCCGCAGCCCCGAGGAGGTGCGCGGCCGGCTCACCAACCTGCGCCGCGGCATCCAGCAGGGCCGCCAGGCGGGTACCGGCGCCAACCCCGGCGCCGCCCCGCAGGGCTTCGACGGTTTCGGCGGCGCCGCACGCGGCAACCGTCCCGGTCATGACGGGCAGCGCAACGCCGATGGCACCACCGGCTTCGGCCCCGACCACCAGGAGCGTTGAGTTGAGTCAGATGAGCCAGGCCGCACAGAACCTGAACTGGCTGATCACCAATTTCGTGGACAACACCCCCGGGGTGTC